>JAGYKZ010000180.1 GCA_018401385.1 Roseicyclus sp.
TTGGCCGAAACGCCCACAGTTGACCACCGCCGCCCCGTATCATCCTCGCTGTCAATGATGACACGGGTCACGGCTTCGGTGCCGCCTTGGGTGATGCGCACCTTGAAATCGACCAGACGGATGGTGTCGATATATTTCTGATATGGCCCCAAATCCTTGGCCAAGGCTTTGGACAGCGCATTCACGGGCCCGCGATCTGATCCTGTCTCATCCATGCTTTCTGAGACGGACAACATTTTGGTATCGCCGATTTTCACAACCACGACAGCCTCGGACAGGCTGACCATTTTGTCATATTTGTTTTTGCGCCGCTCCACCGTGACGCGATAGCGTTTTACCTCGAAAAAGCGGGGCATCTGGCCAAGGGCGCGCCGCGCAAGCAGCTCGAAACTGGCTTGTGCCGTGTCATAGGAATAACCTGCCGCCTCGCGCGCCTTGATGTCTTCAAGGATGTGGCCAAGCGCGGGATCCCCATCCGCCACCATGATCCCCGCCTCGCTCAGGCGGCGGCGCAGATTGGATTGCCCCGCTTGGTTTGACATTGGGATCACCCGCGCATTGCCGACCTGTTCGGGCAAGATATGCTCGTAGGTGGAGGGGTTTTTCAAAATGGCCGATGCGTGCAACCCCGCCTTATGCGCAAAGGCGGAGCTGCCCACATAAGGGGCTTGGCGTTGCGGCACACGGTTGAGGATTTCATCCAACAGGCGCGAGGCACGGGTGAGGCCCGTCAACCCCTCAGGCGTGACCCCGATGTGATAGCGGCTGCGATAGGGTTCCTTCAACAGAAACGTTGCGATCAATGTGGTCAGATTGGCGTTGCCACATCGCTCACCCAGACCATTGAGCGTGCCTTGAATATGACGCGCGCCTGCATCCACAGCGGCCAAACTGCCCGCCACGGCGGTTTCGGTGTCATTATGGGTATGAATGCCCAAACGATCCCCCGCCACGCCCGACGCGATCACCGCCCGCGTGATCTGGCTGATCTCATCTGGCAGCGTGCCACCATTGGTGTCGCACAGCACAATCCACCGCGCGCCCGCATCGCGCGCGGCATGGATGGCGGCAAGTGCGTAATCTGGGTTGGCCTTATACCCATCAAAGAAATGTTCCGCGTCAAACAGCGCCTCGCGCCCTGCGGCCACAAGATGGGCGATGGAGGCGCGGATATTTTCGAGG
>JAGYKZ010000181.1 GCA_018401385.1 Roseicyclus sp.
ATCTTGCGGATACATGGGACGATGCGCGCCGCGTCTATGGCCCAGGCGGCATTGTCCGCGAGACGGTAGCCGAGCTATACCAGAATCAAGATATCACCATGCTGGCTGCATACGCTGTGTATTTCGGCGGAACTGCACTGAACGTGGCGCATCCAGCCCCTGGTAGCATCGCACCAAACGGGATCAAAGTACGTGTGCCCCCGATCCGATCGTTTCAGCTGACCGCCGAAGCGCTTGGCTTCATCCCCTCGCCTATTCCCTTTTCCGAAGCTTTTACTGCAGTTCAGACAGGGGTTGTCGATGGTGTGATCGGGGGAGGTGCTGAAGGTTACTATGCATCGTTCCGCGATGTGACCAAAACCTATATCCCTGTGAACAGCCATTTCGAGATCTGGTACCTTATCATCTCGAATGAAAGCCTAGCGGGACTTGATGATGCTGGCCGCGCCGTACTGATGGCCGAAGCCGAACGCTTTGAGACCCTTCGTTGGGACGCGGCTGAAGCCGATCAGGCCGCCAATGAACAGCGCCTTGCCGATCTGGGGGCAGTGATTGCCGAAGTGTCCGCTGAAGAGCTTGCGGCGATTTCGGCGCATGTCCGTGCAACTGTATGGCCTGCTGTGCTGGAAGATATCGGCGCAGATTGGGGGCAAGCGATCCTTGATCAGGTCGCGCAGGACTGACGCATCCCCAACCCGGGCGCGCTATCCCGCGCGCCCGGTGACTACTCTGAAGGAGCACCAGACATGCAAGTGGATTACGCAATCATTGGCGGCGGCGTCGTAGGCCTGTCTCTGGGTTGGGGACTGATCCGGCGCGGTCTCAAAGTGATCGTGATTGACGGTGATGATGGCAGCTTTCGCGCCAGCCGTGGAAATTTTGGTCTGGTCTGGGTTCAATCCAAGGGTATCGGTGCGCCCCATTATGCGCGCTGGTCACAACGCTCGGCCGCGCTCTGGGCTGATTTTGCGGCAGAATTATCTCAATCAAACGGAACAGATTTGCGGCTGGAACAGCGCGGTGGATATGACTTTCACCTGAGTGAAGAAAGCCTTGCCTCAAAAGTGCAGCAATATGAAACCCTCCGCGATGAATTGGGCGGTGATTACCCGTTTGAGGTTTTGGGCAACAATGCCCTGCGCCGCGAAGAGCCTGAGGTTGGCCCAAAGGTTGCAGGGGC
>JAGYKZ010000182.1 GCA_018401385.1 Roseicyclus sp.
ACTCCGTTTTTCATGGCTTTAGTGAATTGTTTGAGGATTTTGATCACTGGCTGGCACGGCGCAGCAATGCCCAAGTGCATGGTCATCTTTTCGCGCCTGATCGTGCCGAATTTTCGGGGGGTGATCTCATTGCGAAGGGTGGATTAAGCGCCAGTGCCACGCTGCGCGACTATAACCCCGAAGCTTTTTTGGCGGCATTGATTTGGAATGCGCGCAGCGAGCGGCAGGTGTTTCAGTTCAGCGCCCGAGACAGGCAAAAAATCACACCTTTCATCGCATCCGATAGCAATGCCCGCATTCATGTGATCACAGGTGCTTGGGCCTTGCCCTTGTTCAAATCGAACAGAAATTTTGACGAAATTCGCAATGAATCCGCCATGCTCCAGCGCAATGAGGTGGAATTCATCTCAGAGCTGCGCGCGCTTCATGCCAGTGCGCATGTAAAAATATGGTCCTTGACCGAATTTCTGGAATATCCAATCGAAAATTTGGCCGAAGCCGTGGCGCATTTGCCAAGTGCCACGGGACCGATCCATTTGGAAACCGTGCCGCGCATGGTGCAGTTCAAGGGTTTTGCGAAATTTCTGCAAAACCTCAAGAATCAGGGGATGCGCGCCCATGTTGTGGGGGATTTTCCCAGCGATGATATGGAAATGATGACGACCAAACCTTCCACCGTTCGTCCCTATGTGGTGCGCTGATCCATGTCACAGTTTCGCGGATTCGTCATTTTCGGGGAGATGCGCACTGGCTCCAATTTTCTTGAAGCGGCGCTGAACCAATTCCCCGACATTTGCTCATATGGGGAGGTGTTTAACCCTGTCTTTGTGGGGCATCCAAAAACCGAAACCTTGTTTGACTATGATCTTGCGCGGCGGGAAGAGGATCCTCTGGGGTTGATGCAAGCAATTTTCGATCACCCGCCCCGATTGGGGGGCTTTCGGTTTTTTCATGATCACAACCCGCGCGTGGTGGATGCAGTGCTGTCGGATACCAGCATTGCCAAGGTTATTTTGACGCGCAACCCGTTGGACAGTTACGTGTCGCGCAAAATTGCGGCGCAGACGGGTCAATGGATGTTGCGTGATATGCGGCACCAGCGGGCCGCGCAAATTACCTTTGATATCGAAGAATTCCGCGATTGGCTGGCACGGCTTGAGGGGTTTCAGCAGCGCT
>JAGYKZ010000183.1 GCA_018401385.1 Roseicyclus sp.
TTATGCAGATCGCTTGGCCGCGCGCGGTCCAGAAGGGCTACGATTTAGCCTCCATTTTCACCTGCATCCCGATGTGACCCCCCAAATCGACATGGGCGGGCGGGCGGCATCCTTCGTTTTGCCAGATGGGCAAGTGTGGATTTTGCACACCGGCCCCGATATCCGCCTGCAACTGCGTCCTTCGGTTTACTTCGATCCAAACCATGCAAATCCGCGCGCGACAAAACAGGTGGTTCTCTTTTCCCCGCTGGCACATTATGGGGGCGCCATCGGATGGTGTTTTCTACAGGCTGATAAGGGCCTCAGACATCATGCGATTGATTGATGCAATGCCAAGGAAGCCCCATGACCGATCTCGCCCCCCTTTCCCGTGCCCTGATCTCCGTTTCTGACAAGACAGGCTTGATTGAGTTTGCCGCTGATTTGGCCAAACGGGGGGTTGATCTGCTGTCCACAGGCGGCACTGCGAAAGCCTTGCGCGCGGCAGGGCTTGCGGTGCGCGATGTCTCCGAGGTGACAGAATTTCCCGAAATGATGGATGGTCGCGTGAAAACCCTGCACCCAATGGTGCATGGAGGTTTGTTGGCCTTGCGCGACAATCCAGATCACCAAGCGGCCATGGCCGAACATAACATCGCGCCAATCGATCTTCTGGTGGTCAATCTCTACCCGTTTGAGGCGACCGTGGCCAAAGGCGCAAGCTACGAGGATTGTGTGGAAAACATCGACATCGGGGGGCCTGCCATGATCCGTGCCGCCGCGAAGAACCACGGCTTCGTCAGCGTGGTGACGGATCCCGAAGATTACGCGGCACTTCTGGCCGAGCTGGATGCACAGGGTGGCCAAACAACATTGCGCTTCCGCCAAGGCTTGGCGCAGACCGCCTATGCCCGCACGGCTGCCTATGATGCCGCTGTATCCAACTGGATGGCAGATGCCTTGGGTGACCTCGCGCCGCGCCGCCGTGCTGTGGCAGGGCGCCTGGTGCAATCCTTGCGCTATGGCGAAAACCCACATCAGTCGGCAGCCTTTTACACCGATGGCACGGGCCGTGCAGGCGTGGCGACCGCGACCCAGCATCAGGGCAAAGAGCTGTCCTATAACAATATCAACGACACCGATGCCGCCTTTGAACTGGTCAGCGAATTTCTGCCCGAG
>JAGYKZ010000184.1 GCA_018401385.1 Roseicyclus sp.
GGGACATCACGCAGGCGCCGCGCGGGTTAAGGAGATTGCCCGCGCCTGTCCTGATCTGGGGGTGAAATATCTGACCATTTTTGCCTTCTCGACCGAGAATTGGAAGCGCACCCAGGCCGAGGTTGCAGGGCTGATGCGCCTGTTTCGCCGCTACCTGACCAGCGAAACCAAAGCGTTGATCAAGGCAGGCGTGCGGGTGCGGTTCATCGGGGATCGTGTCCGCCTTGAGCCATCTTTGGTCGAGATGATGGACAATCTGGAATTGCTGACCGCGGGCAATGACAAATTGCATTTGACCGTGGCGCTGAATTACGGTGGCCGCGATGAGGTCAGTCGCGCGGCCAAACGTCTGGCCCATGACGTGGCCGCAGGCAAGATCAAACCCGCAGATATCACGGACGAGACCTTTCCCAAATATCTCGACACCTATGTTCTGCCTGATCCCGATCTGGTGATCCGCACATCCGGCGAGGCGCGGATATCGAATTTCTTGCTGTGGCAATCGGCCTATTCCGAGTATGAATTCGTCAACACCCTTTGGCCTGATTTCACCGCTCAAGAATTTGCGGAAATTCTGGCGCGTTATGGTTTGCGCGAGCGCCGCTTTGGTGGGGTTACTGCGTGAGCGCGGAATCGTCAGGCCTGTTTTCGGATTTCTGGCCACGGATGATCACGGGGCTTGTGATGGCCTCGGTGGGGCTGTTGGCCGTGTGGCTGGGTGGTCCTGCCTATGTGGCGATGATCTTTTTGATCGCGGGGGTGTTGGTCTGGGAATTGGCCATCATGATGGGCTGCACATTGAACCGCGCCATGGGACTGGGCGGTGGTATGATGGCCTGTCTTTATGTGGCCCAGGTGCTGCCGCCGTCCTTTGCGTTGCCCGTTTTGTTTTTGCCCGCATTCTTGGGTTTGCTCATGCTGACACAGAAGCGGGAAAAATATCTGCCCTTCGCCCTGCTCATCAGCTTTGCGGCCTATGGGTTGTTGGTGCATCGCGAAACATTTGGGTTTGTCTGGATGACCTGGCTGGTTCTGGTGGTTGTCGCCACGGATATCGCGGGCTATGCGGCGGGGCGCATGATCGGCGGGCCGAAATTTTGGCCCCGTGTCAGCCCCAAGAAAACATGGTCCGGCACGGCGGCGGGTTGGTGCG
>JAGYKZ010000185.1 GCA_018401385.1 Roseicyclus sp.
AGAGAGATTGGACGGTAAGCGCTGTAATAGACATTCACACCAAAGAGCCGTTCCAATAGCCGCCCGTCATTGTCGCGGCGAAAGGCCAAATCTTCGGTGGCCAAAGTGTCACGAATACCTGCCTCGATGCCAAAGCGCGTGGTGTGGGCAAGGAAACTGTTTGTCAGCCCGCCCCCGCGCGCGGCATTCCCGCCAAGGGCCGCAATGGCGTCTGCCTCAGGGGTGGGATCAGTGCGGTTTGTGCCGCCGGGCGTGGGTTCGGGCAGCGCGGCCAGATCGGTCGGAATCTCGATAGGCTTTGTGGGCAGAACCGCGAATTCGTCAGGCCCTGATTGGTTGCTGCGCAAATTCATCAAGGACGGATCGCCCTGCGAACAGGCCGCAAGCCCCAAAACGGTGCAAAGGGCGAACACGATATGCGGTTTATGGCTCATGAAATCCTCCATGGCACAAAGGGCCATGCCGTGCAAAGCGTTGATTACAGTTTGGGCTTTTCGTCATTCGAAAACAAGAGCAACCCGAACACACCCGCAAATATCCCGATATCTGCGATATTGAACGTATAGGGATTGTTGATCCCGCAGCAGGACATATTGAGGAAATCCACAACAGCCCCATGATACAATCGGTCTATGGCGTTGCCCAATGCCCCGCCCGCGATGGAGCCTGCCGAAATCGCCGCGATCTTGCGTTGGCTGTCGCGTCCGATGGCAATCATCCAGATTGACACACCAACCGCCAGCACGATCAAAGCATAACGTAAAATATCAGGGCTATCGGCAAAAAGACCAAAATTTATGCCGCGGTTCCATCCCATGATGAAATTCAGATAGGGGGGGAACACCAGAACTTGGCCAACGCGGTCGAGATCAAGCACCAACAGCATGATCCATTTGCTGGCCTGATCAAGAATGATCCAAAACAGTGCAGCGATGAGCGTTAAACGGGTCATCATGGCTCCCCTAGTGACGGAAATGGCGCATTCCTGTAAAGACCATGGCAAGACCTGCCTCATCCGCGGCGGCGATCACCTCGTCATCGCGCATCGAGCCGCCGGGTTGGATCACCGCTTTCGCGCCCGCCGCCGCCGCCGACATCAGGCCATCGGGGAAGG
>JAGYKZ010000186.1 GCA_018401385.1 Roseicyclus sp.
CGTCGTTCTGCTGGAACGCTCGGAACTGACCAGCGGCAGCACATGGCACGCGGCGGGCGGCTGCCACACCATCAATGGTGATCCCAATGTCGCCAAGCTGCAAAAATACACCATTGATCTTTATAAAGAAATTGAGGAGCTGTCTGGTCAGGCAACGGGCTTTCACATGACAGGTGGGGTGATGTTGGCCTCCACGCCTGAACGATTTGATTGGTTGAAATCCATCTCGGCCAAAGGCCGCTATCAGGGCATTGAAACCGAGGTGATCACCCCCGAAGAAGCGCATGAGTTGATGCCACTGCTGGACCCGCGCCAATTCACAGGCGCATTGCGCACGGTGGTGGATGGCCATCTTGATCCCTCAGGCGTGACCTATGCCTATGCCAAATCAGCCAAGAAATTGGGCGCGACCTATCAAACGCACCGAATGGTCACAGGCATTCTGCGCACCCGCGCGGGCGGCTGGACAGTGCAAACCGATAAGGGCGATATTGCCTGCGAGCACGTGGTGAATGCAGGCGGCCTTTGGGCGCGTGAAGTGGGGCGTATGGTAGGGTTGGAGCTGCCGATCTTGGCGATGGAGCATATGTATCTCATCACCGAGGATATGCCCGAAGTGGCCGAGATCAACGCGAAAACGGGCCGTGAAGTGATCCATGCGGTCGATTTCGATGGCGAGCTGTATTTGCGCCAAGAACGCGGTGGGATGCTTATGGGCACCTATGAGAAGGCCTGCGTGCCATGGTCGACACGCACCACGCCATGGGAATTTGGCCATGAATTGCTGCAACCCGATATTGATCGTATCGCACCCAGCCTTGAGGTGGGCTTTGAACATTTCCCCGCCTTTGCGAATGCGGGGATCAAACAGATCATCAATGGCCCCTTCACCTTCGCCCCCGATGGCAACCCGCTGATCGGGCCTATTCGCGGGCTTGCGGGGATGTGGTCCGCCTGCGGTGTGATGGCAGGCTTTAGCCAAGGGGGCGGTGTCGGCTTGGCGCTGGCCAATTGGATCACCCAAGGGGATCCTGGATTTGACGTTTGGGCCATGGATGTCGCGCGCTACGGCGACTGGACAACCCTGAGCTACACCAATCCCAAAGTGCGGG
>JAGYKZ010000187.1 GCA_018401385.1 Roseicyclus sp.
CTTCGCGCGCGATCTGCATGACCTTTGTCCAGCCAAGGTCCATGCATTCCTCGATCGGCATGATCCGCACGCCCCGTTCGATCCCGTAATCGAAATCGGCGGTGTTGTAAGATGTCCCGCGCATCCCCGCCATCACGCAGCGCGTCGGGTCAAGGCAGCCCTCTTCGATTGCTTGGCGAAACGGGTTGCCATGGGTCAGGGTGCGACCGCCGAAATAGGGCGGGTAAAGGTCGGTGTGACTATCAAGCAGCACCAGCCCAAATGGCGCACCACGCGCCGCGCGCAAGGCGCGCAGCACGGTCAGCGTGCATAGGTGATCGCCGCCGACCATAAAGGGCCGGATGCCTTGCGCCAGCACGCCCGCGACAAAGCTTTGCGCATTGCCAAGGGCCTCGTCTTGGTCAACCGGGCTCATCGCGACATCGCCCAGATCGGCGATGCGCGCGGTCTTGAACGGCTCTTGCGCGGTGGCGCGGTTACGCTCGCGGATCATGGTCGAGGCGTCGCGCAAAGCGCGCGGCCCATGCCGCGCCCCCGGCCTATTCGATGTCGCCCCATCCCACGGCAGGCCGAATATCCCGATCTCGACCTCGGCGCGGCGCGCGTGATCTGCGGGCAGATAGGGCAGCCGCATGAAACTCGGCACACCCGCATAACGCGGAAGATCGGTGCCAGAGGGCGGCTGAAAGAATGGATCAGACATGTGCATCGCTTTCGAACAGGGCTGGGGCGATGTTACCGGGTCAAGACGGCGCTGTCACGCGGCCTGCACCTTGAGCGCCCTGAACATGCGCAAGCAGCACAAGCCAGCGGTGGCGATCACGCCTCCAATTCGCTGTCCCAATAGAGAAAGTCGAGCCAGCTTTCATGCAGATGGTTGGGCGGAAAGCGTCGGCCCATGTTGCGCAATTCTTCCGCACCCGGTTGGCGCGGCGGTTTGCGCAAGCTCAACCCCGATTGGCGTAGGCTTTTGGCCCCCTTGCGCAGATTGCAGCGCGAACAGGCGGCCACGACATTTTCCCAGCTGGTCACGCCCCCCCGCGCACGCGGCACCACATGGTCAAAGGTCAAATCGCCCTTTGATCCGCAGTATTGGCACGA
>JAGYKZ010000188.1 GCA_018401385.1 Roseicyclus sp.
AGGGAGAAACGACAAGAGGGAGACGGGCCCCCTGAAATCAGGATGGCGACCCGCTTCACGACAGCGCGCCCTCATAGACCACGCCCGAACCCGCCTCAACCACACCAAGCCGCGTGACCGTTTCGCCAGCGGCCACCAAAATCCGCGCAATGCTGTCGGCCTCAGCCGCATCCACAACAACGCACATCCCAATCCCTGCGTTGAAGGTTTTGAGCATCTCACGCGTCTCGATCCCGCCTGTTTGGGCCAGCCATTGGAACACGGGCGGTAAACTCCACGCGCCCAGATCAATCCGCGCGCCAAGCCCTTCGGGCAAAACGCGGGGCAGATTTTCGGTCAAACCGCCGCCCGTGATATGGGCCAACCCATGCACCCCGTCTGCGCGGATCGCCTCCAAAACAGGTTTCACATAAAGCCGTGTCGGGGCCAAAAGCGCGGCACCAAGGCTGATCTCAGGGGCAAAGGGGGCGGGATCCGACCATGCCAAACCCGACAGATCAACAATGCGGCGCACCAAGGAATAGCCGTTGGAATGCACCCCATCGGATGCCAAGCCAAGGATCACATCGCCCGCAGCCACATGGGCAGGCAGGCTTGCGCCGCGCTCCATTGCGCCCACGGCAAAACCCGCCAGATCAAAATCCCCTGCTTCATACATTCCGGGCATTTCTGCGGTTTCCCCACCAACCAAGGCGCAGCCCGACTGCACGCAGCCTTCGGCAACCCCTTCAATGATCCGCGCGGCCTGATCGACCGCCAATTTGCCCGTTGCAAAATAGTCGAGGAAGAACAAAGGCTCCGCCCCTTGGCAAACCAGATCATTGACGCACATCGCAACCAGATCAATGCCGATGGTATCGACCGCACCCGTGTCAATCGCGATGCGCAGCTTGGTGCCCACCCCATCGGTCGCGGCCACGAGGACCGGATCGGAATAGCCCGCCGCCTTGAGGTCGAACAGCGCGCCGAAGCCCCCCAGCCCCGACATCACGCCCGCGCGCCTTGTGGCGGCGGCATGGGGCTTGATCCGCTCGACCAGGGCGTTGCCCGCGTCGATATCCACACCGGCGGCGGCATAGGTCAGGTTCGGGGTG
>JAGYKZ010000189.1 GCA_018401385.1 Roseicyclus sp.
TCGGTCAGCACCGAGAGACAGGTGGCCCCGCCCGCCTCATAGGCCTGCGCAAGGGCGGGGGGATCAAAATCGGCGCGGATCAACCCCTTGGAGGGGCTGGCCTTTTTGATTTCCGCAATCAGGCCATAGCCTTCACGGCTGGCCACTTGCAGCGCCTCGGCAAAGGGGCGGATGGGCGGGGCGTTGCGCGCTGCATCTTCAACCGCGCTGAGGGGGGTGGCTGCTTTGGCGGCCGCGATCTCCTCAAGCTTATAGGCTTTGATGGTCTCTAGGATCGTGGGGGTGCTCATACGGCCTCCGTTGTTAGGCGGGCAAGGGCGGTGAGTTTTGCCTTGGCCTTGCCGCTGTCGATACTGTCGCGGGCCATCTCGACCCCTGCGCGCAGATCACCTGCGTGATCCGCCACCACAAGCGCGCAAGCCGCATTCAAGAGAACCGCATCGCGATAGGCGGATGGCGCCCCATCGAGCAGCGCGGCGAAGGCGCGGCCATTTTCCTCAGGGGAGCCGCCCAAGATGTCGCGCAACGGATGCACGGGCAGGCCTGCATCTTCGGGATGAATTTCACCGCCTGTGATCGTGCCCCCCTCGAGCTTGGCCAGCTGCGTTGCCCCGCAGATCGAGACCTCATCGCTGCCATCATCCCCATGCACAAGCCACGCTTTTTCCGACCCCAAATCCTTCAGCACTTCGGCCATGGGGAAAATCAGGTCAATCGCAAAGGCCCCCGTCAATTGCCGCGTCACCCCTGCGGGATTGGTCAATGGCCCAAGGATGTTGAAGATGGTTTTGCATCCCAATTCCTGGCGCACAGGCATGACGTGCTTGATCGCGGGGTGATGCATCGGGGCCATCATAAAGCCGATGCCAATCTCAGTGATGGCCCGTTGTGCCACATCTGCGCTGACCATCACATTGACCCCCAACGCTGTCAGCGCATCGGCCGCCCCAGATTTGGACGAAAGATTGCGGTTGCCATGTTTGGCGACGGTCACACCTGCGCCTGCCACGACAAAGGCGGTCGCGGTGGAAATGTTCAACGTGCCCATCCCATCGCCGCCTGTCCCCACGATATCCATCGCGCCTA
>JAGYKZ010000019.1 GCA_018401385.1 Roseicyclus sp.
TTTCAGACATCGCAACCCTCTTCCTTGGATGATCTCGCTTTGGCACAGGGTAAAGCGCCGCTCTGGCGGCGTTGCGCATAAATTCGACCAATTTGGGGGGTCAAATGGCGCGAATAGGCTATCTCGCGTTGCTTGGCAAATCAGGCGGCCAAGTCGACCCAAACAGGAACGTGATCCGAAGGCTTTTCGCGGGCACGAATATCGCGATCAATTCCCACATCTTGCAACAGATCAGCCGCATAGGGGCAAAGCAGGATGTGATCAATGCGAATGCCGTCATTGCGGTTCCACGCACCCGCCTGATAATCCCAGAATGAATAGTGATCACCGCCCTGCACCCGCGCGCGAAACGCATCGGTCAGGCCGAGGTTCATGATTTTGCGAAACGCCTCGCGGCTGGTTTGACGCGCCAAGGCATCCGCGCGCCAGGCATCAGGGCGGGCGGCATCTTCATCTTGGGGGATGATGTTGTAGTCCCCCGCAAAGAGAACGGGCATTTCCTCTGCCAAGAGTTCCGAAACCCGCGCCTGCATCCGCGCCATCCACGCCAATTTATAATCATATTTTGGCCCAGGGCAGGGATTGCCATTTGGCAGGTAGAGTCCACAGATGCGCAGCGCCTTTTGCCCTACCACGGTGGCCTCGATCCAGCGCGCCTGTTCGTCCGCCGCGTCACCCGGCAGGCCGCGGACCACATCCTCAAGCGGATATTTCGACAGGATCGCCACGCCATTGAAGCTTTTCTGGCCATGGGTTTCCACGTTATAGCCGCGCTCCTCGAAAATCTCGCGGGGGAAGGCCTCATCCACCGATTTGATCTCTTGCAGCAGCGCGACATCTGGTGCGGCCTCGTCCAGCCATTGTGGCAAGGCGTCAATGCGCGCTTTGATCCCGTTGATGTTAAACGTGGCAACTTTCATATACGCGGGCCTTATAAATCAATACCTTAAAGGGAGAAGCTGATCCCACAGCCGCAGGAAGACGCGGCATTTGGATTATCGATCACAAAGCGCGCGCCGATCAATTCCTCGGAAAAATCAATTACCGCATTTGCCAAAAATGGCAGTGAGGTCTCATCAACCACCACCTTTTGTCCTTCATCCTCCAAAATCAAATCTCCCTCGGCGGGATCATCAAGGCGGATATCATATTGGAAACCAGAACACCCACCCCCCTCAACGGCCACGCGCAGCGCCTTTGGCGCGGGCGTATCTGCGTTGATCTCTGCCAAGCGCGCAAAGGCGCGCGGGGTGACTTTGGGGGGAAGGTTCAAATCCATCGCCATCTCTTTTCGGCAAAAATTGCTGTGATTGCGGTCTGTTAGAACAGTGATATTTACAATATAAGATCCTCACATTGAAACGGCAAGGATGCGGATGATGCACGCAGATTATGCTTGCAAGCCAAATGACAGTCGCGGCAGGCTCTATCCTGAGGCGGAAAGCGGTCACAGGTCCTGCTTTCAACGCGACCGCGACCGTATCATCCATGCCTCCAGTTTTCGCCGCCTCAAGCATAAAACCCAAGTTTTTGTCGAGCATGAGGGCGATTATTTCCGCACCCGTCTGACCCATTCCATCGAGGTGGCGCAGGTGGCGCGCACCATTGCGCGCGCCCTTGGCGCAAACGAGGATTTGACCGAGGCGATTGCGCTGGCCCATGATTTGGGCCACACGCCCTTTGGCCATACGGGCGAGGACGCGCTATGTGATTTGATGGCGCCTTTCGGCGGGTTTGACCATAACGCACAGGCCATTCGCATCGTCACCAATCTGGAGCGGCACTATGCGGATTTTGACGGGCTGAACCTGACATGGGAAAGCCTTGAGGGCATCGCCAAGCATAACGGCCCCGTGGCTGATCCTTATCCATGGGCCTTGGCCGAATATAACGCGCGCCATGATCTGGAGCTTGCCACCTATGCCAGTCTCGAGGCGCAGATTGCCGCGATTGCGGATGACATTGCCTATAACCATCATGATCTGCATGACGGGTTGCGGGCGGGGCTGTTTGAGGTGGCCGATATTTTGGCGCTGCCCCTTGTGGGGCCATGCTTTGCCGAAGTGGATCGCACCCATCCCGATCTTGATCCGACCCGCCGCAGGCACGAAGCGCTGCGCCGCTTTTTTGGGGTATTGGTCGAGGATGTGATTGCCTATGCCACCACCGCGCTTGGCGCGCTTGACCCCACCACGCCGCAGGATATTCGCCATGCAGGCCGCGCGATGGTGCGGTTTTCCGAAGACATTTTTGCCGATCTCAAAGAGGTGCGCGCGTTTTTGTTCGCGCGGATGTATCGCGCGCCGCGTGTCATTGAAACACGGAGCATTGTGACCGATGTGATCCATGATCTGTTTCCGCATATGATGGGTCATCCCGCGCACTTGCCCCGCCAATGGCAGGGCGAAGTGCGGGCAGCGCTTGACGATACCACGCTTGCGCGGCTTGTGTGCGACTATATCGCGGGGATGACAGACCGCTTTGCACTACAAACCCATCGGCGGATTTTTGGCCGTGACTTGGGCTTGGGCGCGGCCTTCTAGCCCCGCTGCCATTGACCTTGTTGCGCAACCTGATAGAGCAGGGCGCAATTCAATCAGGAAGAAAAAACATGATGCTTTTCGCGGAAATGCGCGCCTTGGTGATCGAGGCTTTGGGTCAGATGGTGGCCGCAGGCACATTGCCCGCAGGGCTGGATTTCGCCACTGTCGCCGTAGAGCCGCCGCGCGATGCCGCCCATGGGGATATGGCAACCAATGCGGCGATGGTCTTGGCCAAACCCACAGGGCAAAAGCCGCGTGATATTGCCGATACACTGGCCCCGATCCTGATGGCCGATCCGCGGATTGAAACTGCGGATGTGGCAGGGCCGGGGTTTTTGAACCTTCGCCTGTCCGCCCAGATTTGGCGCGATGTGCTGCGCGGGATTGCACAGGCGCGCGCGGCCTATGGCCGTGTCAATATCGGGCAGGGGCGGCGGGTCAATGTCGAATATGTGTCGGCCAATCCCACTGGTCCGCTTCATGTGGGCCACACCCGTGGCGCGGTGTTTGGGGATGCCTTGGCCAGCCTGTTGGATTACGCGGGCTATCAGGTCACGCGCGAATATTACATCAATGATGGTGGCGCGCAGGTCGATGTTTTGGCGCGCTCTGTCTATTTGCGCTATCTGGAGGCGCATGGCCAAGCGGTGTCCTTCGAGGACGGCACCTATCCCGGCGATTATCTGATCGAGGTGGGGCAGGCGCTGAAAGATCACGTTGGCGATGTTTACCTTGGTCGCCCCGAAGGGGAATGGTTGGACCCTGTGCGCGATTTCGCGATTGCCGCGATGCTGAAGCTGATCGAGGCTGATCTCGAAAGCCTTGGCGTAAAGATGGATCATTTCTTTAGTGAAAAATCGCTCTATGGCACTGGGCGCATTGAGGCCGCGATTGAAGATCTGAGGGGCAAGGGCCTGATTTATCGCGGCGTGTTGGAGCCACCAAAGGGCAAAACCCCCGAGGATTGGGAGCCGCGCGAACAAACCTTGTTTAAATCGACCGATTACGGCGATGATGTTGACCGCCCGATCATGAAATCGGATGGGGCTTGGACCTATTTCGCCCCCGATATCGCCTATCATTACGATAAGGTCAGCCGTGGTTATGATGAGCTGATTGATATTTTAGGGCCGATCATGGCGGTTATGTCAAACGGATGAAGGCCGCCGTGGCTGCTCTGTCTGAAAACAAAAGTGCCACGCGCCAGTATCAGCTGACGCAATTGGTGCCGCCTTTTCAAGGCGGCGAACCCTTCAAGATGAGCAAACGGCACAGGCACCTTCGTGATGCTCTCCGATGTAATTGGAGGCGGTGGGGCGCGATGTGACGCGGTTCATCATGCTGACGCAAGAATGATGCCGGTGGATTTCGACATTGACAAGGTTCTGGAGCAATCAAGGACAATCCATGTTTATGTACCGTATGCCCATGCCACGCATTCAATCCGTGCTGCGCAGGCCGAAGAAATCGGAGTGGCGGCGGATTGCGACGACTTGATGCGGTGAATGATCCGGCGGAATTTGTGATCGCAAAATTGGCGAATGGCCCCGTGTGGATTTGAGATTGCCCAGCGCAATCCTGCAGGCCCCATCCGCATTGCGTTTTTCTTTTATGATCTTGCGGCGAATTCCACGCGCTGTGGAACAAGGGCAACAGCGCGCCCGCATACGTTTCCTGCAAAGGATGATTTGGCCACAACCGCTGCGAAATTGGCGCTTATTGATGCAGTAGCCGTTGTTATTTCCAACGGTCTTGGTATCTTGGGCGTAACACCTGTGGAAAAAATGTAACGGGGCGAAGCACCCCACATCCCACAGGAAAGAGGCAGAGCAGGAAATCGCCGCATATAAGCCCATAAAACAAAGGGCGGCGCGGTGGGAAAAGGGCAAGTATGGCCGCATATGAAAAGGATCGCCCGAGCGCGACACTGTTTCAGCGCATCGCCGCGCAGGGAAATGCACGGCGCAACGCACCGTCATATGCGTCCGATCCCGCGCGGATTTTTGCCAATCCGCCGCAATCCTTCGACACGAATGCCGCGCGCTATGCCACGCCAGAGGGGCAGGGATGGGCGCATCTTTCCCGTCCCGTGGTATCAGATCCCGCCGCGCAGGCGCAGTCAGCCGCTGAAATCAGCGATAGTCTTGCGCAGATTGAACGCGCCGGGCTGTTTCGTAAATGGGTGATTGGGATGATGGCCTGTGTCTCTCTTGGGCTTGTGGCGCTTGGCGGCTATTGGGGCGTTGAAACGATGAAGCGCGAAACCTTGGGTGTGCCGTTGATCGCGGCGCCCGGCCAGCCTGCGCGCATCCCACCCGATGATCCAGGCGGGGTCGAGGCGGAGCATATGGGACTGTCCGTCAATGAGATTGCCGCGGGTCGCGAGGCTTCACCCGTGGCCGAGCAAATCATTCTTGCCCCGCCGCCTGTCGAATTGATTGCCGATGTTGCGCTTTTGGTTACGCCCGAAGCGCAGATGCCCGTGCAAGAGGCAGGCGTAGAGATCATCAACCCAGAACAGGTTGAACCCATGGGTCCAATGCCGCCTGATGCGTCCACGCCCGCACCTTTGGATGACGAGGGTGCAGTGGCCACAGAAAGCACGGAGGCGCTGATTGAGGCGCTCTTGGCCGAGGTGTTGGAGGGGGCTGTGCCCCCTTTGCAGATTGCGACCGAGACAAACCGAGTGGTGATTATTCCCGACAGTGTGCCGGGTGTATCGGTCTCGCCTGTGCCGCAACCGCGCCCCGAAATGATCCGTCCTGCTGCCGCCGAACAGGATGGCGCTGATACGGTTGTAGATGGCGCGGCAAGCCCCGTGACCGATATCGACCCCGCCAGTTTGCAAGCGGGCGATATGGTGGTGCAGCTTGGGGCCTTTGATACGGTCGAAGCGGCACGCGGTGAATGGGATCGTTTGGCGGGCCAGTTTGATGGGTTCTTCGATGGTCGATCCCGCGTGATTATGGCGGCCACCTCGGGTGGACAGGAATTTTTTCGATTGCGGGTGGCGGGCTTTGATGGCGTGGATGATGCGCGGCGCTTTTGCACCGCACTTTTGGCGCTCGGGCAGGCCTGCATCCCTGCCACGATCCGCTAAGGAAAGCGCGTCAGATGCCCGCCCCGTTCTCGGCCACGATCCTGGGCCTGTCAGGTCCGCGCATGAGCAAGGATGAGGCGCGGTTTTTCCAAGATGCCAATCCGTGGGGGTTTATCCTATTTGCGCGAAATATTGAAAATCCTGATCAACTGCGCGCACTCTGCGGGGAATTGCGTGCGGCGGTCGGATGGGATGCGCCTGTTCTGATCGACCAAGAGGGCGGACGGGTGCAGCGCATGGGGCCACCCCATTGGCGGCAATGGACGCCGCCGTTGGATATGATTTCAGCCCGTGACCGCGAGACAGCCTTGCGCGCGCTTTACTTGCGTGCGGCGCTGATTGGCCATGAGATGCGCGCCTGTGGGTTGGATGTGAATTGCGCACCTTTGGCCGATGTGGCGCGCGATGGCACCCATGCGGTTCTGAAAAACCGTCTCTATGGCACAACCCCCGAAACAGTGGCCGATTTCGCGCGGGCCTATGCGCAAGGCTTGCGGGATGCGGGCGTTGCGCCCGTGCTGAAACATCTGCCGGGCTATGGGTTGGGACAAGTGGACAGTCACCTCAGCTGTCCGCGCGTGGCAACCCCGCGCGATGAATTGGATCGTGTTGATTTTGCCGCCTTCAAACCACTGATTGATCTGCCCATGGGGATGAGCGCGCATATTATCTACGAGGCCATTGACCCCCATCTTCCTGCGACCCTCTCGCCCGTGATGATGCAGATCATTCGCGTGGATATTGGGTTTAAGGGTCTGCTGATGACCGATGACATTTCCATGGGCGCGCTTGGGGGAAGCTTGGCAGGGCGCTGTCACAGCGCGCGTGCGGCGGGATGTGATGTGATCTTGCATTGCAATGGCGCGATGTCCGATATGATCGAGGTGGTGACCGCCTCAGGGCATCTGGACGGGCAGTCGCAAACACGGGCCAACCATGCGCTTCTGGCGCGTGAGCGTGGCACTGCGCTTGACATATCCGCGCTTGAAGCCGAACTTCGCAATCTAAGCGAAAAAGGCCCGATATGAGCGATACCCCTGCGCTTCCACCTGAGGCGGCAAATGACAATCTTCTGACGGATCCCGGGGAATGGGACAGCGTGGCCGAGCGCCGCGCGGCAGAGGCATTGATTGTCGATGTGGACGGGTTTGAGGGGCCGCTGGACCTGTTGCTGACCCTCTCTCGGACGCAAAAAGTGGATTTGCGCAAAATCTCGGTTTTGCACCTGGCCGAGCAATATTTGGCCTTTGTGGAAGAGGCGCGCAAGCTGCGCATTGAATTGGCGGCGGATTATTTGGTGATGGCGGCCTGGTTGGCCTATCTCAAATCGCGCCTTCTCTTACCCCCTGACCCCGAGGAGGAGGGGCCATCGGGCGAAGAACTTGCCGCGCATCTGGCGTTTCAACTCGAACGTCTCAGCGCCATGCGCGAATGTGCGGCCAAATTGATGGCGCGCGACCGTTTGGGGCGGGATCGTTTCGTGCGCGGCATTCCCGAGGCCGTGACCCATGCACGCAAGGTGAAATACACTGCGACCCTCTTGGATTTGATGCAGGGCTATGCACGGATCAGAACCCGTGATGACTTCCGCCCTTTTGTGATGGATCGCGACAGCGTCTTTACGATGGAGCAGGCGTTGGAGCGGATGCGCGGCCTGATTGGTTATGCGGGTGAGTGGACGGATATTCTCAGCTATCTGCCTGAAGGGTGGGAGATGGACCCCAAAAAGCGCCGCTCTGCCACGGCGGCAACATTTGCGGCCAGTTTGGAATTGGTCAAAGCGGGTAAATTGGTGATCCGCCAATCCGAGACATTCGCCCCGATTGAGGTGAAACGAAGGGATGACGAGCGATGAGTGCTGACACAGACAGCCCTGAGACGGAAGCACATAAGCCTGAGAAAAGCTTGTTCCACGCGCCCCCTTTGGCCGAACAGGAACGCATGATCGAGGCGCTGCTGTTTGCCAGTGCCGAACCTGTCTCCATCCGCGAGATGGAGGCGCGGCTGCCACATGGCTGCGACCCTGCAGAGCGCTGCAATTGCTGCGCCGCCGCTATGAGGGGCAGGGGGTGAATGTGGTCAAGGTGGGGGACGCATGGGCCATGCGCACGAGTGCTGATTTGGGCTTCCTGATGAGCCGCGAGACGGTGGAGACGCGCAACCGTCTCCGCGCGGCCATCGAGACTTGGCGATTGTGCCTATCATCAACCCGTCACCGTGCAGAGATCGAAGAAATTCGCGGTGTGTCCGTCAATCGCGGCACGATTGACCAATTGATCGAAATGGAATGGATCAAATTTGGCCGCCGCAAGATGACACCTGGTCGGCCCGTGACCTTTGTGGTGACCCCGCCTTCTTGGACCATTTTGGCCTTGAATCCGCGCGCGATCTGCCGGGCGTTAAAGAATTGCGCGAGGCGGGTTTGCTAGACAACCGACCACGCGGTTTGAACCTCTCCGGATGAGGGCGCAGAGGCCCCTGAGGAGGAGGAGGGCGGCTTGCCCTTTGATATGGGGACGAGGATGACGCGGAGCTGTTCGAGGATGACGCGCCTGATTTTGCCTCAATTTTCGACTAGGATATCAGACAGGCCCGCCATTGGTGGGCCTGTTTTGTCAGGGACCTGATGGGGTGAGGAGACATGAATAGATTGATTACAGGACTGCTTCGGTCGGTGGTGTTGGGGGTGATTTGGCGTGGGGTGGATAAAGCCACGGACCATGTTGCAAAACGCAAGGCGCAAAACAGCCAAACCGACCCGGCCAAGACGACACGCGCAAAACCGTATGCGCCAAACCACGCGGATGCTGCGCCGTTTCACACGGTTTGAATATGAAAAGGCGCAAGCCATGCTTGCGCCCCTTCTTATCCATGCCTCACGCAATCAGCAGGAGAAATACATCTTGTATTCTACTGGGTGGCGTGTGTTCAAAGCGTAAACCTCCTGCCACTCTGAGCGCCGCGTAGGCGTCAATCTGATCTTTGGTGAAGACGTCGCCCTTGAGCAGGAAGTCGTGATCCTTCTCCAGCTCTTCAAGGCTTCGCGCAAGGATGCGCACGGTTGGAATTTCGGCCAATTCTTCTGGGGGCAGATCGTAAAGATCCTTATCCGAAGGCTCGCCCGGGTGGATTTTGTTCTGAATACCGTCCAGACCCGCCATCAACAGGGCCGCGAAGGCCAGATAGGGGTTGGCGGATGGGTCAGGAAGCGGGCCTCAACGCGCTTGGCTTTGGGGCTTTCGGTCCATGGAATACGCACACAGCCAGAGCGGTTGTGCGCGGAGTAGGCGCGCAGAACAGGTGCTTCGAACCCGGGGATCAGGCGCTTGTAGCTGTTGGTCGCAGGGTTGGTGAAGGCGTTCAGCGCCTTGGCGTGCTTGAGGATACCACCGATGAAATAGAGCGCCTCATCGGAGAGATCAGCATATTTGTCACCAGCAAACAGGGGCTTGCCGTCTTTCCAGATCGACATATTGACGTGCATCCCAGTGCCATTGTCGCCCGCCATTGGCTTGGGCATGAATGTCGCGGTTTTGCCATAGGCATGGGCCACGTTTTGGATGATGTATTTGTATTTTAGGATATTGTCGGCCTGCTCGGTCAATGTCCCGAAATCAGGCCCAATTCGTGCTGGCAGGTCGCCACTTCGTGGTGGTGCTTGTCCACCTTCATGCCGATGCTTTTCATGGTCGAGGCATTTCCGAACGTAGGTCTTGCGCCTCGTCAATCGGGTTGACGGGAAATAGCCGCCCTTGTGGCCCGCACGATGGCCGAGGTTGCCCATTTCAAAATCGGCATCCGTGTTCACGCAGCCGCAGCCGCATCGATCTCATAGGATACTTTTTGCGGCGAAACGGCGTATTTCACATCATCAAAATGAAGAATTCTGCCTCAGGGCCGAAATAGGCAACATCGCCAATGCCCGTGGATTTCAGATAGGCCTCGGCCTTGACGGCGGTGTGCGCAGGTCACGCTCATAGGCTTCGCCCGTATCAGGCTCGACCACATTGCAATGCACGCAAAGGGTTTTCCGCGTAGAGGATCAATATAGACGCTGTCTGTATCGGGCAGCAATTTCATGTCCGAGGCTTCGATGCCTTTCCAGCCCGAAATGGAGGAGCCGTCAAACATGAAGCCCTCTTCGAGAAATCTTCATCATCAGGATCAGACATCACGGTGACGCTGAAGCTTGCCGCGTGGGTCTGTGAAACGGATGTCGACATATGCGACATCTTCGTCTTTGATCAGTTTAAGAACCTTGTCTTTGCTCATCGTGACCTTCCCTTACATTTGGTCTTTGGGGAGAAAGGGCGGATGCCCAGTTTGCTGTGGCAGGTGCGCCCTAAAGCGCATCATCACCAGATTCGCCTGTGCGGATGCGGATGGCCTGTTCCACGGTGGAAACGAAGATCTTACCGTCACCGATCTTATCGGTCTTGGCGGCGTCAATGATCGCTTCAATCGCGCCATCAACCAAATCATCAGACAAGACCACTTCGATTTTCACTTTTGGCAGGAAATCGACCACATATTCAGCGCCGCGATACAGCTCCGTGTGGCCTTTCTGGCGACCAAAGCCCTTCACCTCCGTCACCGACAAGCCTTGGATGCCGATGTCCTGAAGGGCCTCTTTCACTTCATCGAGCTTGAACGGTTTGATGATTGCTTCGATTTTTTTCATCTGGCCCTCGCCTTCCTGCGTGTATTGCGTTTCCGTGACACCATTTTGTGCGGGGCGGGGCAATGTGAATGCCCGCGCGCAAGGGTCTGTCTCAAGGGAATTTGACGCAGTTGCAAGAAATTTGTGCAGGGCGCATAAAATTTAATCGTTTTGAAAACATGGCGTGCGCGAAGCGCTTAAACTGGTTCGGTGACAGGCTTTGCGGCGCGCAGCCCGAGGCCTTGCGTATAGACGGCGACATCCATCGCAAAATGCAGCGCAAAAAGCCGTGCCTGTGGCACGTTGCGATAGCCGATTTTGCCTTTTCCGATCAAATCGCGGGCAAAAACCATCTCACAGGATGGCTGTTTGACCATTTGACCTGGAAACAAATCACAAGGGTGATGCTGATCTGGCCCAAGGCTGTAGCAAGGCGCATGAACGAGACGTATTTCCTGTGGGATATGAACGGCGCGCAGGCGCAAAAAGCGCAGGGCGCCATGCGAGGTAATCACCATATCCCCCTCATACAGATGCGCCGCGGGAAGCGCCCCTTCGAGGGTTAAGATCGACATATCCGCCGTGACCAGCTGCGTCTCAAAGGCGTATTTTGCCGAATTTGGATCACGCACCAGATCGCGCAATCCCGAAACCCAAACGGGGCTTACAGGTGTTGTCATATGTTTCGCTCGCGGTTTTCGCGGGTCTTTGCCCGCTTTGATTGCCTCAAGCATTCAGTATCCGCATGAATGTGGCGCAAATGTGGCGATGCGGTTTTCCAATTGAAAACAGGGGTCGACACAGGCGTTACGCGGCGCGGATTTTTGGCTCAAAACGCGCGTTTTCCCCTCGCATCTGGTGGGGTGCTCTGCTAATGACGCAGCCGTTGCGGGTGTGGCGAAATTGGTAGACGCACCAGATTTAGGTTCTGGCGCCGCAAGGCGTGGGGTTCAAGTCCCTCCACCCGCACCAAATCCTCAGGGCATGAGATGTGTGACAGCGGGGTCAGCCTTGAAGCGCCATTTGCGCAAGGGGCCAGCCATTACGTTGAGATAATACAGCTCAAACCCGTGCGGCGCGCCACAAGGGTGGTGGCCGCGTGGCACCAGAACCACATCGTGATCTTGCACCGCCATCACCGCGTCCAGACTGCCATCTTCGGTATAGACGCGCTGCAACGCGAACCCTTGGGCAGGGTTGATGCGGTGGTAATAGGTTTCCTCAAGATAGGTGATATTGGGATAATCATCCTCGTCATGGCGGTGACTGGGATAGGAGGACCAATTGCCCGCAGGGGTAAACACCTCCGTCACCAATAGGCTGTCGCAGTAATCCTCCGCCTCCATCGCGATATTGTTGATGAAGCGGGTATTGCTGCCTTCGCCGCGCTGCGTCAGTGTGATCCCCTCTGGGCCAATTTTGCGCGCCCCATGCCCTGATTTGCCGGGGGCGGCACAAACCGCAACGGTGCAATCGGTATGCGCCACCAAGGACCAATTGCTGTCATTTGGCAGATAAAGACAATGGGGCGGGGTTTTCTCAAACACATCCATCCGATCCCCCAACACGCCCCAATCTTGACCTGCGGCGCTGATCTGCGCCTTGCCCTCGACCATCACCAAGATCACCTCATTTGCGCCAGTGACCTCGGCGGCCTCTTCGCTCGCGCGAAGGCGATAGAGCGAAAAGCCGACATAGCGCCATCCTGCGCTTGCGGGGGTGATCTCATGGGTTTTGCCATGGCTGCCAAAGGGTTTGAGTTGCAATTGGGGCATGGTTTGGACCTTTCTATTCGGGGATTTACCCCATCCGTTCCGAGGCGTAAGAGCCGGGCGAAGGGGGGAAGACCACGGTCTTGTCGCCATTGATGAAAACGCGGCCTTTGACATGGGCATGGATTGCGCGGGCAAGGACCTGCGCCTCCACATCGCGGCCAAGCGAGACATAATCCTCGGCCGATTGGGCATGGGTGACGCGGATGATATCCTGCTCGATAATCGGGCCTTCATCAAGGTCCGTGGTCACATAATGCGATGTTGCCCCGATTAGTTTTACCCCCCGTTCAAACGCTTGTTTATAGGGGTTTGCGCCCTTGAATGAGGGCAGGAAGGAATGGTGGATATTGATGATGCGCCCTGACATTTTGCGGCACAGATCATCCGACAAAATCTGCATGTAGCGCGCCAAGACCACCAATTCTGCGCCCGTCTCCTCCACCACGGCCATGATGCGCGCCTCGGCATCGGGTTTGTTATCCTTGGTCACTTTGATGCAGTGAAAGGGGATATCGTGGTTCACCACCAGTTTTTGGTAATCCATATGGTTGGAGATCACCGCCACAATCTCCACGGGCAGGGCGCCGATGCGCCAGCGATACAGCAGATCATTCAAACAATGACCAAAGCGCGAGACCATGATGACCATCTTGCGCTTGGCTGCCTCGTCAAAGAATTCAGCCTCCATGCCAAAGGCTTCGGCCACGGGGGCAAACGCGCCTTGCAACCCCTCAAGCCCCTGACCGTTTTCCGAACGGAAACTGACGCGCATGAAGAAATTGCCCGTCTCGGTGTCGTCAAATTGGGCGCTATCGGTGATGTTGCAGCCTTGATCGGCAAGGAATGTCGAAATCGCCGCCACGATCCCGCGGCGGCTGTTGCATTGCACGCGCAAGGCGAAACTGGTCATATGATCTGGGCCTTTTCCTAGATGTCAGCGAGGGCGACAGGCTGACCTGTCTGGGCGGATTTTGTGGCTGCCTCTGCCATGGCAAGCGCCAGAACCCCATCTGCCAAGGTAACGCGGCATGGTGCCGCCTGTCTCCAATGCAGTTACGAAAGCGGCCCATTCGGCTTTGTAGGCGTTCATATAGCGCTCGAGGAAGAAATAGGTGGGCTTGGCCGAAGTGACCCCCTGCGCGGCTGATTTGACCACGGTGTTTTCGAGCATATTTTGCGCCTGCAATAGGCCGTCTGATCCGAGGAGTTCCACGCGCTGGTCATAGCCATATGCGGCGCGGCGCGAGTTTTTGATCACGGCCAATGCGCCGCTTGCATAGCGCAAAGTGACAATCGCCGTGTCAAAATCACCTGCCGCACCGATTTCTGGATCGACAATGGAAGACGCGGTCGCGCTGATCGACACGGGCGCAGTTCCCATGATGAAATGCGCCATGTCAAAATCATGGATCATCATATCGCGGAATATCCCGCCCGAGACTTTGACATATGTGACAGGGGGCGGGGCAGGGTCGAAAGAGGTGATTGACAGCAATTCTGCCTTGCCAATCTCGCCCGCATCCAGTGCGGATTTCAGCGCGCCAAAATTGGCATCAAAGCGGCGGTTGAATCCGATCATCACAGGGCGGCCCGTTGTATCGACCACGTTCTGACACGCGCGCGCGCGCTCAAGGCTGAGGTCAACGGGCTTTTCGCACAGCACCGCTTTGCCCGCACGGGTGGCGGCCTCCATCAGGTCGGAATGGGTGTCGGTGGAGGTTGCGATCAGAACCGCATCAATCGCGGGGTCTGCGATGATCTCATCTGTTGTGCGGGCCACGGTGCCGTATTGCGCGGCCAGTTTTTCCGCGTTTTCTGGATAGAAATCCGAAACGGCGGATAAGGTGCTTTTGGGATGTGCGGTGATGGCGGTGGCGTGAACGCCTGCAATGCGGCCTGCGCCGAGAAGTCCGACTTTCAACATTTTTGCAGCCCTTGATTGTGGGTGCCACAGGGATGAGTCTGCGACAGTTGCGCCCAATTTGGCCAATGCGGCGGCCGCGTCAAGGACAGAAAAACGATCACGCGGGGCGCGCGAAGGTGGCGTTTATCCCCCCGCGCAACGCAGCACTGCCGAGCCGCGCGGGGGGAATGGAGCGTGATTACTGCGCCGCCAATTGTTCCAGATAGGCGTAAAGGTTCAGCGCGTCATCCGCACTGCGCACGCGGAAGGCCATGGCACTGCGCGCGCCATTATCGCCAAGCGCCTCGCGCAGATAGCCGGTTGGGTCCATGACATAGGCCGTGAATGTCTCGGCGCTCCAGACATTGCCCGCTTCACCATAAGCGGCGAGGCTTGAGGAATAACGGAACCTTCCACGGCACCGGCAGGTCCACCCGCCAGTGCCATAGAGATTTGGGCCTGTGCGGCCATTGCGCCCTGCAAGCGTTTCGCCTGCTTCATTCTGGACGACATGGCACGCCACACATTGGTTAAAGATGCGTTCCCCTGCGGCGGCATCGCCGCTGGCAAGGGCTGAACTGGCGGAGGCAATGGCCATGGCAGCGGCCAAACCGAATGTAAATTTCAAAATAGTAACTCCCTCAAGGGCCACGAAGGCGCGCGCGACCCGATTTGATTGCCATCACAGATTTGGTTCTGAAGCAATTTGCACGAATTTCAACCCCATGTGCCGCGACATAATTTCAGGCTTGCGCGGGCCAATCGCTTGCAGCTTGTCGCGCGGGTCAGTAACGATAGCGCAAACAGGTTTCAGGTTTCAGGTAAGGGGAGCGGGATATGCCATTTCAGCCACATGGAAAACATTTGATTGCCGGCACATGGGTTGCGGGTGCGGATCAGTTCACCTCGGCACAGGTTGCGGGGGCAGGCCATGCCGTGTCCAAAGGCAGTGCGGCTTTGGTGGATGCGGCGGTGCAAGCGGCCGAAGGGGCCTTTTGGGATTATGGATATACATCCCGCGCGGCACGCGCGGCGTTTCTGAATCGTATCGCCGATGAGATCGAGGCGCGCGGCGCAGATATCACCGAGATCGGCACAGCGGAGACAGGTCTGCCCGCCGCCCGTCTGGAGGGGGAACGGGGTCGCACCACGGGCCAGTTGCGGATGTTTGCCGCGCATATCCTGCAAGACGATTACCTGGATCTGCGCCATGATGCGGCCCTGCCGGATCGGGCGCCGCTGCCGCGTCCTGATGTGCGGATGATGCAACGCCCCGTTGGCCCTGTCGCGGTGTTTGGCGCGTCCAATTTCCCGTTGGCCTTTTCCACGGCGGGCGGAGATACGGCCAGCGCCTTGGCGGCCGGCTGCCCCGTGGTGGTCAAGGCACATGAGGCCCATCCCGGCACGGGGGAGATCATCGCCGAGGCGATCTTAGTCGCGATCCGTGCCTGCGAGATGCCCGAGGGCGTGTTCAGCCTTGTGCATGGTGGCGCGCATGAGGTGGGGGCCGCTTTGGTGCAGCACCCGCTGATTGCGGCGGTTGGGTTTACGGGATCGCTTCGGGGCGGGCGCGCGCTGTTTGATCTTTGTGCCGCGCGGCCAAATCCGATTCCGTTTTTTGGCGAATTGGGCAGTGTGAACCCAATGTTCTTGATGCCGGCTGCTGTGGCCGCGCGGGGGGCTGACATTGGCACGGCATGGGCGGGTTCACTAACTATGGGGGTGGGTCAGTTTTGCACCAATCCCGGAATCGCGGTTGTGGTCGATGGTGCGGATGCCGATAGATTCGTGGCCGCCGCAAGCGAAGCGCTGCGCGCCACCGCACCACAGGTGATGCTGACCACAGGCATCGCTGAGGCCTATCGCAGCGGGGTCAAGACCATCGGCGCTTATAAGGCTGTGCGCGAGGTTTTGGGCGCGATGTGCGACAATCGCGATGCGGCGCCATATTTGTATGAGGTGAGCGCTGCGGATTGGTTGGCCAATGGCGCGCTGGGTCACGAAGTGTTCGGCCCCATGGGCATGGTGGTGCGAGCAAAGGATTTCGACCAGATGCGGGAGATTGCGCTTGCGCTTGAGGGGCAATTGACCTGCACCTTGCATATGGATGACAGCGATTTGGACCATGCGCGGCACCTGATGCCGATCTTGGAGCGCAAAGCGGGCCGTGTTTTGGCCAATGGTTTCCCCACAGGGGTCGAGGTCTGCGATGCGATGGTGCATGGCGGGCCTTATCCCGCCTCGACCAATTTTGGGGCGACATCGGTGGGATCACTGGCCATTCGCCGTTTTCTGCGCCCCGTGTGCTATCAAAATATGCCTGCGGGGCTGTTGCCGCATGAATTGGCCCAGTGACGCAACAGATTGAGGGGGGATCATGGGTGTTCACGCAAGCGCGGTAACAGAACGGCAGAATTTTCTGGGTGAGGGGCCACTTTGGCACCCTTTGCGTGGGGAGTTGTTATGGTTTGATATTATGAAGAAAGCCCTGTTCGCGCGAAAGGATGGTGCGCTGCGGGAATGGCTGTTCGCTGATCTGGTATCTGCTGCCGGGTGGGTGGATGAGCGCCGCATTTTGATTGCCTCAGAGCGCGCCTTGTTTGTCTTTGATCTTGAGACAGGCGACAGCGCGCCTCTGTGTGATCTTGAGGCGGATAACCCTGTCACACGGTCCAATGATGGGCGCGCGGATCATCAGGGCGGGTTCTGGATCGGCACGATGGGCAAAGCGTTTGAGGACGGGGCGGGCGCGATTTACCGCTATTACAAGGGCGAGCTGCGTAAATTATTTGCCGCCGTCACCATTCCCAATTCGATATGCTTTTCGCCCGATGGCAAGATCGCCTATTTTTGTTCGACCCCTGACCAACAGATCATGCAGGTGGGGCTGAATGCCGAAGGGTGGCCCGAGGGGCCGATTTCCGTCTTTCTTGATCTGCGGGGCGAAGATTTGAACCCTGACGGCTCTGTCGTGGATGCCGAAGGCTATGTGTGGAATGCGCAATGGGGCAGGGGCCGTGTTGCGCGCTATGCGCCCGATGGCAGGCTTGATCGCGTGGTCACGCTTGATGGGCGGCATTCAAGCTGCCCCGCCTTTGGGGGGGTGGATTTTCAAGATCTATATGTGACATCAGCCCAAGAGGGGATGGACACCCCCGATGCGCGGCAAGGATTGCTGTATCACGCACGGCTGGACGTCACAGGCGTGGCCGAACCACGGGTGATTTTGCCCTAAAATGCGCG
This sequence comes from Roseicyclus sp., assembly GCA_018401385.1. Lineage (GTDB taxonomy): Bacteria > Pseudomonadota > Alphaproteobacteria > Rhodobacterales > Rhodobacteraceae > M30B80. The sequence goes on from JAGYKZ010000019.1 coordinate 17,225, forward strand.
AATGCGCAGCCCAAGCCGCGCTTGCCCCGCATTTCGGGGTTGAACGCCCCCTTGCCTGTCAATAGTAAGGCGCAAATTCCCTTTTTGCAGGCTGCCCTTGGGTGGCCACCGTTTTCGATTGCGAGGAAAGCAGATGAACGTCAACGAAACCCTGAACGAGGGTCTGAAGCGCGCTTATGAGATCACCATCACAGGTGCGGAATTGGAAGCCAAGGTGAATGAGAAATTGACCGAAGCGCAGCCAGAGATCGAGATGAAGGGCTTCCGCAAAGGGAAGGTCCCCATGGCGCTGTTGAAGAAGCAGTTTGGCCCACGGATCATGGGCGAAGCCATGCAAGAGGCCGTGGATGGCGCGATGCAAAGCCATCTTGAAAGCTCAGGCGACCGCCCCGCGATGCAGCCCGAAGTGAAGATGGTGAACGAGAACTGGAAAGAAGGCGATGACGTGGTTGTTTCCATGTCCTACGAGGCGCTGCCTGCGATCCCCGATGTGGATTACAAAAAGCTGAAGCTTGAGCGCATGGTTGTGCCCGCGACCGACAAGGAAATTGACGAGACCTTGGCGAAACTGGCTGAAACCGCGCAGAATTTCGAAACCAAAAAGGGCAAGGCGGCGAAAGACGATCAGGTCGTGTTTGATTTCGTTGGCAAGGTGGATGGCGAGGCCTTTGAGGGCGGCAGCGCCGAAGATTACCCTCTGGTTCTGGGGTCAAACAGTTTTATCCCCGGGTTCGAGGATCAGCTCATCGGTGTGAAAGCGGGTGAGGAAAAGCTGGTCGAAGTGACCTTCCCCGCAGAATATGGCGCGGAGCATTTGGCAGGTAAAGCGGCAACATTTGACTGCACCATTAAAGAAGTGAAAAAGGCGGTCCCCGCTGCGATCGATGATGAACTGGCCAAGAAATACGGCGCAGAAAACCTTGAAGCATTGAAGGGCCAAGTGTCGGAGCGGTTGCAGGCGGAATATGCGGGCGCCGCACGCCAAGTGGCCAAGCGCGCTTTGTTGGACCAGTTGGACAAACAGGTCAAATTCGATTTGCCCCCAAGCCTTGTCGAAGCGGAGGCGGCACAGATCGCGCATCAATTGTGGCATGAAGAAAACCCCGAGCATCAGGGCCATGACCACGGTGAGATCAAGCCAACCAAAGAGCATACCAAACTGGCCGAACGCCGTGTGAAATTGGGCCTGCTCTTGGCGGAACTGGGTCAGAAAAACGAGGTTCAGGTGACCGATGCGGAATTCACCCAAGCGGTGATGAACCAAGCCCGTCAATACCCCGGTCAAGAGCGCGCCTTCTTTGAATTTATTCAGAAGAATCAGCAAGCGCAGCAGCAGCTTCGCGCGCCTTTGTTTGAAGATAAGGTTGTGGATTTCATCTTTGAACAGGCCGAAGTGAAAGAGGTGGAGACCACCAAAGCCAAGCTTGAAAAAGCGGTTGAGGCCTTGGACGAAGAGTGATTTCTTTGATCCGATTTTAATGACATCCAAAAAGCCTCCGATGAAAGTCGGGGGCTTTTTTTGATGGATATCTTGTAAATCTTATCTAAGCTTGTCCTGTGAATGGGCGTTTGATCATCTGACACGCTTTGCAAGAGGCGGCACATAAAGGGACTGTAACATGATGCGTTTTTTATGGGCCGCTGTGGCCATAGTGTTGGGGTTCAGCGCCCCTGCGGTGGCCTGCCCCACGTTTGAGAAAGGTGGGATGCGCCTGACCTTTACGGGAGATCAATTGTTTTCGCCGCAAAGCTTTGCCACCACGGCCACAGGCGGTGTGATGCTGGGCAATTGCGGGATTGAGGGGAATGGGGCCACCTCGGCCAGCCCACAATATACGCTGAATCTGTCGGGAATGCAGGGATATGATCTGGAAATCCAAGTGAACAGCCAATGTGATGCCACGCTGTTGGTGAACACGGCCAACGGCGTTTGGCATTTCGATGATGACAGCAACGGAAGTCTGGATCCTATGCTGCGCTTGTCTGGGCAGGATGCGTTGAATGGTCAGGTGGATGTCTGGGTGGGCACATTGGGGGCGAATTGCCCCGCCACAATCCAGTTCGAGACATGGACAGCAAACGCCATGGCACCCGTGAATTCGGGAAATTGTCCAACAATTGGCCTGACGGGGCCAAGCTATGACCTGAACGGGCCGCAGCTTTATACCCCAAGCACATTCAGCGCATCCGCCTATGGCAGCACCGATATTTCAGGCTGTGGGTTGCCCGGGCATGGTTGGTTCACCCCTGCGCCGCAGTTCTCCTTTAATCTTAGTCAGATGCAGGGATATCGTCTTGAGATGCAGGTAACGGCCAGCTGTGATACGGTGATGTTGGTCAACAGCGCCGATGGCACATGGTATTTTGACGATGACAGCAACGGAAATCTGAACCCGTTGGTGAATATCGTGGGTGAGTCCAGTCTGAATGGTCGGGTGGATGTCTGGCTTGGCACCTATAATGGCGTCAGCTGCCCCGCATCGCTGGAATTGGAAACCTGGGCCAATTGAGCCCCCCGGGGCCGTAAATCAAAAAACCGCGCCCTGATCGGAGCGCGGTTTTTTTGTCGTTTGGTATGCGGATTGGTTCAGGCGGTTTCTTCGCCGTCTTCGCTTGCCTCTGCCGCAGGGGCAGGGGCACCGCCATCCTCATCATCATCGAGCTGTGCGGCGCCGATATCGTCAAACAGCTCTGCAATTTCGAATTCGGCAGCGGCCTCTTCTTCAGCGGCCAGTTCCTGAATCGATTTGCCAGAAGCCTGCAATTCGGCCTCTTCGGTTGAGCGCGCCACGTTGAGGGTGATGGTGAGATCGACCTCAGGGTGCAAAATGACAGACACAACGTGCAAGCCAAGCTCTTTGATCGGTGCGGTCAGGGCGACCTGCTTACGATCGACGCTAAAGCCTGCCGCCGTGGCCGCATCAGCCGCGTCACGGGTGGTGACGGAACCATAGAGCGCGCCCGAGTCGGACGCGGAACGGATCACAATGAATTGCTGGCCCGTAAGACGTGCGGCCAAATCCTCGGCTTCTTTTTTGGTCTCAAGGTTGCGGGCTTCAAGCTGTGCTTTTTGTGCATCGAATGCCTTGAGATTTTTGTCATTGGCGCGCATCGCTTTGCGCTGCGGCAACAAGAAGTTGCGCGCATAGCCGTCTTTGACCGAAACGACATCGCCCATCTGGCCTAGCTTGGCCACGCGTTCAAGAAGGATCACATCCATATCGGTTTCTCCTTACTTCACTGCATAGGGCAACAGCGCGAGAAAGCGGGCGCGCTTGATGGCCTGTGCCAGCTTGCGCTGGTTTTTTGCGGAAACGGCGGTGATACGTGCAGGCACGATCTTGCCACGTTCAGAGATATAGCGCTGAAGCAGGCGCACATCTTTGTAGTCAATCTTTGGCGCGTCTTCCCCGTCAAACGGGTCGGATTTGCGGCGGCGGAAAAAAGGTTTTGCTGCCATGATTCTGTCCTTCCCTAATTATTGACGGCGCTCGCGGCGTTCGCCACGTTCTTCGCGCTTTTGCATTTGTGCCGAGGGGCCGTCTTCGTGGGCGTCAACCTTGATGGTCAAAACGCGCATCACGTCATCATGCAGGCGCATCAGGCGCTCCATCTCATGCACGGCGTCCGAAGGGGCATCGCTGCGCAAGAAGGCATAATGGCCCTTACGGTTTTTGTTGATTTTGTAGGCCATGGTCTTGATACCCCAATATTCGGTATCAACCACGGAACCACCGTTGTCCTTGAGGACGGTGCTGAAATGCTCGATCAAGCTTTCAGCTTGCGCGTTGGACAAATCCTGACGCGAGATCATCACATGCTCGTAGAGGGGCATGAGAACTCCGATACTGTTCGGGCGCGTTTCAAAGACCGATGCGTTGCACTTTCGCCCCATCAGTCACGAGGGATCACGCCGTTGCGGTTAAAATAGGCGAAAGCTCCCCGCCTTATACACAGATCAGGGCAGGGTGCAAGCGGGCGCGGGTTATCCCTAAAATCAGGTTGAAACTGCGGTTATGAATTGCCCTTTGCCCCTATATCTTGTAGCCAATAGCCCGATAGAAACAAGCGGGAGAGGCAATAATGAGCCGTGCTTTCATCTTTCCGGGCCAAGGGGCGCAAACCATCGGCATGGGGCGTGACCTTGCACAGAGCTATGCGCCCGCGCGTGCGGTGTTTGAGGAGGTGGACGAGGCCTTGGGGCAGAACCTCTCGCAGCTGATTTGGGAGGGCGATATTGAGGAATTGACCCTCACCGCCAATGCGCAGCCCGCGTTGATGGCGACATCCATGGCGGCGGTTCGCGCGCTGGAAGCCGAAGGGTTCGCGCTGAAGGATTATGCCCGTTTCGTGGCGGGCCATTCCTTGGGGGAATATTCCGCGCTTTGTGCAGCGGGCAGTCTGTCGGTGGCCGATACAGCACGGCTGTTGCGGATCCGTGGCGATGACGCAAAAGCAACACCCAAAAGGGCAGGGGGCGATGGCGGCCATTTTGGGTTTGGATTTCGACACCGTGGCCGATGTGGCCGATGTGGCTGCAGGGGTGAAATATGCCAAGCCGCCAATGACAATGACCCCGCTCAGGGTGAGATTTCGGGCGATGCGGCGGCGGTGGAGCGCGCTGTGGAGATCGCCAAGGCGCGGCGCGAAACGGGCGGTTATGTCGTATCTGCCCTGTTTCATTGTGCGCTGATGCAGCCCGCCGCCGGGATGCCATGGCCGAGGCTGGCCGATGACGCTTATTGTGCTCCATTGTGCCCCTAGGGGCAATGTTACGGCGCGTTGAAGGATGATCCCACGAATATTCGTGACAACCTGATCACGCAGGTCACAGGCCGCGTGGTGGCGTGAATCAGGATCTGGATGGCGGAGCATGGCGTGCAGGAAACATGGAGATTGGCGCGGGCAAGGCGCTGTCTGGTATGGCCAAACGCATCGCGCGTGGTGGAAACCAAAGCAATTGGAACGGCTGCGGATATTGCCGCGCTGAAAGAATAAGGAACAGCTTTATGTTTGATTTGACTGGGAAATCAGCGTTGTGACGGGCGTCTGGGGGATTGGCGCCGATATTGCGCGCGTAAGCCACGGCGCAGGGGCCACCGTGGCCCTGTCTGGGACGCGCGTTAAAACCGCTGAGGCATTGGCTGAACTGGGCGCGCGCACCCATGTGTTGCCCTGCAACCTGTCCGCTGATGGAGGCCGTCGAGGCGCTGAAACAGGCGGTTGAGGCCATGGGGCCGTGGATATTCTGGTAAACAATGCGGGATCACGCGCGACAATCTGTTTATGCGAATGTCGGATGATGAATGGGCGCAGGTGTTGAGGTCAATCTGGACCTCGACCATGCGGCTGTGCCGTGGGTCTTGCGCGGGATGGGATGAAAACGCGCTGGGGGCGGACCATCAATATCAGCCTGATTGTGGGGGCCCACGGGCAATCCCGCCAAGGCAATCATGCTGCCGCCAAGGCGGGTATGGTGGGACCGTCGAAAGCCTTGCCTATGAGGTGGCAAGCCGTGGTGTGACGGTGAACTGCGTGGCTTCCGGTTTTATCGCAACAATCCATGACCGATAAGCTTAATGAGGACCAGAAAGCCGCCATCAACGTCAAAAACCCCGCAGCCGCATGGGCACCCCTGAGGATCGCAGCGGCGGTTCTGTATCTGGTCGCAAGAGGCGGCTACGTTACAGGGTCGACTTTGCACGTCAACGGTGGCATGGCGATGCTGTAACAGTTGCGCCCTGTCGTGGGCTGACTGAGGCACGCCTTTATTTCAATCATGCCATAGCGGCGCTGATTTCTCACCGAAAGGCGCTTTCGGCGGCTCTGGTTCCGATACTGGTGCATCTGGGCTATTGGGATCGGATTGAGCGAACAAAATCGGCCCAGTGAAACGGTGTTGGGAACAAACCCTAAGCACGAAACGGATGAGGGAAAGAACATGAGCGATATCGCAGGTCGCGTGAAGAAATTGTTGTCGAGCATCTGAGCGTAGATGAGATAAAGTGACTGGAAAACGTCTTCATTGACGATCTGGCGCAGATCTGCCTGATACGGTCAGAGCTGGTAATGGCGTTTGAAGAAGAGTTCGGTATCGAAATCCCTGATGATGCAGCTGAAACGATCCAGTGACCCTTCGGGGATGCAAAATAAGTTCATCACAGACGCGTTAGTAAGTCGCGCATGGGTCCGCGCGTTGCCAGCTGTGATGGAAGGGGCAGAACGGCACGCCAACGCGATGCCGTTTTTGTGCCAAATATAACCCAAATTTAGAAATGCGGCGCATTTGAGTGCCGCGAGAGTGATTGCCCATCATCGGCCCGCTGGGTATCAACGTCCAAGCTTTCGCGAAACGAGAGAAGGGCAGTGAGAATGCGCGCGTTGTTGTGACAGGATTTCGGGTTTAGACACCTCTGGCCAGCAGGGGTGAGGAGACATGGGCGCGGCTTTTGGCGGGCCAATCGGGGGCGGGCACGATCACCCGATTTGACGCAAGCCATCTGGCCACGACCTATGCCTGTGAGGTCAAGCGCGGCGATGGCACGAACGGCACGTTTAACCCTGATCTCTACATGGAGCCGAAAGAGCAGCGCAAAGTGGATGAGTTCATCCTTTATGGCATTGCCGCAGCGGATCAGGCCATCAAGGATGCAGGATGGCAGCCCGAGGATCGTGACGCGCAGGAGCGCACAGGGATTTTGATCGGGTCGGGCATTGGTGGCTTGGCCTCGATCGCGGAAACATCCATTACGCTCAAGGAAAAAGGTCCGCGCCGCGTATCGCCTTTCTTTGTGCCGGGCGCGTTGATCAATCTGATCTCTGGGCAGGTCTCGATTAAATATGGGTTTCGTGGTCCAAACCATGCGGTGGTTACGGCCTGTTCCACAGGCGCGCACGCCATCGGGGATGCGGCGCGTCTGATCCAGTGGGGCGATGCGGATGTGATGATCGCAGGTGGTGCTGAAAGCCCGATTTGTGAAATTGGTATCGCGGGCTTCAACGCCTGTAAGGCCCTGTCGACCAAGCGGGGCGATGAACCCCAAAAAGCAAGCCGCCCGTGGGACAGTGACAGCGATGGCTTTGTTATGGGCGAGGGCGCGGGCGTGGTCGTGTTGGAAGAATATGAACACGCCAAAGCGCGCGGGGCCAACATTTACGCCGAGATTTTGGGCTATGGCCTGTCAGGCGATGCCCATCACATCACCGCGCCACCGCCCGATCATGAGGGGGCCGAGCGCGCCATGCGCGCAGCCCTCAAGCGGGCAGGGTTGCAACCATCGGATGTGGATTATGTCAACGCGCATGGCACATCCACCATGGCGGATACGATTGAATTGGGCGCGGTCGAGCGGCTGATGGGGGATCATGCGAAGTCCCTGCTGATGTCATCCACAAAATCGGCCACGGGGCATTTGTTGGGTGCGGCAGGTGCGATTGAGGCGATATTCTCAATCTTGGCCCTTCGCGATCAAATCGCACCGCCTACGATCAACCTTGATAACCCTGCTGCTGAAACCGCGATCAACCTGTGCGCCAATCAGTCCATCAAGGGCGAGATCAATGTGGTGCAAAGCAATTCCTTTGGCTTTGGCGGAACCAATGCCTGTCTGATTATGGGGAAAGTCTGACATATGTGGAAAAGCGTGGCTGCGAATGCGTTCAGCCTGCTGATTGTGCTGTGTATCGCCGTGGCTGGCGCGATCGGGTGGGGTCAGCGGGAATTCACCAAAGAGGGGCCGCTGGCGGCACCGATTTTTTTTGAGGTGCCGCGCGGTGCGGGGCTGTCGCAAGTGGCGGTGGCATTGGAAGGGGCAGGGGCGATTTTGCACCCGTCCATCTTTCGATTGGGGGCAGAGTATAGCGATATGGCAGGGGCCATTCGGGCGGGGTCGTTTGAATTGCCTGCGCGCGCCTCAATGCAGGATATTTTGGGGGTGATTACGCAAAATGCCGCCCCCGTCTACCGCTATGTTGCCACCTATATTCTAAGCATCGATGGCACGGGCGAGCAGCGATTGGTCGAGCGCAGCCCGGGCACGGGTGAGGTGGTGGAATTGGCCGCCTTTGCCTATGATGCGGAGATCCCTGAGATTTATCGTGACATCACGCAAAGCGGTGCAAGCATTGCTTATCGGGTCTCGATCCCCGAGGGGCTGACATCGTGGCAGATTGTCGAGGGATTGAAAGCGGCTGAATTCTTAACAGGCGAGGTGGATGGGATTCCCGCTGAAGGGCGGCTTGCACCAGATACATATGAGGCCACGCGCGGCATGGCGCGCGGGGAGTTGTTGAGGCAAATGCAGGCCCGTCAGGATGATATCTTGATGGCCGCGTGGGAGACACGCGCCGAAGGGTTGCCCATATCCACCCCTGAGGAAGCGCTGATCCTTGCGTCTATCATTGAAAAGGAGACCGCGCAGCCCAATGAACGCGGGCTGGTCGCCAGCGTCTTTGTCAATCGTCTCAATCGTGGGATGCGTCTGCAAACCGACCCGACCGTGATTTACGGAGTGACCGAGGGGCAAGGCATTTTGGGGCGCGGCCTACGGCGGAGTGAGCTTGACCGCGTAACGCCCTGGAATACCTATCAGATTGATGGATTGCCACCCACACCGATTGCCAATCCAGGGCGGGCGTCCATCGAGGCGGCGCTCAACCCAGAGAGCAGCGATTATATCTTTTTCGTGGCCGATGGCACGGGCGGCCATGCCTTTGCCGTCACCTTAGCGGAGCATAACCGCAACGTTGCGCGTTGGCGGGAGATCGAGGCGGAGATGCGGGCCAATTCCGCGAATTGATACGCGCGTGAGAGGGTCAGCCCATCACACGCGGCGTAAGGCGAAGCGGCAACTCTCCGTCCCCGTGGCCGCACAGGCGGTTTCGCGGCAAATCACATCTGGACAGACGAGGCGGCGATAAAGCCGCTCAAACACCCCCGCGTGCCAGTGACACAGGGGATGATCGGAGATTTCACCGCTGATCACGGGGTTGTCATTGATCTGGAATTCCCATGGGGAGACAACTTGAAACCGACCCGATCCCGCGAATGTCCACGCATTGCGCGCAATCGCCACCGAGAGCGCGCGGGCGGCAAGATTGGCGGGCAAAAACCCCATGAGGATCTGTGCCTTGGCGGGGATACGGTGGGTGATGATGTAATCGGCAGTCGCGCGCCCCGCTTGCGCGGAGAGGCCAGCGGCCTGTTGTGGGTAAGTGCTGCGCAAGCCTTGGTGGATGCGGGCGGCATCCTGTTCGGGGATCATGTGATCGCCTGAGGGCACGGGGGTATCAAGCGCCGTGAACAGGGATTTGCGCGCGCCTTCACCAAGGGCGCGATCCAGAACGGGGATCAATTGCAAAATCGCATTCGGTCCAATGAGGGCATCTGTGGGCATTTAGACATCCTCCGCTGTTTTGCCCTCTGCGCGGCCCAAATCGGGGGGCTGATTATCGCTGTGATCCCGATTGCGCGCCTTCATCTGGTCGCGTACGGCTTCGCGGCGTTCCTTGGCACGGGCGGCACGGTCTGCGGCGGCCTCCCAGTCGGCAATTTGGGCAGGGGCCAAGGTGCGGCTTTCGTCAAATTGGAAATCCACGGTTTTCTTGGTTTGTGGGCCCCAATAGCCTGCTTTGCCCAGGTCATAAAAACTGCGCTGCACTCCTGCTTTGAGAAAGGCCTTGAGGCATCCGAGCAAATAGCGCCGCCTGTAGCCTGTGCCGCGCCATGGGTAGTGGAACAGCGCCTTGCGCATATAGAAGCGGCGATAATTCTTCATCACGCCATCAAGCAATTCGCCCCGCTCCATCGCGGCAGGCTTCATGATTGGAGTGACGAAATTGTATTTGGAGAAGTCAAAGATTTCGACCTGATCCTTCAATTCCTGAAACAGAGGGGTGAAGGGCCACGGGGTATACATGGCCCAATTGGCCAGATCAGGCTGCCAATCCCATGCCATTTGGAAGGTTTCCTCAAGCGTTTCTGGGGTTTCATTATCAAGCCCCACGATGAATTGCGCCTCGGTGAAGATATCAGCCTCGCGCAGAAGGCGGATCGCGGTTTTGTTTTCTTCGACCTTGGTTTCCTTGTTGAAGCGGTCCAATTTCATTTGTGCTGCGGCCTCGGTTCCGAGGCTGACATGGACAAGGCCCGCTTTGCGGTAGAATTTCAGCAGCTCGCGGTCGCGATAAATGTCGGTGACGCGGGTGTTGATGCCCCATTGCACGCGGCGCGGCAGGTCGCGTTTGATCAATTCTTCACAAAATTCGATGAATTTGCGGCGGTTGATCGTGGGTTCCTCATCGGCAAGGATGAAAAATCCAACGCCATGATTTTCCACCAAATCTTCGATTTCATCGACCACGGATTTGGGATCACGCACGCGGTAATCGCGCCAGAATTTCCATTGGCTGCAAAAAGAGCAGGTAAAGGGACAGCCGCGCGCCATGTTGGGAATGGCCACGCGTGTCCCTAGGGGGATGTAGATATATTTGGCCCAGTCCAGAATGGTCCAATCTGGTTTGATTGCGTCCAGATTTTTAATCGTGGGGGCCGCTTGGGTGGCGACAATCTCATCGCCCTCGCGGAAGGCGAGGCCGTGAATACGTTTGCGATCCTGCGGATAGCGGCCCTTGGCGATGGCCTGCATCAGATTGACCACGATCTCCTCGCCCTCGCCACGCACAATCACGTCAATCCATGGCGCCTCGGAAAGCACCTGTTTGAACATGAAAGTCGCGTGAATGCCGCCCAAGATCCGCACCGCATTCGGGGCGACCTCGGCGGCGCGGCGCAAGATTTCTTCGGCCTTGTAAATGGAAGGGGTGATGGAGGTGACGCCAATCGCATCGGGCTGAAGTTCGGCAATTTTTTCGGCCACGGCATCATCGCTGAGTTCATGGGTCATGGCATCGATGAAGTGGATATCATCAAACCCTGCTTGACGCAGATGGCCCGTCAGATAAGCGACCCAAGCGGGTGGCCAATTCCCTGCAATCTCGGCACCGCCTGATCGGTAATTGGGATGGATAAAGAGAATGCGCATGATCTGACCCCTGCGGTTAAGTTGCAGGCAGCGTGACAGGTGTTATGTCAGAATAAATTGACACATATCAACTCATCCTGTGAATTTATGAAGAATTGGGAATTGCGTGCGCGCGCCATTAACCAATCGTTTACAATAAATATTTTGACAGAGCGCGCGGTCTCATGTAGGGATTATGCCATGCTGGACGAATTGGGTAAACGGTCTGCCGCAGCTGCGGTTTGACCGTTTTTTTATATTCGCATTCTCGGGGGCTTTTTCATTTAAGCCATTATCGGGAATTTTCATGACACATAAATCAGACGCACGCGGCAAGCGTGTTTTGATGTTGGCTGATGCCAGAGACGCATTTGAAACCGCGCGGGTCACTTTGGCCGATGCGGTGGCAGATCTTAAGGCATCGCAAAACAAATCAGGCGACACGCTGATCAAGGATTTGCGGGCGCTAAATTCTGTATTGATCCAAGCTTTGGCATTGGAGGGCAAGCTGGATGAGCTTGAAGCCGCAACCAATGGCGCACGCCCAGGGGAATTTGACCTCGTGCGCGCCCGAGACGAGATTTTCTGCCGCTTGGCTTGCCTTGCAGCCGCAGGAGGAGATCAGGACGTTTCTTGATGGGCTAAGTCCTGAGGCGCAAGCCGCCTTACCCTATGTTTTTGACTTTTGGGCCTTGCCCCATCAGCGCATAACTGAGGGGGACTGGAAAACATGGGTGATCATGGGCGGTCGCGGCGCGGGGAAAACCCGCGCCGGATCGGAATGGGTGCGCGCCCAAGTGGAGGGGGCGCATCCGCGCGATCGCGGCCGCGCGCGCCGCGTGGCCTTGGTTGGGGAAACCTATGACCAAGCGATTGCTGTTATGGTGAAGGGAGAAAGCGGGATTTTGGCGTGCTCTCCCCCAGATCGGCGGCCGAAATTCGTGGCGGGTGAGCGCAAGTTGATTTGGTCAAATGGCGCGACCCCTGCAGAGGGATTTGCCAATGCCGCGGGCAAGCTTGCCCTTTTCACCAATGGCGGATGGGAATTCATCACACCTGCAACGGGGTGGCAGGCCTGTCTGATCCCAACAGGCGCGCGTTTGGTTTTTGATGGCACAAATTGGCGCGCTGCACCGGCCAGCACACGGGCCTTTGGCGGCGGGGTGGATGTCCACTCAGTGACTTTGGATATTACGCTGACCGTAGGCAACACCGTAACCACGGAGGCGCTGTTTCCCGAACGCAGTATCGGCTTAGGTGTGACGGGGCGCGTGACATCGGCCATCACGGGCAGCTTGACATCCTGGGCCATCGGCGCACCCGATGATCCGCAACGCTTTGGCACGGGCTTGTCCTTGATTGAAAATTCATGGCTGAATGGGCCGCAGAACCCTTTTGTTTACTGGTCTGCAACGCCTTTGGCCTTGACCGCTGAGGGGGGCGTGTTTTCGGGCGGTAGCCTGCGTTTGGTCGCCCATTTCATCGCGTTGTCCCTGCCTGACCCTGTGTGACGCGCATCAAATTTGACACAGCATTGGGTTTCCAAATGGGCTATAGATGCTATATAATGCCTCTAAATATGCGTGATGGAGGCAGGCTATGGCCCAGACACATCCAAAACCAACCAAGCTTGATCCTGTTTGGGATCGTATTTTGCGGGAGGCAGAGGCGGCGATTGCAGCGGAGCCGTTGCTTGGTGGTCTGATCCATGGCTGCGTCTTGCACCACAAATCCCTTGAAGCGGCGCTGGCCTATCGGATTGCACAGAAACTTGCCTCAAGCGAGATGAGCGAACAGATATTGCGCGAGATCGCGGATGAAGCCTATCGCAGTGATCCGCATCTTGGTGCGGCGGCGCGGGCAGATATTGTTGCGGTCACAGACCGTGATCCCGCTTGCCATCGGTTCATCCAACCGCTGCTTTACTTCAAAGGCTTCCAAGCGGTGCAGGCGTATCGTCTGGCGCATTGGCTGTGGCTACAGGGGCGGCGCGATTTTGCCTATTTCATTCAAATGCGCACATCGGAACTGTTCGGTGTGGATATCCATCCCAATGCGCGAATTGGACAGGGGATCATGATCGACCACGCCCATTCGATTGTCATCGGTGAGACGGCCGTGGTGGGGGATAATGTGTCGATGCTGCATTCGGTCACCCTCGGTGGCACGGGCAAAGAGGAAGAAGACCGCCACCCAAAAATTGGGGATGGTGTGTTGATTGGCGCAGGTGCCAAGGTTTTGGGCAATATCCGTGTTGGCCATTGCTCGCGCATCGCGGCGGGTTCGGTCGTTCTGCACGAGGTGCCTGATTGCACCACGGTTGCTGGCGTTCCTTCCAAGGTCGTGGGCGAGGCGGGATGTGCGCAGCCCTCCATCAGCATGGACCAATTATTGCCAAAGGGCAAAAGCGAATAAGCAAAAGCCCGCCGAAATGGCGGGCTTTTTTCTATATTAGCTTGCTGCGCGTGACTGGCGTTTGCGCTCATGCGGATCAAGGAAACGCTTGCGCAGGCGGATCGAATTGGGTGTGACCTCGACCAATTCATCATCATCGACATAGGCGATGGCCTCCTCGAGGCTGAATTGAATATGCGGGGTCAGGCGCACCGCCTCATCGGTGCCTGAAGCGCGCACATTGGTCAGTTTCTTGCCCTTCAGAGGGTTTACTTCCAGATCATTGTCGCGGCTGTGCTCGCCGATGATCATGCCTTGATAAACCTTTTCCTGAGGGCCGATGAACATCCGCCCCCGCTCCTCAAGGTTCCACAGGGCATAGGCCACGGCCTCCCCATCTTCCATCGAAATCAGAACGCCCGCGCGGCGGCCAGCAATCGGCCCTTTATGCGGTGCCCATTCATGAAACACGCGGTTCAGCACGCCTGTGCCGCGGGTATCGGTCAGGAATTCGCCGTGATACCCAATCAACCCGCGCGATGGCACATGGGCCACAATCCGGGTCTTGCCGGCATTCTGCTTCATCTCTACCAGATCGCCTTTGCGGGGGCCTGTGATTTTCTCGATCACCGCGCCTGCATATTCATCATCCACATCCACGGTGACCTCTTCGATCGGCTCTAGCCGTTGTCCGCCTTCCTCGCGGAACAACACCTGTGGGCGGGAGATGGACAATTCAAATCCCTCGCGGCGCATATTTTCGATCAAAACACCCATCTGCAATTCGCCACGTCCTGCAACCTCGAAGGCCTCGCCACCGGGGGTGTCGGTGATTTTGATCGCCACATTCGACTCCGCCTCTTTCATCAGGCGTTCGCGGATTACACGGCTTTGCACCTTTTTGCCCTCGCGCCCTGCAAGGGGGCTGTCATTGATGCCGAAGGTGACCGTGATGGTGGGCGGGTCAATGGGTTGCGCGGGGATCGCCTCGGTCACTTGGGGCGCGCAGATGGTATCGGCCACGGTGGCCTTGGTCATGCCCGCAAGCGTCACGATATCGCCCGCCTCGGCCACATCAATCGGTTGCTGCCCCAAACCACGGAAGGCCAGAATTTTGCTCACACGAAAGCTTTCGATCTGGGTGCCATCGCGCGACAGCGCCTTGACCGTTTCATTGGGCTTCAGGGTGCCGCTCTCGACACGGCCCGTCAAAATGCGCCCGATGAATGGATCAGAGCCAAGCGTGGTCGCCAACATCCGAAATGGTGCGCTGCGCTCGGCAATTTGACGTGGGGCAGGGACATGCCGCATCACCAATTCAAACAGCGCGGTCAAACCCTTGCGCGGCCCCTCCAACGATGTATCCGCCCAACCAGAGCGCCCCGAAGCGTAAAGATGCGGGAAATCCAGCTGTTCGTCACTCGCACCCAGCGAGGCAAAGAGATCAAAACATTCGTTGAGGGCGCGGTCAGGCTCCGCATCGGGCTTATC
>JAGYKZ010000190.1 GCA_018401385.1 Roseicyclus sp.
GGGGCGTCGCTGCTCGGGTGGTTGCGCAGGGCAGAGCGCAGGTCGGCATTGTCTTCCTGTCCGAGACACATGAACAATTCGCCGGTGCAGGTCAGGCGCACGCGGTTGCAGCTTTCGCAGAAATTATGCGTCAGCGGCGTGATGAACCCGATTTTCTGCCCTGTCTCTTCGAGGCGGACATAGCGCGCAGGACCGCCTGTGCGCTCGGCCAGATCGGTCAGGGTGAAGCGCGTGGCCAGACGCGCACGCAAATCCGACAGGGGCCAATATTGATCAAGGCGGTCTTCATTGCCCAGATCCCCCATGGGCATCACCTCGATAAAGGTGAGGTCCATATCGTGCTGTGCGCACCAGGATTGGATGTCGAACAGCTCATCCTCATTGAACCCTTTGAGCGCAACCACATTGATTTTAACGCGCAGACCCGCGGTGCGGGCGGCCTCGATCCCCGCAAGGACTTGGGGCAGGCGGCCCCAACGGGTGATGGCGGCGAATTTGTCATCCTTCAGCGTATCAAGTGAGACATTGATCCGCCGCATCCCCAAATCATAAAGCGGCTGCGCAAAGCGGCTGAGTTGGCTGCCATTGGTGGTGAGGGTCAACTCATCAAGCGCGCCTGTTTCCAGATGCCGTCCCATCGCCTCGAAAAAGGTCATGATGCCACGGCGCACCAAAGGCTCCCCGCCTGTGATCCGCAGTTTTTTCACACCGAGATTGACGAAACTGGAACAGAGGCGGTCCAACTCCTCCAAGGACAAAAGCTCGGCCTTGGGAAGGAATGTCATATTCTCGGCCATGCAATAGACGCAGCGGAAATCGCAGCGATCCGTGACGGATACGCGCAGATAGGAAATCGCGCGAGCAAATGGGTCGATCAAAGGGGCGGTCGTGTTCATGCGCGTCAGCCTAGATCAGCGCATAAACCCTGCGCAAGCCCTCATTCGATGTGACGGCGCAGTCGGTTGATCACAAGCCAGACAAGCCCGATCACAGGGATCACCGCGGCTGCCGTCAATGTGGTTTTTGATATTCCCAAAGGCGTGGAGAGAGGGGCCAGCATATAGGCGACAAGATTAATG
>JAGYKZ010000191.1 GCA_018401385.1 Roseicyclus sp.
AATGGATCACGTCCGCAGCGGTCACTTGCACCACCACATCGCGCCCAGTTGGCACAACCATCGCGGTGTTTGTCGCCAAGAGATATTCATCACGGGTAAAGCCGTAATCCGCCAATTCATCCTCGGCCAACATGAAACTGTCAAACACGATGTCATGCTGCGGATATTCATAGCCCCAATACCACTGGTAACCCGTGGCCTTGATGATCACCTCGCCATCAGGGATGGTCTGCTGTTTAAACAGAACAGGCAGCGAGAAACCACCGATCACGAACAAAATCACCATCGGCACCACGGTCCAGATAATCTCGATCTTGCGATTATGGGTGAAGGTCGCGGGTTTGGGGTTGCTGCGGCGGTTGTGACGGATCACCGAATAGACCAACAAGGCCGTCACGAAGATCACAATCGCCGTGATGATCACCAACAGCAGATTGTCCAACATACGGATATCCTGCGCCAGTTCGGTCACGGGTGTCTGCATATTGATGCCGCCCAAATGCGGGGCGCCGATGATATCCAGACCATCGCGCAACGCCTGCGCAGATGCGCCGCCCGTCAGGGCAAGTGTTGCCACAGGTGCAGCCCAAAGGCTTGAGAGCTTACTACGAAGTGCCATTATCATGTCGTCCTGTTTTGTCAGAATGCCTGTTAAGGTCCGTGACATCCCGTTGCGTTCATTGCTGCAAGAACCATATAGAGTGTTACAATACAAGACATTGGATAAAAATGTCTCACCCCATGATAACTTGATACAGATCATTTGAAGGTGCATGAACACGGCTCAGGCCCTGTGGCAGAATGCAGCGCAAATCATGCAACTGCCCAATATTGAAAGGAATTTGCGTGTCCGATCCTGTCCAAAGCTTTCGCCCCTTCGAGACCTCTCTCGATCAGGAAGCCACCCTGCGACTGTTGCGCGCAACCCTTGACGGGGCCGAGGATGGCGAGCTGTTTTTGGAGCGCAAACGCTCCGAAGCTTTGGTTTTTGATGATGGCCGTATCAAGACCGCATCCTACGATGCCAGTGAAGGATTCGGGCTGCGCGCGGTTTTGGGCGAAGTGTCGGCCTATG
>JAGYKZ010000192.1 GCA_018401385.1 Roseicyclus sp.
TATCTTATACTATATTTTGTGGTCTTAATTTTATCACCGACTGTTTTTGGGCCATGACCCCATTCTGGGCCTTTGGTTCATCAATGTCTTGCGCTTCATCCTGTAACTGCACGGGTTGTAACAATTCTTTCATATTCCTTGGGCTGTAGCCGGGCTGTCGTGAATCACAGCCCACAAACCCGCATGATAAATTGCCGAGAATTCAAGACAAAAAATTTTGTAAATTTGCAAAAAAACCGATTGACCAAATATGCGTCCCTACGTCAGGTTGTGGGGGCTGAGAAGATCACCACAATATGTAGTGGCTCTCGGTGCGGGGCAGTTCCTCAACCATATGTGTCAGGCGAAGCTTTCCGAGCAGCGCGCGACATATGTGTTGATGGGCGGAAGGGTATCCCGCGCAAGAAGACGGTCAGAGCGCGTAAGACGCTGGCAGGCCGCGTTAATTGGAACAGGGCTAGTAACAAAAGAGGCAGCCATGAAAATCGAACGTAGGTTCACGCGCGACGGGTCAGATCCTTACGCAGATCTGGAATTCACAACCACAACATCTGAAATTCGCAATCCTGACGGCACCGTTGTATTTAAATTGGACAATTTAGAGGTTCCCACATCGTGGAGCCAAGTTGCCTCAGACGTGATTGCACAGAAATATTTCCGCAAAGCGGGCGTTCCCGCACGGCTGAAGCCCGTGAAGGAAAAGGGCGTGCCCGAATTCCTGTGGCGCCATGTGCCAGATGAAGCCGCCTTGGCCGAATTGCCCGAAGATCAACGGATCGTGGGTGAAACATCCGCCAAGCAGGTGTTCCGCCGCTTGGCGGGGGCATGGGCTTATTGGGGCTGGAAAGGCGGCTATTTCACCGCCGAATCTGATGCGCGCGCCTATTTCGAAGAAATGCAGCTGATGCTGGCGCGCCAGATGGCCGCGCCAAACAGCCCGCAATGGTTCAACACAGGGCTTCACTGGGCGTACGGGATAGATGGCCCCAGCCAAGGCCACCATTATGTGGATTACAAAACGGGCAAGCTGACCAAATCCGCCTCCGCTTATGAACATCCGCAGCC
>JAGYKZ010000193.1 GCA_018401385.1 Roseicyclus sp.
TGCCGATTGGCGCACATGGCGAAGAATGGCAGGTGCATGGCGGTGGCTTTTACCACATCCAGAAATATATGGTCGCCCCCGAAAATATGCCCGAACATCTGATCTGGCACAAATGGCAAAGCTATATCACGTGGGTTTCGGGCGCGGCCTTGTTGATGATCGTCTATTGGGTCGGGGGGGAGTTGTTCTTGCTGGACCCAAGCAAGGCCAACCTGACCTTGTGGCAAGGGATTTTGATCTCTGGTGGCTCTCTGGCCTTGGGCTGGGTGCTTTATGACCAGCTGTGCAAATCCCCCTTAGGCGAAAATCCAACCGCGCTGATGCTGATCCTTTTTGTGATCCTTGTGGTGATGTCTTGGGGGTATAATCAGGTGTTCACTGGGCGCGCGGCGCTTTTGCATCTGGGGGCCTTTACCGCCTCAATCATGACGGGAAACGTGTTTTTCCAGATCATGCCAAACCAACGGATTGTGGTGGCCGATCTCAAGGCGGGGCGCACGCCTGATGCGAAATATGGCAAGATCGCCAAGCTGCGCTCGACCCATAACAATTATCTCACCTTGCCTGTGATCTTCTTGATGCTGTCCAATCACTATCCGCTCGCCTTTGCGAGTGAATATTCGTGGATCATTGCCAGCTTGATTTTCCTGACAGGGGTGACCATTCGCCATTATTTCAACACGATGCACGCCACGGGCAAGGGGCCGCATTGGACATGGGCGGTGACGGTTTTGCTGATGATTGTGATCGCGTGGTTGTCGGTCCCGCGCAACACCATGACCTATGACGAAGCGGCCAGTCGCCCCCTCAGCGCGGCCGAGGCGCATATGGTGGCCGCTGATGGGTTTGAGGAGGCCTATTATGCGGTGATCGGGAATTGCTCCATGTGTCATGCGCGCGAACCCGCATGGGATGGCATCCGTTGGGCGCCCAAGAATATTTATCTCGAAACCGAGGCTGATGTGGCCCGTCAGGCCAGCCAGATTTATCTACAGGCGGGTGTATCGCACGCGATGCCGCCCCCAAATGCCTTTGCGATGGACGATGCGGCG
>JAGYKZ010000194.1 GCA_018401385.1 Roseicyclus sp.
GGGAGATCACAGCGCGCAAGCACGTCTTGATCGAGTAGCGGCGCGTCATTCGTCGACTGCGCGGATCAATTTTCGCTCCAAAACCCGTAAGACATTGCGCAAGTCCTGCCCGCGTTTGAGAATACGGCCATCCATTCCGATCACCGCATACATTCCCTGTTTGTTGGCCAGTTTCGGGCGCTTTTCGATGCGATACATCGGATGCTCCGCCGTGCGGCGGAAGACCGAGAAAATCGCGACATCAGACAGCAGAGACATCCCATAATCGCGCCACTCACCTGCCGCAACCATGCGCCCATAAAGCGACAGGATCACCGACAATTCGCCACGATCAAAAGCGACCTTTTCGGGGATATGAGAAGCGCCGAAGGATTGAATATGCATCACCATCTCATGATGGTGGCATGAAATATGTGAAATGCAAGGAAGATCATGAAAAAAGCCCGCAAGACGAGATGATCCTGCGGGCCGTGATGGTTATCTGCGCTTAGGCGCGAACCAACTTTTCATAGGCGTCCGAGATGTCCCGGACCATCGCACCGACCTCGAAATTGTAATCCCCGATTTGGCCCACCGGGGTCACTTCGGCGGCTGTGCCTGTGAGCCAGCACTGTTCAAACCCTTCTAATTCTTCGGGCATGATATGACGCTCATGAACTTTGATCTGGCGTTCATTCAGCATACCGATGACCGTTTGGCGCGTCAGGCCGTTGAGAAAGCAATCTGGTTTGGGTGTATGCACTTCGCCATCTTTGACGAAGAAAATATTCGCACCCGTCGCCTCCGCCACATAGCCGCGATAGTCGAACATCATCGCATCAGAGCAGCCTTTTGCTTCGGCCTCATGCTTGGACATGGTGCAGATCATATACAGGCCAGCGGCTTTGGCGTGGCTTGGGGCGGTTTCTGGAGAGGGGCGTTTCCAGCGCGCGATATCCAGCTTGGCACCTTTGGTCTTGGCATCCCCATAATAATTGCCCCAGCCCCAAGCCGCGATGGCAAGGCGCACAGGATTGCGGCGAGAGGAGACACCCATATCTTCGCCAGCGC
>JAGYKZ010000195.1 GCA_018401385.1 Roseicyclus sp.
GGAATTCAGCGCGCGCTGCGTCAGCCAGATCAATGTCACCAGAACAATGGAGAACAGGATCGCGTAGGACAGTTTGACCGTGATGGAGGATGCAGTCACGGGATCAGCGCCGAAATTTTGCATTGCGCCGACAAAGGCCTCATTGGCTTGAAGATCAACCTCATAAGGCACGGGGCGGGGCAGCCCGATGACGTTTTTCACACCGCGCGCGAGCCAATCCTCGTTTTTCAGAATATAGATGATGATCTCGGCCACGCCCAACGTGGCAATTGCCAGATAATCCGAGCGCAGACCAAGTGCCGTTTTGCCAATAATCCAAGCGGCCCCTGCGGCGAGCAACCCACCCACGGGCCATGCCAGAATGATGGGCAGGCCAAGGCCGCCGATATTGCCCGACAAGGCGGGGCTGATCGCCTCGACCGTGGCAACAGCAGGGTCAAAGACCGCACGGAAGACGAAAAAGCCCACAATCAGAACAGCTGTAACCGTCACCCCGCGCAGCTTGTGACCCTTCATCTTGCCCCAAAGTGCAATGGTGGCGGCAATGGTGGCGCCCCCCATCAAAAGCGCAAGCAGGATTTGCCAGCCGCCTGTGGCCCCCCAAGCCCCCTCAACAGGGTCGGAGGCCACCAGAACAGCCGCCAAACCGCCAAGCGCGGTAAAACCCATGACACCCACATTAAAGAGGCCCGCATAGCCCCATTGAATGTTCACCCCAAGCGCCATAATGGCCGAGATCAGGCCCATATTGAGGATAGACAGCGCGGTGTTCCATGATTGGACGAAGCCGGTGCCGATATAAAGCACAGCCACCAACGCAAAGAGAACGGCAGCCTTGCGATCCAGTGTCAGGTTCATACCGATTTTCCTTTCATGATCCCTGTGGGTTTGAACAGAAGCACGATCAGAAGGATCGTAAAGCTGACAGCGAATTTATAATCGGTCGAGAGCAGCTGTAGCATCCCCTCGGGGCTCCAGCCTTCGGGGCCGATATAGCCCACCACCTTGCGGAAGGCATAGGTGACGGCGATT
>JAGYKZ010000196.1 GCA_018401385.1 Roseicyclus sp.
ACGGGGATTTGGGCGCTATACCATCGCTCATAACTCCTTTGGCATCGGTCATGCAGGTGTGATGCAAGCCGATGAGAGCGACCCGCTTGAGCTGACATGGACGCTGTGGGATGGGCAATTTGAAGGCCAAGGTTTCGCGACCGAGGCCGCAAAAGCCGTTCTGGCGGCATGGGATGGGCCAGACCTTACGGTCAAGGTGCATCGCGACAATCACGCCTCGATCCGCGTCGCAGATAAACTGGGCTTTGCGCATGATCCGCAAATGACCGATGACCGCGGCGATATTCTAACCTTTCGTCAGGGGGGAGACTGCAATGACGGATGATGCAGCTCGCGCAGCCGAAATTCTAAAATCGCATCGCGCCTCAATTGATCGTCTGGACGCAATCCTTGTTTATACACTGGGCGAACGCTTCAAGCACACCCAGGCGGTCGGGGCGTTGAAGGCGCAACATGATCTGCCCGCCTCCGACCCCAACCGCGAAGCCAAACAAATCGCACGGCTTGAGCGTTTGGCCCAAGAGGCCGATCTCGACCCCGAATTCGCCAAGAAATTCCTGAAGTTCATCATTCAGGAGGTGATCCGACACCATGAACAACACATTGAAAACGGGCACTAATTCTAACGCCCAGACATACACCGAAGGAGAAGACTAATATGGCAATGAAAATCCGCTTGGCCCGTGGTGGCTCCAAAAAGCGTCCATTTTACAGCATCGTGGCCTCTGACAGCCGTATGCCACGGGATGGCCGTTTCCTTGAGAAACTGGGCACCTACAATCCGCTTTTGGCAAAAGACAGCGAAGATCGCGTCAAAATGAACATGGAGCGCGTGCAATATTGGCTGGATCAGGGCGCGCAGCCCACCGACCGCGTGAGCCGTTTCCTTGAGGCAGCAGGCGTATTGACCGCGAAGATCCGCAACAACCCGAACAAGGCTGTTCCAGGCAAAAAGGCCCAAGAGCGCGCCGAAGAAAAAGCCGCCAAAGCCGCCGAAGCGGCCCAGCGCTTCTACGAAGCGAA
>JAGYKZ010000197.1 GCA_018401385.1 Roseicyclus sp.
GGGCCAAACCGTGGCAGAGCTGTGCTTTAACACCGCGATGACGGGCTATCAGGAGATTATGACCGACCCCTCCTATGCGGGGCAGGTTGTGACATTTACCTTCCCCCATATCGGCAACACAGGCATCACCGCAGAGGATGACGAAACCGCCGAGCCTGTCGCCGCAGGGATGATTGTAAAATGGGACCCGACCGAACCATCGAATTGGCGGATGGAACAGGATCTGGCAACATGGCTGGCCGCGCGCGGGCGCATCGGCATGGGGGGCGTGGACACCCGCCGCCTGACCCGCGCGATCCGTCAACAGGGCGCGCCCCATGTCTGCTTGGCGCATGACCCTGAGGGGAAATTCGACATTGAGGCGATGCTGAAACAGGCGCGCGCATGGCAAGGTTTGGAGGGGCTGGATCTGGCCCGCGATGTGACCTGCGCGCAATCTTACCGTTGGGATGAAATGCGCTGGTCATGGCCTGAGGGCTATACCAAACGCACGGGCGATGGCCCGAAGGTGGTGGCGATTGATTATGGCGCCAAGCGCAATATCCTGCGCTGCTTGGCGAGCGCGGGCTGTGATGTGACCGTGATGCCCGCAAACACCACCGCCGAGGACATCTTGGCGCAAAATCCTGACGGCGTGTTTCTGTCAAATGGCCCCGGTGATCCTGCTGCAACAGGGGAATATGCCGTGCCGATGATCCGTGCCATTCTTGAAAAAAATCTGCCTGTCTTCGGGATTTGCCTCGGCCACCAAATGCTCGCATTGGCGCTTGGGGCCAAAACGGTGAAGATGAACCACGGGCATCATGGCGCGAACCACCCCGTCAAAGATCTGGAAACGGGCAAGGTCGAAATCACCTCGATGAACCATGGGTTCACTGTGGACAGTCAAACCCTGCCCGATCACGTTATCGAAACCCATGTCAGTCTGTTTGACGGCTCAAACTGCGGAATCCGCGTCAAAGATCGCCCCATCTTCTCGGTGCAGCATCACCCCGAGGCAAGCCCAGGCCCGCAGGACAG
>JAGYKZ010000002.1 GCA_018401385.1 Roseicyclus sp.
GCGCCGCAGGTGGTGTTAACCCCCAATTCCGCGCGCAAGCGGCGCACAAGGGTAAAGACCTGATGCCCTGCCGTGGCCATGGCGCCAATCGGCATGACCAGAGGATCAACCACGATGTCATGCGCGGGAATGCCGTAATCCGCGGCGCGTTCCACGATTTTCTTTGCTACGGCAAAGCGCACATCAGGGTCTTCGGAAATGCCTGTGTCATCGTTGGAAATGGCGACCACAGGGACATTGTATTTCTTGACCAAGGGCAGAACCAATTCAAGGCGTTCCTCTTCGCCTGTGACCGAGTTCAGAAGCGGGCGGCCCTTCGCAGCGGCCAGACCGTTTTCCAACGCGCCCGGCACGGAGCTGTCGATGCATAGCGGGCAATCTGTCACCTCTTGCACGCATTCCACCAATGCCTGCATCAACATCGGCTCGACAAAGTTGTTATCGGCATAGCGCGCATCTTCGGCCATTTTATTGGAAAACACCGCGCCAGAATTGATATCCAAAACGGTGGCACCCGCAGCGACCTGTGCGATGGCATCGGCCTGCACGCGCGAAAAATCGCCGCGCTCAAGCTCTTCGTTCAGGATTTTGCGCCCTGTCGGGTTGATCCGTTCGCCAATCACGCAAAACGGCTCGTCAAAACCGATGACGGTGGTTTTGGTTTGGGATTCAATGATCGTGCGGGTCATTCTGGATTATACTCCTTCAAGGGCAGGGCGCGTGGATGCGCCGCCATGGTCGATGGCCCATTGGGCATTTGTCTTGATCCCGCCAAGCGGGAAGAAATGGACGGATTCAATCCCGAAATCAGGGTTTGCGGCTTTATGCGCGGCCAGGTCTGCGATGATCTCATCTGGCTCGAACGGCAACAGCAGTTTCGTGACATCCTTGGCGCGTTTTTGCAGCACCGATAGCGAGGGGCCAACACCGCAGGCAATTGCGAATTTGATCAGGGTCTGCAATTTTGCGGGGCCTGCAATGCCGATGTGAACGGGCAGATCAATGCCTGCCGCTTGCAACGCATCGACCCATGCGATCACGGGCTTGGCCTCGAAGCAGAACTGGGTGGCAAGCGCCATTGTCGCATCCGTGCGCGCGGCAAAGGCCTGCTTCCAGCGCAAAGCCTCCATGACATTTGCATCGCCGCCATCGGGATCAATGTCGCGGTTGCCTTCGGGGTGGCCTGCAACGTGCAAGCGTTTGAAGCCCGCCTTGTCAAACAGCCCCGTTTCCAACAGCTGCATCGCGCTTTCAAACTCCCCATGCGCCTGTGGGATGCCGCCGGCCAAGATCAGGCCAGAGGTCACACCTGCCTCGCCCTGATACCGCATGATCCAATCGGACAGCGTGGCCGTGTCTTTGATGGAACGGGCGGGAAAATGCGGCATCACCTCAAACCCGTCCCGCGCCAGACGCGCGGCGGTGGCGACCATGTCGTCAATCTCGGTGCCGTCAATATGGGCGATATAGACGCGGGTGCCCTCGGGCAGCAGGGCGCGGAAATTTTCGACCTTCTCGGCGGTGCGCGGCATCACCTCGATTGAATAGCCTTGAAAGGCTGCAATCTGAGGAGTGGGGCGCGACAGGCGCGCTTGGTTTTTAAAGTTTAACAAGGCCATGATTGATCCCTCACGCGCTCAAGGCTCATCGAACTTGCCTCGACCCCATCGCCCGCGATCAAACGCTGAGGCGGTCGATGTCATATTCGGCATCCAGACAGTCTGCATAGACGCGTGCGATATTGGCAGGATCGCCTTCGACTCCGCCTCCACCACGCCGGCCTTCACTCGGCGAGATAGGCGTCATCCTTGGCCCCGCTGTCTTGCAGCGGTCGGTAGCCTGCTCGAAACGCTCGGGCAAGGAGCAGTTTGGCTGCGGCGCGACCTTTGCCCACAATCATGGGCCGGGATGTCGCATATTATACGTGACAGATGGCATGGGATGCGATTCGCTACCTCGTATGCGGCCGCCATATGGGCGCGGTACTTCGTGTGAGACTAATTTCAGCCACTATTCAGCCCTGCTCAGCCTTATAGCTACCCCATAGCCA
Organism: Roseicyclus sp.; assembly: GCA_018401385.1. GTDB lineage: Bacteria > Pseudomonadota > Alphaproteobacteria > Rhodobacterales > Rhodobacteraceae > M30B80. Next base: position 2,051 of record JAGYKZ010000002.1, read on the forward strand.
ATACGTGCCTGCATTGCGAGTGCCCGAAGCCCCCAAAATTTTCATGAAGATCATGTGCCAAAGCCCCCAGTTGGTCGCTCTGGTCGCGCGAAAGCAGTTGTCGCACCGCATTGTGGGCGCTACCATGCGCAGAGGAGGGGCGAAATGGCCCGCAAACGCCGCAATTCAAATCGGAACACCCAAGCGGTGTCGGGCGAAAACGAATCGCAGATCATCGCCCCCACCGAAACGGGCAAGGGCGGCGTAAATTCTATGGCAAGCCAAAACCCGCCCCACACAAGCAGAAAAAGCCAGATCCTGCGGACCTATACGCCGCGCTGGATCTTGGCACAATTCCTGCCAGATGCTGATTGCGCAACCCAAAGGCACGCATCTGCATATTGTCGATAGCTTCTCAAAATCCATTACGCTTGGGCGGGGTTGGAGGCTTCAGGGCGGCATCGCGCGCCTCCATGGCGCGGGCGATTGGGGCGTTGAAAATCTGTCAGCGCAAACTTGCGCAGCACCAAGTGCGCCATATGCGCATCGTGGCCACCGAGGCCTGCCGCCGCGCCAGCAATGGCGGTGAGTTTCTCAACCTTGTGAAGGAAGCGCGAAACAGGGCTTCAGATGGACATCATCAAGCCCGAGGAGGAGGCGCAACTGGCCGTGATCTCTGTGCGCCGCTTGTTTCAGCCAAAACCGAACAGCTGTTGGTGGTGGATATTGGCGGCGGTTCGACCGGGTGGTATGGATTGACCTCTCCCGCGTGGCCCCGTCCGAGCGCGCGCGCCATCATGCGCCTGCATCAAGGATTTGGTCAGGAGGAAACCATTTTCCCTCGCGCGAAAGTGGTGGATTGGATTTCGGTGCCACTCGGTGTGGCCACGTTGAAAGACCTTTATGACGATGTCGAAGATGACGGCGCACGGTTTGCGCTTATGTCGTGGTATTTCGAGGAACAATTGGCCAAGTTTTCACCCTATGTCGATGCCGCAGATCAGGCGCGCGAAGGGTTTCAGATCATTGGCACCTCTGGCACGGTCACGACTGTGGCCGCCAGCCATCTGGGTCTGAAACGCTATGATCGCAACAAGGTTGACGGTCTGCGCATGACATCCGACCAGATTGATACGGTGATCCAAACCTATCTCGCCTTGGGGCCAGAGGGGCGGCGCAATGATCCGCGCATCGGACGGGATCGGCACAGTTTGATCATGTCTGGTTCGGCGATTTTGCAGGCGCTGTTGCGCGCATGGCCGACTGATCGTTTGTCGGTCGCGGATCGTGGCCTGCGCGAGGGGCTGCTTTATGCACAAATGTGCCGCGATGGGGTGATGGAGGACGGGCTGCTCTGACAGCCCGCCCTGATAGGGTCTAGGCTGCGTCCAGCTCCAATCGCACCAAAGTCTGGTTCAACAGCATATAGGCAATCTCGCCAAAGGTCATCGGGCCAGTGAACCCCGCGACCTGCTTGCCTTCCATCTCACCATAAAGATAGTTGAGGATGCAGTTGCAGCTGTAATTCGTGCCTGTGATCTTGCCCTCCAACTGGGCCGCAAAGGCTTGGGCGCAATCCTCGGGCAGGGCAGCGGCGGGGCGATAGACCACGCCCTCCTGCACAGGGGCGTAGAAGCTGACCTCGCCCGCCTCAGCATCCACCGATTTGATCGACACATTGAGATGCGCGCCACCGTAATTGGCAATCAAGGGCAGGCGGGTGTCGCGGCTATGCGCGCGCAAGTATTCCGCCAGATTGCGCTTTTCGCCATTAATCACCGCATCGCGCATCACAAATCCTGATTGCTCGAAAATGATGTTGGTGGCCGTGTCCCCCGCCTGTTCAAAGATATTCACAATATCAAGGCGCGGGGACAGCTTCGCGGCAAAATGCAAATGCATCACCACCGCGGCATCCTCTAAGGATTGCCCCGTGGCACCGTTGAAGACGATGGCGCGGTCTTGACCGATCCGCTCAAGCGCCGTGCCTGCCACCCAACCCATCAAGGGTTGCCCGAACAATGCGGGGTTTTGCGGTGCTTCAATGGCAAAGCGTTCATGCGTTTGGCTGAAAGCGGGGATCAAGATCAGGCTGGCCCCGCCATCGGCATAGCCCGTGGCGATTGTGTCCAGATCATCGGGGGCAATCACGCGGATATCTGCCCCTTCGGCCGCGTCAAAACCAGTGCAGAACAGGCGGTTTTCGATTTTTGCGCCGCCCGTCTCGGTCACAAAATAATGGCTGCTGCCGCCGGTCAATTGCCTTTGGGCAATTGCGCCAGATAGGCGGGATGGCCCGCAATGATGAGAATTTCCCCTGATAGAATGCGCGCGGATGCGTCCTCAAGGCTTAAAACTTCGTTTTTCATGTCATTTCATCCTTATGAACGGGTCAGTTTCGCCAGATCATCGGCGGCAAAGGCATTGGCTTTGGCAAAATCGCTCAATTCCGCAATTTTCGCGTTGAGAAGCGCAGGGGTGTTTCGGATTTCGATGCGCAAACGACCGATCAAGATGCGCGTGGCCAGTGAGGCTTGGGAAAGATCCTGATCGGATTGGATCACCCCCGCAAGAAAGCTGTGTGACAACATTAAGTCTGGTTCCGTTTTGATATGGGGCATGGCCCCTTGGTGATGTTCGCGCATCTTTGGAAACGGCAAGGCGCGGGCGCGGCTTAGGGAGGAGGGCCGCTTTGTCGCACAAAAAACGCGCCGCATTGCTACGGCGCGTTCAAGGCAAACGATGATATTGGCGGGGGTTTAGCCCCCCAAAGCCCTGTTCAGGTTTTCATCAATTTTCTCAAGGAAGCCTTGCGTGGTCAGCCATTTCTGGTCTGGCCCCACCAAAAGCGCCAAATCCTTGGTCATGAACCCTGCCTCAACCGTATCGACCACGGTTTTCTCAAGGGTCTGCGCAAAGCGCATCAGCCCGTCATTGCCATCGAGTTTTGCGCGATGCTTCAGCCCGCCTGTCCACGCATAGATGGAGGCAACGGAGTTGGTCGATGTGGCCTCGCCCTTTTGGTGCTGGCGGTAATGGCGCGTCACCGTGCCATGTGCGGCCTCGGATTCCACGATTTTGCCATCGGGCGTCATCAAAATCGATGTCATCAACCCAAGTGAGCCAAACCCTTGGGCCACCGTGTCGGATTGCACATCGCCATCATAATTCTTGCAGGCCCACACATAGCCGCCCGACCATTTCAGGGATGAGGCCACCATGTCGTCAATCAAGCGATGTTCATACCAGATTTTCTTTTCCTCAAAGGCCGCGCGGAATTCTTCGTCATAGACCTGTTGGAACAGATCCTTGAAGCGGCCATCATAGGCCTTGAGAATGGTGTTCTTGGTCGAAAGATAGACGGGCCAGCCCAAATTCAGCCCGTAATTCAAACTGGCACGGGCGAAATCGATGATGGATTGATCAAGGTTATACATCCCCATCGCCACCCCTGCGGCAGGGGCGTCAAACAGCTCATGTTCAATCTCGGTGCCATCCTCCCCCACGAATTTCATCGTAAGCTTGCCCTTGCCAGGGAAGCGGAAATCCGTGGCGCGGTATTGATCACCATAGGCGTGCCGCCCCACAACGATGGGTTTCGTCCAACCGGGCACAAGGCGGGGCACGTTTTTGCAGATGATCGGCTGGCGGAAAATCACCCCGCCCAGAATGTTGCGGATGGTGCCATTGGGGCTGCGATACATTCGTTTGAGGCCAAATTCCTCCACCCGCGCCTCATCGGGCGTGATGGTCGCGCATTTCACGGCGACGCCAACCTCGCGGGTCTTTTCGGCTGCGGCAACGGTGATTGCATCATCGGTGCGGTCGCGTTCTTCGATGCCCAGATCATAATAGAGCAGATCGATATCCAAATAGGGCAGGATCAGCTTTTCCTTTATGAACGACCAGATGATGCGGGTCATCTCATCGCCATCCATATCAACGATGGGGTTTTCAACTTTGATCTTGGTCATGATGCGCAGCCTCAGAAACAGGACGAAATACGCCGCCTGACATAGCAAATCTGCGCGGATTCGCAAGAACTGTATGCCGTTGTATACAGATTTATGGACGTGTTAAGGTGTGCCTTGCCTACGTTTTTGGCGCAAAAGATCGTAGCCGCGCTTTTCTGCCATCCGCATTCGAATGGCGGTTCGCAGCGCCTCCTCAACCGTGGGGGACAGCGCGCCGATGGTTTGGCACAGCTCATCGGTCAGGCGTTCGTCCCCTGTCTCCTCGGCCACGCGCAAGGCTTCTTGGGCCAAAGCATCCGCGATTTCCTCGGCCAGACGCGTGCTCATGGGATTACCGTGTGTTCTCGGTCAGGCGGCGTTTGACATAGGCCTTGACCATGTCGATCATCGGGTTCATCTGGCTTTCTTCATCCTCGAAGAAATGCCCTGCACCCTCCATCTCCTCATGGGTGATGGTGATCCCTTTCTGTTCGTGCAGCTTATCGACCAAGATGCGGGTATCTTGCGGTTTGGCCACGCGATCCGCCGTGCCATTGACGATCAAGCCCGATGCAGGGCAGGGCGCAAGGAAGCTGAAATCATACATATTCGCGGGCGGTGCGACCGAGATGAACCCAGTGATCTCGGGCCGCCGCATCAGCAGCTGCATCCCGATCCATGCGCCAAAAGAAAACCCCGCCACCCAGCAATGTTTGGAATTGGGGTTCAGCGTTTGCAGATAATCCAAGGCGGATGCCGCATCGGACAATTCGCCCTGACCCTGATCATATTCCCCCTGGCTGCGGCCCACGCCACGGAAATTGAACCGCAACACGGTGAAGCCCAGATTATAAAACGCGTAGTGCAGATTATAGACCACACGGTTGTTCATCGTGCCACCAAATTGCGGATGGGGATGCAGCACGATGGCAATCGGGGCATCTTTTGCCTTTTGTGGATGATAGCGCCCTTCTAGACGGCCCTCTGGACCTTGGAATATCACCTCAGGCATATATGTCCCCTCACATCTTTATGGCGATCTCTCGGCACGCTTGACCTGCCTAATCGCGCTACCTAGAACCTGTGTCACCGCGTGGCTGAAACGCGGCCGCCGCTGCGGGTTTTTATTTTGCGCCTTTGCGCCTCGCACAGTTAAGCGTGACGGATCAAAAGGTCAATCATGCGCTGTAGAATGGAGCACGCAAATGGCTTGGATTTGGCTTTGGATGACACCTGCAGGTGAGGAGGCGCGCATGAAACTCAGCACCAAAGGACGCTACGCGATGGTGGCCATGGCCGATCTTGCCTTACAGGCCGAGGGCGAGATGACCTCACTGGCCGATATTGCCAAACGGCGGCAGGATCTTTCGCTGCCCTACCTGGAGCAGCTCTTCGTGCGATTGCGCCGCGAAGGTTGAAGGGTCTCCGTGCGGGGGCCGGGCGGCGGCCACAGGCTTGCCAAGCCCGCGGCAGAGATTCGCGTTGTCGAGATTTTCTCAGCGGTGGAGAAACCGTCTCAGCCATGCATAAAGGGGCGGGCGCGTCAGGCGGTATGTCGGGCAGCCGCGCACAACATGACCAACCGCCTGTGGGAAAGCCTGAGCGCCCATGTCATGTCTATCTGCACCAGACACGGCTGTCGGATGTGATCCGCAATGATCTGACCCCCATGCCCCGCTGTGCCGACCCTCTTTACCGTGGTGGATGGGGCCTGATGGGGCGCGTCTATCTGGATCACAACGCCACAATGCCGCTCAGGCCAGAGGCGCGCGATGCGATGATCGCTGCAGTGGATGTGGCGGGGAAACCCCTCATCCGTGCATCAAGAGGGAGCGCGCAGCAAAGCGCTGATGGAGCGCGCGCGGCCAGATCGCGGCGGCCATCGGCGCGCGGGCGGCGGATATTGTCTTTGTCTCTGGGGCGACCGGCCGCCGCGCTTGCCCTGTCTGGGCGGGGTCTCAAGGGGGCGCGATCGAACATGAGGCCGTGCGTGCATGGATCACTGACGAGCTGCCCGTGGATGGGCAGGGCCATGTCACCGTCACAGACCCACAAAACACCACATTGCAACTGGCCAATTCTGAGACGGGATCATCCAAGACCTGCCCGCGGGTTTGGCAGCTGTCTCGGACTGGACCCAAGGCTTTGGCAAATTGCCCTTGGCCTTTGATTGGTCGAAGTCGATATGGCGTTTATCTCGGCGCATAAAATCGGCGGCCCCAGAGATCGGTGCGCTGATTTTGCGGCGCAGATTGGATGTTACGGCGCAAATTCGCGGTGGCGGGCAGGAAATGGGGCAGCCGTCTGGGAACAGAAAATTTGATTGGCATTGCAGGATTTGGTGGTGCGGCGCAGGCGGCCATACAAGATATTGAAAACGGCTTGCCGAAAAGACTGGAAAAACTTAGAAATATTCTAGAAAAGACACTGGAAGATCGCGCGAAAGAGACTATTTTTGTCGGGAAAGAAGTCTCACGGCTTTCCAACACCAGCCTGATGGTCACGGAAGGGTGGAAAGGGGAAAGCCAAGTGATGGCGATGGATCTGGCTGGTTTCGCGATATCCGCGGGGTCGGCCTGTTCCAGTGGCAAGGTCAAATCCAGCGCCGTGTTACAGGCGATGGGTCTGTCCCCCCAAATGGCCGGATGCGCGATCCGGGTCTCTTTGGGGCCAGATACGCAGGAGGCCGATGTTTTGGCCTTCGCGGATGCTTGGGCCAGCGCCTATGATCGGCGCAAGGCGCGGGCAGGGTAAACAGCCAAGGGGTTTTGCGCCGTGCAATCGGTCCCTTGGCGCTGATGTAAACGCCAAGGGGTGGGGGACGAATGTCCAAGCCCATCAGGAAGAAACAGGAGGGGATCCCATGACCGCACTCGACAGCGATATCCGCGAAGGTGTCGATCGCGAGACCGTTGAAACCGTCAAGGCAATGGGTGGCGCATATAAATACGGTTGGGAAACCGATATTGAGATGGAATTCGCGCCCAAGGGCCTGAATGAAGACATCGTGCGCCTCATCTCCGAGAAGAACAACGAGCCGAAATGGATGCTAGATTGGCGTCTGCAAGCGTTTAAACGCTGGAAGCAGATGGCCGAGCCTGATTGGGCGATGCTGAATTACACGGCGATTGATTACCAAGATCAATATTATTACGCCAAACCCAAAAGCATGGCGGAAAAACCCAAAAGCCTGGATGAGGTCGATCCAAAGCTTCTGGCGACCTATGAAAAACTCGGCATCCCGCTGAAGGAACAGATGTTGCTTGCGGGGGTGGAGGGCGCAGATGCCGAAGCAGCGCCGCGCAAGGTTGCGGTGGATGCCGTGTTTGACAGCGTCTCGGTCGGCACGACTTTTCAGGATGAATTGGAAAAGGCAGGGGTGATCTTCTGCTCCATGTCCGAGGCGATTCAGAAGCATCCTGAATTGGTGAAAAAATATCTCGGATCGGTCGTGCCCATCTCGGATAATTTCTTTGCCACGTTGAACTCGGCTGTGTTTTCGGATGGCTCCTTCGTTTATGTGCCGCCGGGTGTGCGCTGTCCGATGGAATTGTCCACCTATTTCCGCATCAATGCTGAAAATACGGGCCAGTTTGAGCGCACGCTGATCATCGTGGATAAAGAGGCCTATGTGTCCTATCTTGAGGGCTGCACCGCCCCGATGCGCGACACGCACCAACTTCACGCCGCAGTGGTGGAATTGGTCGCCCATGATGATGCCGAGATCAAATATTCCACCGTGCAAAATTGGTATCCGGGGGACGAAAACGGCAAGGGTGGGATTTATAATTTCGTGACCAAACGCGCCGATTGTCGTGGGGATCGCTCCAAGGTGATGTGGACCCAAGTGGAGACAGGCTCCGCGATTACGTGGAAATACCCGTCCTGCATCCTGCGCGGTGATGATAGTCAGGGGGAGTTTTATTCCATCGCCATCGCCAACAATGCGCAGCAGGCCGATACGGGCACCAAGATGATCCATTTGGGCAAAAACACCAAATCGCGGATTGTCTCCAAAGGCATCAGCGCGGGGCGCGCGCAAAACACCTATCGCGGTCAGGTGTCTATGCACCCCAAGGCGAAAAACAGCCGCAATTACACGCAATGCGACAGTTTGCTGATTGGCGATAAATGCGGCGCACATACCGTGCCCTATATCGAGGTGAAGAACAATTCCAGCCGGGTGGAGCATGAGGCAACCACATCCAAGGTGGATGACGACCAACTGTTCTATTGCCGTTCGCGCGGCATGGACGAGGAAGAAGCGGTAGCGTTGGTCGTCAACGGCTTCTGCCGCGAGGTGTTGCAGGCGTTGCCCATGGAATTTGCGATGGAAGCGCAGCAATTGGTTGCAATCAGTCTGGAGGGGAGTGTTGGATGATATTCACCAAACCGTTCGACTGCGCAGAGCAAACAACGTCATTTTGGTCCAGAGGGGGCTAAGATGGGCGCGGGTTTTGCTGTGGAACGCACGAAATATCTGAGCGATACGCTCAAACCCACGCGTTTGACGCGGGTGGTGGATATTGGTGCGAACCCGCTTGGCGATACGCCATACAAGGGGCTTTTGGATCACGGGTTTTGCGATGTTTGGGGGTTTGAGCCAAACGGGGCGGCTTATGATGCCTTGGTTGCGGCGAAAGGCCCCCATGAGCACTATCTTCCCTATGCCATCGGCGATGGGGGAACAGCGGAATTCAAAATCTGTCGTCATTCCGGGTTTAGCTCGCTTTTGACCCCCAATCGTCATACGCTTGATGGGCTTGGCCGTTGGCATGATGCCACCGCAATCTCGCAGCGCGTTGTGGTTCAAACCAGCCGCCTTGACGATGTCGCGGACCTCCCAGAGTTTGATCTGCTGAAAATCGACATTCAGGGCGGTGAATTGGACGTGTTTCAATCGGGCACGCAGAAATTGCGCCGTGCGATTGCGATCATCAGCGAAGTGGCCATGATCCCGCTTTATGTCGGGCAGCCCTTGATTGACGCGCAGATGTCCTTTTTGCGCAGCATCGGATTTGAGTTTCACAGGTTCTCGGAAATCCATCCACAAGCCTTTTTGAGCAAATTTGGCCACCGCATTCGGATGCGACCCTATCAAAGCCAATGGGTGGATGCTGACGCGGTTTTCGTGCGGTCTGTTTTGGCGCTGCGCGATCTAGATACAGAGCAGCTCAAACACTTGGCTATTTTGTCGGATGGGGTGTTTGCATCCCAAGATTTGACCTTGGCCATTCTGGCCGTTTTGGTTGAGCGTGGCTGCTTGGATGCGGCTGTGGTGCATGGTTATGCCGATCAATTGCCGCATTCAGTGTCAAGGGAGCAGGCAAAGGCATGATGCAAAAAGAACACTTTGATTATGCGCTCTATGGGAGTGCAGCAATCAGTCTAGAAGGGAGTGTTGGCTGATGAACTGGAAATATTGGCTATCTGCGGGCGAGCCGCGCCCGCGCTATGCGTTGTTGGTGGCGATTGGTGTGGTGGTGATGATGACCTTGACCTATTCGATCTGGCATCCAGGGGGGGCGGGTCTGGCGGCCTTTGCCGCGATTGCGGCGACCATCATCAGCCATGTTTCCGCCAAAATGATTATGCGGAAATAGACGGATGTTGCCCGAACTTTTGCATCAAACCGCAGGTATTGGCGTTGGCACTTTTCTGGGGGCACTGATCGGCCTGTCCGTGCGCGCGCGCAGCGGCAAGCGGGGCGGTTTGGTGCGCGGGTCGGTTTTTCTGACCTCGGTTCTGGTTGGCATGGCCGCCTGGGTTGCAATGGCGCTTGTGCGCGCGATGATGGGATAGAAGCGATGATCGTGACGACAACCCAATCCATCGAGGGCCAAAAGATCACCCGCTACCACGGGATCGTGGTGGGGGAGGCGATTTTGGGCGCGAATGTCTTTCGCGACATTTTCGCCAGCATCACTGATATGATCGGCGGCCGCTCTGGCGCCTATGAGGAGGAGATGGCCCGCGCGCGCGAGGTGGCCCTGTCCGAGATGCAAGAGCGCGCCGCCGAGCAGGGTGCCAATGCCGTGGTCGGTGTCGATCTGGATTATGAAGTGATTAACAATATGTTGATGGTCAGCGCCTCTGGCACAGCCGTCACGGTGGAATAAGGTAAAGGGCGACTGCCCGCGAAGGAGAAGATAATGCTTGAGATCAAGAACTTACATGTCGAACTTGAGGAGGAGGGGAAGCAAATCCTCAAAGGTGTCGACCTGACCGTGGAAGCGGGCAAGGTTCATGCGATCATGGGACCAAACGGTTCGGGCAAATCAACCTTGTCCTATGTGCTGTCGGGACGCGATGGGTATCGTGTCACTGACGGCTCTGCCAGCTTGTTAGGGGAAGACATTCTTGAGATGGAACCCGAGGCGCGCGCCGCCGCGGGCCTGTTCTTGGCTTTCCAGTATCCTGTCGAAATTCCAGGTGTCGGCAATATGACCTTCCTGCGCACCGCGCTCAATGCACAGCGCAAATTGCGCGGCGAGGATGAGGTGAGCGCAGCGGATTTCCTGAAACTGGTGCGGGAGAAAGCCAAGACCCTGAAAATCGATGCTGAAATGCTTAAGCGGCCCGTCAATGTGGGCTTTTCCGGCGGTGAGAAAAAGCGCAATGAAATCCTGCAAATGGCAATGTTGGAACCCAAGATGTGCATCTTGGACGAAACCGACAGCGGCCTGGATGTGGATGCGATGAAGCTGGTCTCTGATGGCGTCAACGCACTGCGCGATGCAGGGCGTGGTTTCTTGGTCATCACCCATTACCAACGCCTGCTGGACCATATCAAACCCGATGTGGTGCATATCATGTCAGACGGGCGGATCATCAAAACAGGCGGACCCGAATTGGCGCTTGAGGTCGAGAAAAACGGCTATGCCGATTTGTTGGCGGAGGCGGTCTGATGGCTCTGGCACAGGCACGCATTGATCTGACCGAGACCCGTATCGCGGCATATGATCTGCCCGAAGGGGCCACTTGGGCCAATGAGGCGCGCCATACCGCCCTGACGCGGCTGCGCGCGATGGGTCTACCGACCGCACGGGATGAATATTGGAAATACACCAACCCCGCCGAACTGACCGCCCCCACCGCCCCTGAGGCAGCCCTTTTTGATATGGGCACGGATCGCGCGGTTTTTACCGATATCGACCGCCTCAAGATCGTGTTTGTCGATGGTGTGTTTGATCCGGATCAATCAGATGATCTCAGCCTCGAAGGGTTGGAAATCGCGCGTCTGAGCGCGGTGATGAAGACCGATATCCACTGGGCGATGGAGCTGTATGGCCATCTTGAAACCCATGGCCAAGACCCCGTGGCGCGCCCCTTAGCGGCGCTCAACACGGGTTTTGCCACGGATGGTGTCGTGATCCGCGCAACGGGGAAGGTGTCAAAGCCCGTCAGCCTGATCTATCTGCACCAGTCCGAAACCTCGGACGCGGTGTTGCACCATGTGATCCGCGTGGAAGAGGGCGCAGAAATGACCCTGTTGGAGCAAGGCCCCGCTGCGGCACGGTTCAATAGCGTTACGGAGGTCGATCTGGCCCCAACGGCGCGCTTTCATCACATCCGCGCACAGGGGCGCGATCATGCCCGCCGTGCCGTGACCCACAGCTTTGTGCGTGTGGCCGAAGCGGCGCATTACAAAAGCTTTACCCTCACCTGCAACGGCGTTTTGATCCGTAATGAGCACGTGATTGATATTGTCGGGGACAACGCCGTGGCCCATGTGGCGGGTGCTGCCCTTGGCGATGGCAAACGGGTGGAATTTCACCATGATGACACGGTCTTTGTCACCCATCGGGGCGAGGATTGCGAAAGCCGTCAGGTGTTCAAAAAGGTGCTCCGCAACGGGGCCTTTGGCGTGTTTCAGGGCAAAATTCTTGTCACGCCTGGTGCGCAAAAAACCGATGGCTATCAAATCAGCCAAGCCTTGCTTTTGGATGAGGACAGCACCTTTTTGGCCAAGCCTGAGCTAGAGATTTACGCCGATGACGTAAAATGCAGCCACGGCTCGACCACAGGCGCGATTGACGAGGAGGCGCTGTTCTACCTCCGCTCGCGCGGGGTGGATCACTCAACCGCGACCGATCTTTTGGTTTTGGCTTTCTTGGCCGAAGCGATTGACGAGATCCAGGATGAGATGCTGCGCGCAGATATTCTGGCGCAGCTGGATCTGTGGTTGGCGCGGCGGCGCGATTAGGGGGGCGGGGCGCATATGTCGGTCACAAGGGATATTGTCGCCTCATGGCACAGCCCGCGTGCGGTGATCCGCGCGATGCTTGCGCGTGGTCGCCGCGAGGATCGCGCGATTGCCTTTGTGATGATTGCCTGTTTCCTGCTCTTTGTGGCGCAATGGCCAAGCCTGAGCCGAGAGGCCTTTCTTGACCCTACCGTGCCGTTGCAGGCGCGCCTGTCCATCACCTTTTTCTCGATGATGATGGTGATGCCCCTGATGCTGTATATTTTGGCGGCATTGAGCCATGTTCTGGTCAAACTCGCGCGCGGGCGGGGCAGTTTCTATTCGGCGCGTTTGGCGCTGTTCTGGTCGCTGCTGGTCACCTCGCCTTTGTTCTTGCTCTATGGGCTGGTGGCGGGTTTTATCGGGCAAGGGCCAGCGATGACGGCGATGGGGGTTGTCACATTGCTGGGATTTTTTGCGATCTGGCTGTCCTGCCTGTTTGAGGCAGAGCGCGCGCCAGAGGCTGCATCAGAAGGGGTGTAAAGGCTGTGAACCTGTCGGAATTGCTGACTTTGTCAGGACTGTGGCGCAACACGCGGGACACGATCCGTGCCCCGCATGAGGCCGCGCGCGCCGTGCTTGCCTTGAACCTGCCGCGCGATGCGCTGTGGTTGGCCTTGGCCTTGGTGATCACCTTATCCACGCTGATGGCCAGTGCGGTCACACTTATGCTGCCTGTTCCGCCCTCTGATATGGGCCTGCCGATGCCCATTTTCATGGGCATTCTTCAGGCGCTTTTCCTTGTTCTTGGCGGTTGCCGTGATTGGCGCGCGGTTTGGCGGCAAGGGGAACTTCGATGGCGCGCTTGCGCTGGATGATCTGGTTGCAAGCCGTGTTTTTGGTGGTGCAAGCCTTTCAGATTGCCGCGATTGCCTTAGGCTTTTCAGCCTTATCGGATATCGTCAGTCTGGCGTCCATTCCGCTGTTTTTCTGGCTTATGGCGCAGTTTGTCACCGTGTTGCATGGGTTTTCCTCTGTCTGGAAAACCTTTTGGTCTATTATCATGTTTTTGCTGGCCTTTGGGTTTTTGTTGTCACTGGTCGTGACCACCTTTGGCCTTGTGCCTGCAATACCGTAAAGGGTGCTTATGTTTGATGTTGATAAAATCCGCGCTGATTTTCCGATCCTCTCGCGTGAGGTGAACGGAAAGCCCCTGGTGTATCTGGACAATGGCGCAAGCGCTCAAAAGCCGCACGCGGTGATTGATGCGATGAGCCATGCCTATGAGATGGAATATGCCAATGTGCATCGCGGGCTTCATCACCTCTCGATGGTGGCGACCGAGGCCTATGAGGGCGTGCGCGGTAAGATCGCACGGTTTCTGGGTGTCAACGATGAGCGCGAGATTGTCTTTACCACGGGGGCAACAGAAGGGATCAATCTGGTCTCCTATGGGTGGGCCGCACCGCGCCTGAAGGCGGGTGACGAGATCATCCTGACTATTGCAGAGCATCACGCCAATATCGTGCCTTGGCATTTTCTGCGCGAACGTCTTGGGGTGAAATTGGTCTGGGTTGACACTGATGTGAACGGTGACCTTGATCCACAAGCCATGATTGACGCAATCACCCCGCGCACACGGCTGATTGCCATGTCGCATATGTCAAATGTGCTTGGCACGGTGTTTGACATCAAAACGGTGATTGACGCGGCCCATGCCCGTGGGGTGGCCGTGTTGATTGACGGCTCTCAGGCGGCGGTGCATATGCCGCTCAACCTTGATGCGCTTGGGGCGGATTTCTACGCGATCACGGGGCATAAGCTTTATGGCCCCTCAGGATCTGGGGCGATTTATATCAAATCCGCACGCATGGCGGAAATGCAGCCTTTCATGGGCGGCGGCGATATGATCCGCGAGGTGCATCGCGATGAGATCACATGGAATGATCCACCGATGAAATTCGAGGCGGGCACGCCCGGAATTGTGCAGCAAATTGGCCTTGGCGTGGCGCTGGATTACATGAGTGCTGTTGGAATGGAGGCGATTGCCGCCCATGAGGCCGATCTGACCGATTACGCCCGCACCCGCCTTGCGGGGCTGAATTGGCTGAATGTGCAGGGCAATTCCACGCATAAGGGCGCGATTTTTTCTTTCACGATTGAGGGGGCCGCGCACGCCCATGACATCTCGACTGTCTTGGATAAAAAAGGTGTTGCGGTGCGTGCGGGCCACCATTGTGCGCAGCCCTTGATGGAGCATATGGGGGTGCCCGCCACCTGCCGCGCTTCCTTTGGGATGTATAACACCCGCGCCGAAGTGGACGCGCTGGTCGAGGCGTTGGAGTTGTGCCACGATCTTTTTTCCTGAGGTTTTCCGCAGCGCGGGTTCACACTGGACCGTTTCGCGCAGTGAAAGCCGCATTGGCGATTGCGAAACCCCGCCCGCGCCGCTAAAAGCACCCACAGGCACCCGTAGCTCAGCTGGATAGAGCGCTGCCCTCCGAAGGCAGAGGTCACAGGTTCGAATCCTGTCGGGTGCGCCATTTCGCCAAGGCGATGGCTGTGGGTCGTCGACACCTACGGGCCGAACAAAGGCTTGGGCGTTGGGAGGCTGCGCGGTCTGGTGCTGCCTTTGCAAGACATTGTGGGGGGGCATTGCGACCCTGTGCTGTCAAAACGGGGTTCGGCTTTTCGACCGTCAGCCGTTTGTCCGTGCGCTCTGTTCGGGGATGCACGGGCCCGCTCAGGCACGATAGAGCCGCGTTTCGGACAATTCGCCCCGCCGTTCAAGCAAGACACTGGCGATCTGGGCCATGCTCGAGTTCACCTGCTTCAGGTGCTGAGCGCGGGCAAAGCGGTTTATATTGGCCTTAATCTGGGCGCATCAGGCTTGAAGGGCGTTCTCATCCGCGAAGATCAGGTGGTTCTGGCCGAGGCCAGCGCGGCCCTGAGTGTGGCACGCCCCGCGCCCGGCTGGTCGGAACAAGCGCCCGGAGACTGGATTGCCGCAGCGCAGTCTGTGCTTGACCAATTGGCGGTCCATGGTCTGGAGAATTTGCGCGGGATCGGGCTGTCGGGGCAGGCGCTGACCACGCAGCTTGGCCCCCTGCAAGCGACGGGCGCGGCACAAGCTGGAGGCGATGCGGAAGCCGCCAATTACAGAAAGCACTGACATGGCGACTAGTTCAAACTTTGAAGTACTGGCAGGACGTTACAGAGCGTATCGCCGCGTTGACGAATTTTCAGCAGTGCAGGTGCTGCGAGTGTTGAAATGGGCGCTGTCGCGCTATCGTTGGCCGATTTGTGGGACTGTCCGAAAGGTTTTAGCATAGTCTGTGACCTGTCGATTGATGTCCAAAGGTGCAAAGGGCATATGTGCTTGCAGGCGGTGCAGAAGCGGGGCCATAGCGGCAGTCGGTGACTGTTCCAAGGTTGCAGACAGCCGCAGCAGATGGAAGGCCTCGAACGCACTGGCGATCCAGCCTGCCATTTCGCCCAATGTGACTGGGCGGCCCGATGCTATGTCGATTGCGCCCATGCAGCGTGTTTGCAAAAGGGCGCACAGGCATTTTGCGACATGAGAGGTGGGGGCATAATCGCGGATCAGGTGCGGGGCCAAAACATCAGCGGGCTGGCCAGCTGCCAAACGTTGGCAGATTTGTGGAACAAAGCGCCGTGCGTCTTCACCCGGCCCAAACAGGTGAAATAACCGCGCCCAAATCAGATCTTCGCCGCACAGATCGGACAAATCGCGCCAAAGCGCGGCTTTTGCTTTGCCATAGGCGGTGGTGGGGCGTATCGGGCGGTGTTCGTCCCACGGGCCAGCATCGTCTGCGTCATATTCGGCGCAAGTGCCCAGCGCGATCATACGCGTGCCGCCATGGCTGCGCCAACGCCGCACCAGATCCAGCGATGCGTGATGCCACGCGTCATTGGCGGGCGATGTCCAAAAGGCGCCATGCTCGATGTGCCATGCGCAATGGATCATGCGCGGCGCAAGGCCCGCGATCTGTGCGCGGCCCTCGGGCGAGAGCAAATCGGCCTGATGCCAGACCACCCCAGCCATCGGGGGGGCTATGCCGCGGCTTACCGCATGGACAGGCACTTGGCAGGCGACAAGTTCAGCCAGAACCGCCCGCCCGACAAAGCCTGTCGCTCCTGTCAGCAAAACGGGTTCAATCATCGGCATAATCGGGCCACTCGCGGTCACGCTCGGACATCACCGCAGGGGGATGCGGCCAATTGATTCCAAAATTTGGATCGTTCCAACGTGCGCCGCGCGCCGCCATAGGCCTGTGCGGGGTATCCATCAGATATTCCACCACTGCCCCCTGCGTCAACGTAAGGTATCCATGCGCCACCCCGCGCGGTAAAAACAGGGCGTTGCCATCTTCAGAAGACAAAATTTTTGCGAACCAGCGCAGATAGGTCGGGCTGTCTTTGCGCAGATCCAGCGCCACATCCCACACGGCCCCCACCACGCAGCGCACCAGCTTTTGTTCGGCATTTTCCCCAGCCTGCCAATGCATCCCACGCAGGGTATGGACGGCATGATTGGTGGATAGGCTGGATTGAGTGGGCGTGAAAGCGATACGGGCGCGTGCGAAGGCCTCTGCGCACCAAAGACGCTGAAACCTGCCGCGATTGTCTTCTTGGGCATCGCTTTGCACTTCGAAAACCATCGGCAGGGGGCTTATGTTAAAACGCATCACAGTTGCCGCATTTCCGGGACAGCCGTCCAAATTGCGCCTGAATACCCTGCGGCACGAAGCTGGCTGAAAATCTCGGGCGCAATGTTCCACGGCAGTATGAGGATATCATCGGGCCGCAAATCCAGCATGGCCTGCGGCGTGACCACGGGAATATGACTGCCTGGCAATAGGCGCCCCTGTTTTGCGGGCGACAGGTCTGCCACCGCCAGCACATCACCACGCCGCACGCGGGCCGCGTTCAAAAAGGTGTTGCCCTTGGCGGCTGCGCCATATGTCGTGATTTTGCGGCCCATATCGGTTTTGATAGCCAGCCATGCCTGAAAGCCCTGTATCACCTCTGTCACCCGCGCAGAAAATCCGTTGTAAAAAGCATCCGTATCGACACCGCGCAGCGCCTCGGTCTTGCGCATGGCGATCAGCGCGGGCGACGGCGCGCGCAGGTCCTTGGCGGCCATTATGCGCAAGGAGCCACCATGGGTTGGCAATTGCTGAATGTCGAATAGATGCAAATCATGGCGCGAAAACAGCCGCTCAATCGCCAGCAACGAATAATAGGCGTAATGTTCGTGATAGATCGTGTCGAACTGCACGTGATCCACAAGGTTCAGCAGATGCGGCACCTCGACCGACAGAACGCCTGTTGGGGCCAGCAGCAGGGCCAGACCTGCAGTAAAGCTGTTGATGTCTGGCACATGGGCCAGAACATTATTGGCCACCACCAGGTCAGCGGTGCCGAAGCGCTGCACGATGTCCAATGCACTTTTTTCAGTTAGAAAAGCGACTTCGGTCGGAATGCCAGCCGCTAGGGCCGCCGCCGCGACATTGGCGGCAGGTTCAACGCCAAGGCAGGGAATGCCTGCGGCGACGAAATTGCGCAAAAGATACCCATCGTTCGAGGCCACCTCGATCACGCGAGAGGCGGGGCCGAGATTAAGCCGTTGCATCATGGCGGCGCAGAAATCGGCGGCATGGGCCGCCCAAGATGACGACGCCGATGAAAAATAGGCGTAATCGGTGAAAATCCCCTTGGCATCAACCACATGATCCAGCTGCACCATTCGGCAGGCGCTGCACACCACCGCGCGCAGGGGCGTGGCTCGGCAGCCAAAATCGGCTGTGGCGGGTAAATAAGGCATTGGCCACTGCCATGGTGCCCAGATCGCAAAAACAGGGCCAAGGGGGCGGCGCAGGCGCGGCACTGGGAAATTCGGCAGACATCGAGTCATATCTCCAGAAAGGTTTGAATTGCAGTGTCTGTCGCGGCGACTACATATCTTAACCGCGGCCACCCTATACCAGAGTGGCAGTTGCGGCAATGGCCTGATTGGGTCGTCAGCCGCGCAGACCAATACGGCGTGCGGCGGGCCAGCGCTGTCGAGCGCAGGCGCGGCTTTTCGAGCCATCGGCGGGGTGTCCATCGCCTGCCAATTGGGCGTAACATACTGTGGCTGCCCCCAAGCGGCCGAAAGCATATCCTTGCACCGATATTTCAGCCTCAGGGCCAAAGTTCACTGCAGGCGGGCAGGACTGCCCTTTGGCCAATTTCTCGGCGAGCAGCAGATAACCTGATATCACATCTATCACATGCTGAAACGGGCGCGTGGCATCTGGCTTGCGCAGGATCAGCGGCTGCCCTGCGATTTGCGCGCGGATCAGGTCGGGGATCAACCTGCCCAGTCCAAAATCACCGCCCCCAATCACATTGCCTGCCCGCGCCGTGGCCATGGGGGGCAAATCGGCAAAGCTGGTGCGGTGGCTGGCCACCAAAATCTCGCACGCCGCCTTTGATGCGGAATAGGGATCATCGCCGCCCAAGGGATCGCTTTCCAAAAAGGCGCGGGGCAGGGTGTTTTGATAAACCTTGTCCGTTGTTGCAATCACCGCCGCCTGCACGCCCGCGCCGCGCAAGGCCTGTAGCAGGTGCAACGTGCCCGTCACATTGCTGGCCCATGTCTGTGCGGGGTCGCGGTAGCCTTCGGATACAATGGCCTGCGCAGCCAGATGCAACACAATGTCCGCGCCATGCACGGCCCGCTGAACGGCCTCTGCATCCCGCAGATCCGCGCGCACATCCTTGGCAAGACCCGCAGCCACGCCAAGCGTGCCAAAGGCCGATGGCCCCTCGGGCGGATCCAGCGCAAAGCCTGTCACCCGCGCGCCCATCAGCGCCAGCATCCGCGCCGCCCACGCGCCCTTGAACCCTGTATGCCCCGTCACTAACACATGCTTGCCTGCCCAGAACGCAGGGTCTGGCCGCCTTACCAGAGTTTCCAAGGCGCGCACCCCCCGTCCCACATGGCCTGCAACTGATCGCGGTCGCGCAGGGTGTCCATTGGCTGCCAAAAGCCGTGATGGTCATAGGCCATTAACGCGCCATCGCGGGCCAAGCCTTTGAGGGGGGCTTGCTCCCATAGGGTTGCATCGCCTTCGATCCTGTCCAGCACGGCTGGGTGCAGCACAAAAAAGCCGCCGTTGATCGTGCCGCCATCGCCATCAGGCTTTTCGGTAAAGGCGGCCACGCGCTGGCCCGACCGCTCTAGTGCGCCAAAACGACCGGGCGGGGTCACCGCCGTCACCGTGGCCAGCTGCCCATGCGCGCGGTGAAAGGCGATTAGGGCGCTGATGTCGATATCCGACACCCCATCGCCATAGGTCAGGCAAAACGCATTCTCTTCTTGTAGAAGATGGCCCACACGTTTCAGACGCCCGCCGTTTGCGTTTCCTCGCCTTTGTATCGTCAGCGTCACCTGCGTCTGCTGCGGGACGCAGCACCTTTACCGCACCTGTGGCAAGGTCGATTGATAGATCGGACGACAGCCGTGCATAATTCAGAAAATAATCTTTGATTTGCCAGCCGCGATAGCCAAGGCAGATAATGAAATCCGTAACCCCATGGGCGGCGTAAATTTTCATGATATGCCACAAAATCGGCTGCCCTCCGATTTCGATCATTGGTTTGGGCCGCAGCCCCGTTTCTTCGGACAGGCGCGTGCCACGTCCCCCTGCAAGAATTACAGCTTTCACTCCGATGCCACCTTTCTGGCCAGATCATAGAAATGTTTGGTGAACCGCGCGGGTTGGCCCAAGGGATTTGCGGCGATTTGTGCCCGCAGCCCATGGCGCAATGCCATACGGCGGGCAGGGTCGGCCGCCAGTTCGGCGGCGCGCGCGATGTAGTCATTCACCGAAAACACGGCCAGATCACCCAGGCCCGCATTGGACAGGTTCGAAGAGCTCAACCGTTCCAGAAAGCCAGGTCCGACAAGGCTGATCGTGGGGACCCCCATCCACAGCGCCTCGCAGGTGGTGGTGCCGCCGACATGGGGCAGGCTATCAAGGGCGATGTCGATTTCGTTGTAATGGCGCATATGATCGCCGCGCACGCCGATGAAATCAATGCGATCTGGGTCAACATCGCGGCGGGCAAAGGCGGTGCGCGCGCCTTGCATGAAACTGTCCGCCCCGCCTTCAGGGCGCAAGAAAAGAAACCGCGCGTTTGGTACCTCCCGCAACACGCCCGCCCATGCATCTAGACACGCGGGGGTGTATTTGTAGGGGTTGTTGGCGGTACCAAAGGTCAGATAGCCTTTGCGTGCCTGGGGGGTGCCATCTGCAATTTCATGCGGAGCAAACATGCGCGACAGGGCCACCCAAGTTTCGGGCATCTCAAAGGGGCGTTCGATCAGCAGACGCGGGTCTGCGGGGCGTAAAAACGGATCGGTCAGGATCAGATCAATCTGCTCTAGTCCCGCCGAATGTGGATAGCCCAGCCAGCTTGCACCCAAACGGGCAGGGCGGTAGGCCATCACCTCGAGTTTGTTCATCGCAGTCGATCCGCCAAGTTCGAACAATATATCCAAACCATCGGCAGCAATACCTTGGGCGACTTGCGCATCGGCTCGGCGAGGCCAATGGCGAAAGGCGGTGACTTGGCCCTGAAGGTGCTGCTGCACCTTGTCGGGTTCCTTTTCGTAAAAGGAGTAACAGAAAACCTCGACCTGTTCGCGGTCATAACCTTCCAGCAGGGGCAGGGCGAAATAGGTGATGGGATGATTGCGCAGGTCCGATGACATGAACCCAATGCGCAGCTTGCGCCCCAAGGCCAGCGCAGGGGACTGCGGCAGGTGAATGGGGTCAATTTTTGCAGCAACCTTTTGCCCCCATTGCCTGTGCCATTCGACCAATTCGATGCGATCTTGCAGCGTTTCAACTTGCCCCAATTCATAATGCACAAAGGAATGTTTGCTGCCATGTTGCCACAGGCGCAGCAAATCGGGCAGCTGACCTGTTTGAGCCATGCGATCCTCGTCCAATACGCGCATGAAAATGGTGCGCAGCGTGCGGGCTGCGTTTGGCACATGGGCGGGAAACTGCACCATCAATTTTTGAGCCAATTGATAGGCGCGCTCGATATGGGCCGTCTCGCTGCCATATCGGCTGCGCGCATAGCTGTCGGTCAGGCGGTTCAACGCATCAAAACTATCGGGATGGGCCGCGACCACGGTTTCCAGTGTGGTGTTGACCAATTCGCGGTCACTGTCCCCGATTGTGACGGCAAACAGCAAGCCCGCGCTCAAATGTGCGGGCTGACGTTCCAGAATGGCGCGCAAAACGGCCAAGGCCCCAGCCGTGTCACCCATATGCACCTTGAACCGCGCCTCGACCACCGCGAAATCATCATCGGCGGGACGTGCGGCGCGCATCTTTTGAATAAAGGCGCGCGCCTCATCGATTTGTCCATCCCTTTGATAGGCGATTACCAAAAGAGCGCATAACATCGGATCTGCTGGCTGCAAGGCAAGGCCACGGCGAAAACTATTGGCCGCATCCTCAAATTGCATCAAACTGAGCTGCTGCGCCCCCAACAGGCGCCACAGTTCGGACGAGTTTGGGGCGATTTTAAGTCCGCCCCGATAGAAAAAAGCAGCGCGTTCAGGATTGCCCAAGGCCTCGTGAACATTTCCCAAATTTTGCCAAGGCGACAGGTCTTGTGGGCGCAGCTTGCGCGCCTTTTCTAGAACTTCGGCGGCCTTTTGTAAGCGACCTGCACGTTTCAGAAACACGCCCATCAGGTTGATTGTTGCAGCGTCTTTTTGGTTTTTGGCAAACAGCGGGCGAAACACCTCGATCGCTTCGGTATGATGGCCCATTTGCGACAGGGCGAGCGCGTGTGGGCGCGCTGTCAGCTTGGGCGATGCACCAGCGGCAGCGGCGCGAGAAAAAGCTGCTATGGCAGCCGCATTGTCATTGCGGCCTAGCGCGGCTTGCGCATCAGCCAAGGCCAATTCGGCGGCGGTCAATTTCGAGTGAGCCATCCAAAAACTGCCTTAGTTAAACTTGCTGCGCAGCAATTCGGCCTGCAGGCGCAACTGCAATGGCTCGCCCGGTGCATCGACCAGAACAAAAAGGCGGTTTGCTTGTTTTCGAAAAGGCCGACATTGCGCCGCGTTGGCTGGTGGCAACTGGCAGGCCCGTCTGGACCATCAATCAGGCGTAACACACCAAAAGCGGGATTTCGCCCATATCTGGCGTGTCGATTATCATGTAGGGCCCGGGCGTTGGGGGTTGCCACCGCACCCAGCGCGGATGATCAACCTTGCGGCAGTTGGGGCAAATCAATGCCCAGCCGCGCGGCAACTCCGGTCAGGATCAGTTGGCATTGGCTGACTCGTCAATCAGCCAGGGCGCGGAGCCTCCGCCACACGCGTCCAGCGCCGTTTTTCCAGAACGGCCGCAAAATCGTTATGGGGTGCTTTATGTGGCAGCGGGCCATTACCTTGCAACCCATGCGCCTTAACCAAGCGCAATCATCGCAACCGATGCGGCAAAGGGCATCCAGCGCCGCCAGTAGGTTTGTTGTGATATCGCATTGGACAGCCGCCCCGCCGTTTGGGTCACATGCGGCGGAACAGCGGTTTCCACATCTGCCATGGCAAGACGCAACCCTTCGGTTAGGCGCAAATCGGCCATGACTTCGGCCGCCAAATCGGGATTTCGTGCGAGGTATTCAAGCACCGCATATCGGCGCTCTCCATCCAATTGGCCATTCACAAAGGCCAAAATATCCAAATCAATCTGCGTTAGGGTGTCACGTGTCATCGCGGCCTCGCAAAACTGTCAGGTTTGGTTTGCTGGCGGGTCTGTCTTCGAACTGGCGCAGCGCGGCGCGGGCGCGGCCAACGCGTGACATCACCGTGCCTGCAGGAATGCCCAATATGGCTGAGGTTTCGGCCACGCTTAGCCCTTCAATTGCCATAAGATGCAGCGCCTCGCGCTGGTCGGCGGGCAGAGTCAGGAACGCTCGGCGCAATTGTTCCAGGCGGATAACATGCTCACCCTCGGGCGGGGCAAAGCCGGGATTGGTTTCTGCCCAAGCATGATCGCGCGCCATTGCAGCCTTGCGCGCGCGGGTTTAGTCAATGAAATGGTTGTGCAAAATGGCCATCAGCCAGACGCGCAAATCGCCCCCTTCGTGAAAGGTGGCCCGCCGTTCCACTGCCCGCAGCAGCGCGCCCTGCACAAGATCATCCGCCTCATCATCGCCGCGCGTCAAAACCCGCGCATAAAGGCGCAGAGGTTCCATGAAAGGGGTAAGATCAAATTTGTTCATATTAAAGGAGGTGCTGCGATTTTCATCCCGCACGATAACCCGAACCATTCTTGCCGATCAAGGCCGCGTTGCATTCGCGAATTTTCGCAGCCTGTTCGTCATACAAAAAAGGCAAAAACGCATAGCGCCGCCCACGCGTCACGCGGCTGACCTTGTGCAGAAGCGAGCAGGAAAACACCACCGCACCGCCTGGCGGAGCTTTGAAGCTGCGGGGGCCGTATTCGGGAAAACTTACCTCTCCCCCATCAAAATCATCATTCAGATTGACCGAAACGGCAAAGCGGCGATGTGCGGTGCCAGAGGTGGTATTGTCGCGGTGGGCGGCGAAATGCCCTCCATCTTCTGCGGCATAGCAGGCCACGATATAGCGCTCCATCCGTGTCACCTTGAATTGGTGGATTTTGGCGATTTCTGGTACGATACGGCGCATGAAACGCGCTTTAAGGGCGGAAATCAGCGCGCTGTCTTCGATGTTGTAATCTTTGCGCCGTTTATGCCTGGGGTCTGAAACACCTACCGTGCGGCCGCCAATTTCGCGCATAAAGCCGCTTTCATAGCCGCCATAGGTTTCATAAAGGCTGATTAAATGCTGACAGAGATCCGGTTCGAACACGCGCGGCAACAGCAGCACGGGGGCCTGAAGTTCAATGCCCGCAAAACGATCAGGCGGCGGAAGATTTGCAACCAATTCCAGCACCTGCGCCGCATCACTGCCGTTCGGGCGAAAGGGGATTGCGGCGATCACCCGCAGCGTCGGATCCAGAATGACCCAAAGCCGTTGTGTAACATCCGCGTTTGCCGCTGTTTCCGTTGGGCGCGCGCCATATAGTTTGGCCACCGAGAAATCAAAATCCCAGAAAAAGCGAAAGCCAGGCATTTTGTTGGCCACCCTTTGCCCCGTTTCATCATCAGGATCATTGCTGACGCCGAAAAAACTGGCGTGTTGATCATTGAACAGATCGCTCCGTGCAAAGGCGGCGGCAAGGGTTGCTTGTGACTGGCCATCGCTGGCCGAGCCGAAAAAACACAGCACCAGATAGCGCCCTGCGGCAGAATCAAAAGCATATCTGGGGTTGGAGGGGGTGCGCTGATAAAATGAAGGAGCTGGATCACCCGGCAACAAAGGTGGTGAGGCAGACAAAAACATGAGGGTTCCCAAATTGATATAACTTGGGTTGTTTACGAAACCGCGCGTGCTTTTCATCCCTGTGAAATGCGGTGCGCCTGCGCTGCGCAGTTGGCATTTGCATTTTTCAACCAGCCCCCCGTATCACAGTGCCCCGTTTCAAAACACCTTTCCAGTTCTCATCTTCTACCGCTTTGTTGCGCCAGTTTCCCTGATTAGGGTTGGTTTGTGCTGCGGTTCACTCCCGCCCTTTTGCCATGTCGCGCAGGACGTATTTTTGGATTTTGCCCGTGCTGGTGCGGGGAATGTCGGTAAAGACGAAGTCGCGGGGGCATTTGAAATGGGCGAGTTTCGCGCGACACCACTTGTGCAACTCCTCCATGCTCGCGGTTTCACCCGCTTTCAGCTCGACAAAGGCGCATGGGGTTTCGCCCCATTTCTCGTCTGGTTTGGCCACGACCGCCACCACCGCCACGGCGGGGTGGGCGTAAAGCACATCTTCCACCTCGATGGAGGAGATATTTTCGCCGCCTGAAATAATGATATCCTTGGAGCGATCTTTGAGTTGGATATATCCATCTGGGTGGATCACCGCCAAATCGCCCGAATGGAACCATCCCCCGTCAAAGGCCTTTTCGGTTGCACTTTCGTTGCGATAATAGCCCTTCATCACCACATTGCCGCGAAACATCACCTCGCCCAGAGTTATGCCATCACGCGGGACGGGCCGCATCGTGTCGGGGTCCAGCACATCGAGATGCTCCAGCGGCGTATATTTCACGCCTTGGCGTGATTTCAAGCGCGCCTGTTCGGGCAGGGGCAGGTTGGACCAATCCGCGTGCCACTCATTCACCACGGCGGGGCCGTAGGTTTCGGTCAGGCCATAAAGATGGGTCACATCGAACCCCGCCTGCTGCATATCGGCCAAGACCCGCTCGGGCGGCGGGGCGGCTGCGGTGAAGAAATTCACCCGTGATGGCAGCTGCACACGTTCAGGCGCATCCAAGATCACCGACATGACAATCGGCGCGCCGCACAGATGGGTCACGCCATTCTCGGTCAGGGCGCGCCATATCGGGGCGCCGCGCACTTGGCGCAGGCAGACATGGGTGCCGATAATGGCCGAGATCGTCCAAGGAAAGCACCAGCCGTTGCAGTGAAACATCGGCAAGGTCCACAGATAGACCGCGTGTTTCTGCATCGAGGTGATCAGCGCATTGCCTTGCGCCAGCAAATAGGCCCCGCGATGGTGATAGACCACGCCCTTGGGATCGCCCGTGGTGCCAGAGGTATAATTGAGCGCAATCGCATCCCATTCATCATCGGGCAAGGCCCATGCGAAGTCAGGATCGCCTTTGGCCAGAAACGCTTCGTAATCTTCGGCGCTGACTTCGCTGCGCGGGCCTTCATATTCGGTATCATCATATTGCACCAATTGGGGCGCGGATTTGGCCAGTTGCAGCGCCTCTTGGGCCAGTGGCATGAATTCAGCGTCCACGATCAAGACCTTGCTTTCGGCATGGTCGATCTGAAACGCGATGATGGCCGCGTCCAGCCGTGTGTTGATCGAATGCAGCACGCCCCTGCACATGGGCACGCCATAATGGCATTCCAACATTGCAGGCGTATTGGCGAGGATCACCGAGACATGATCGCCCTTACCCACGCCCAGGTGTGACAAGCGCGCCGCCAATCGGCGCGCACGCGCGTAGAAATCGCGGTAAGTGCGGCGCAAGGGGCCATGGATGATGGCCACATGATCGGGATAGGTGCTTGCAGCGCGCTCAAGGAAACTGAGCGGGCTGAGCGGTTGATGATTGGCCGCCCGCCGCGCAAGGCTTGGGTCATCATGATGTCTCTGGCTCATTTGTCTTGCCATTGTGGATGACGTTTTTCGATAAAGGCCCCGATCCCTTCTTCGGCATCATGGGTCAGCATATTATCGACCATCACCTGCGCCGCGTAGCGATATGCCTCAGCCAGCCCCATTTCCGCTTGGCGATAGAAGGCGGTTTTGCCTGTGGCCAAGGTCATGGTGGATTTGGCGGCGATTTTCGCGGCCATCGCTTCGGTGGCGGCGCTTAATTCGGCCTCAGGCACGGCCTTGTTGAGCAGGCCTATCTCAACCGCACGCGGGGCCGCGATCATATCGCCTGTCAATAGCATCTCCATCGCGTGTTTATGGCTGACATTGCGCGACAGCGCGACCATTGGGGTGGAGCAGAACAGCCCGATATGCACGCCGGGCGTGCCAAAGCGGGCGGTCTCCTCAGCCACGGCCAGATCACAGGTGGCAACCAGTTGACAGCCCGCCGCTGTGGCCACGCCACGCACCTCGGCAATTACGGGTTTGGGGCAGGCGACAATCGCCTGCATCACGCTGGCGCATAAGTCCATGATCTTGGTGAAATAAGCACGGCCGCCATCATCATGGGTGCGCGCGGCGGTCAGCTCCTTGAGGTCATGCCCCGCACAAAAGGCGGGGCCACGCGATGCCAAGATCACCACGCGCACCTCGGGATCGTCCCCTGCGGCGCGGATCGTCTCAAGCAGGCGGTTCAGCATGGCCTCAGACAGCGCGTTGCGCCGCCGTTCATCGTTTAGGGTTAGGCGCAAAATCCCCCGCGTGTCGCGCGCGCTTTGCAAAATATCCGTCTGGCTTGCGATGGTCATGGCAACTGCCCCCTTTGCGATCTAGCTGATCGTCACCTCGACATATTCGGCAATAGAATTGGCGACAAAGCAATAGCGATGCGCGCGATGTTGCATCTCGTCCATGGTTGCCTGATCCACATCAAAGCCTTCATCAAAGGTGACTTTGGGGGTCAAATCAATACGGGTGACGGCCATGCGTCCTTTGGGGCTTTTGCCCAAATGGGCCACGGCATGATCGCTGTAGCTGGCCACGGGCCAACCCGCCTTTGCGGCCAGTGCGAGGAACGTCATCATGTGGCAGCTGGACATGGCCGCGGCCAAGGCCTGTTCTGGATTGGTATGGGCGGGATTGCCGCCCCAATCAGGCGCAGAATCCCCCATCAGCTTGATGTCGTCCGTATAGGTGATTTCATGGGCGTTGCTGTATTTCTGCGGGGTCAGGGTGGCTTCCTGACGCTGCCAGTGAAGGGTGATGGATAGGCTCATGGCGTGGCAACCTTTCTGTCGTAACTGTCACATGAATTTCGCTTGGAAGTCGGTGTCGTAGCCTTCAGGGACAAGGCTTTGTCCAATGGCGGTCAAAGCCCCCAAACGGCCAATTTCATCACAACTTTTCGCCGCCGCCCCATTGCCGCCCGTCAGGATGGTCAGATGATCATCCAGCCGCGCGATATAAAGGGTATCCCGTAGCGGTAAAAGCTGATGACACAGGTGTCGGTGTGATAGGATCGCACCGCAAAATCAGGTAAAATAGCCGTCAGATGGCGCTGCAATTGCGCCGCCGCCGCATCGCTGCCCTGTAGGCGGAACCATGCGGTCATCTCCTGTTGCGATGCTTAGGCAGGGATGCAGGCTCCCCCGATTTTGAGATAGTATTTCCCGTCAGGGTATTGAATGGGCGGCAGCAGATAGAGTCTTCATCATGCGCCCATCTTCGGGCACATGGAAATCAGCGTAAGGCATATCCGACAACCGCCGGACATCATCAGAGCGATTTCGACAAAAGAACCGTGCGCGCCATCACCTGCATATCGGGCGCGCGGGCAAAGCCCATCTGTGCGTGCATAGCCGCCTGTGGCGATAACGATATGGCCCGCATGGATCGTGGCGCCTGTGGTGAGGTCACGGTGCCGCGATCCTGCGCCACGGCTGACTCCATCCACCACTACGCCGCCCGCCTGTTCCATGGCGCGTTCCTCAGCGGCGCGCAACGGGCGGGGTTGATCCAACCCCCGCCGCCTCCCATGCGGCGGCTTCGGTATCTGTCTTTGGGAAGCGCATATAGGAAAGCGCGCGGCAAGCCCTGCATCATCGAAGCGCTCATGGACAATATCCAGCGCATCGGCCGCGTGCAAAACGCGCAGGTGAAATCGAGGCTGGCCCCGAAATTGGCCCCGCCATCATCACCCCGCATGGGGTATAGAACCTGCCCCAAAACCGCCTCTAGGTCGCGGTACCGCGCCATGGAGCGCAAGGCAAGGCGCGACCAATCCGCTTTTTCGGCCAAGCCCGCGTGATCCGCCCTGCATCATGGTGGCTGCCAAAGGGGCCGTCATGGCGCGCGCGATCTTGCGGCTCGGACGGGCCGATCAAAGGCCACGTGATGCCCCATTTGCGCCAGATATCGCGCCGCCGCCGCCCATGAGGCCACGACCGACCGCGATATCGTAGGTCGCGCTCACAATGCGTGCCCGTGGTTTGGGTCAATTCGGCAAAGGCCGATTGCGTCACAGGACAAGCGGTATGCCTGTTTCGCGGCGGGTTGCGGCCACCGCCCATTCGCGATCCCGGGTGCGACGCGCGCCCGTGCCGTGGGGTGCTGCTGCGCGGCTTGTCAGATAATGCGCCATCCCGCCATGAACATCGGCCCGGTCAACGCCTCGGGTCAATGGCAATGGTAAACCGCCCAATTGACGCGGGCGCGTCATGTCGCCGCCGACCATCGCATCGAGATCGGGCGAGATTTTCATCCCGTCATCACGGCTGAAGATTTCACCCAGCACCCCAAAGCAGCCCCCTTGAACCCGAATTCCCCGCCCAGCGGGATAAAGCATTCTACGTTATTGGTCGGTGTTCGCCCGCCGCGTCAGATGCGACATCATCGGGCAGGGTTACGCCAAGCGATGCGTAAAGTTGCACGGTTATAGGGCACAGAGCTGGTCGCCATATCCAAGAGCCATGGGTCGGATTGGGTAGGAAGGCGATGGCAATCAGTTGGTGCCATGAAACCGCTCCGCGCCGTCGTGGAGCCGCACAAGGCTGTCGGAATTGCCAAAGACCAGACCCCGCCAGCCCCTGCTGCGCCAGTGCCATGGCATAGGCCCCGCCGCACCGTAATGCGAGCTGTTGATCGCCGACCGCCCCGATACCAGAGGCGCGCGCCAAGGTGGCGGCATGATCCGCCGCCGCATAAAGCGCGCGCGCCATGCGCATGGTCGCCATCAAGCAGGCCCGTGCCAGCCAGCTTTAGGTGAAGGACAGATCAGGGCGGCCGTTGAGTGCGACCACCGCGCATCGCCGCCTGATAATGGGGCCAAGAGACGAAAGCCGTGGCTGTCCACCCCATGCAGGCTTGCGTGCATCATCGCATCAGTTGCCGCTTTGGCGCTGGCCGCATCGGCCCCTGCGGCCTCAAAAATCGCGTGGCTGAATTTTGTGATTTGGGATGCGGTGACCCAAAGTTGATTTTCTGTCTGTGCCTGTTCTGCCATGATGCCCTCCCTTGGCCTGCGTCAAAGATCATGTTGCCTCAGGCAAAAGGGCGATGCCAGATAAGATTTTTTCACCTAAATCATATCCGCAATCAGCTGCGGGATTTTCTGCTTTACCTTGAAGAAACCTGCCGTGGCATGGGGCCAGATGTTTTGATCCCATGGATCGCACCATTCGGTGAGGGGAATATGTGCGGCCTCCAACAACGCGCGCGCCTCGGTGATCCAATCATAAAGCGGGCCTTGGGGGATATAGGGCGTGGCGATTTGCACGGCCCCAACCCGCGTGGCCATATGGGCCAAGGCCTTTGGATCGCGTGCCTCGACCATCTCAATCGCGCGCCCAAGCCGCGCGGCGCAGTCGCGAATGGCCTCCGCCTCGAAGGTGGCAACCTGAGGGCTGGCGCGGCGCAGATGCGATTGCGTCAGGCCCACCACCGCGACCACATCAAACCCTGTGATGTCATCAGGCATGATCGCGCAATTTTCATCAGTGAGTAACAGAAGGGTTTTCGCGCCTGCCCGTGGCGCAAGCGGGCGGCGCAAGGGCAGGGCGCGGGGCAGGCCATCTGGCTCGGTCGCCTCCAGCCCTTCGGAGACCACGGCCAAATCTGCATCGCGCGGGGTAAATCGGTTTTGGGTGAATTTCGCGATATTCCATGCCTCCGCCGCATAGAATTTGCCGCGCGTGTGCAGCCCTGCAACCCAGCGCCATCCCAATGTATTCGAGGCCGCATCCCCATCCAGAAGATGGCGATAAAAGAAATCCGCGCCAAGCCGCCATGGCAATCCCAGCGTGAAGATCCAGATCGAGGCAAACCACATCCGCGCGTGATTGTGCAGATAGCCTGTCTCGACCAATTCACGCGCCCAAGCATCGAAACAGGCGAGGCCCGTCTGCCCCTCAACGGCACGGCCATAGGCCCGTGCCAAAGGCCTTTCCGCGTCCAATTGGGTCAAATCGGCCTCAAGCCCGCTGACATAGCTGCGCCAGATCATCGGGCGCAACTCAAGCCAGCCTTTGAAGTAGCTGCGCCAGATCACCTCTTGGATGAATTTTTCGGCCGCCACAGCGCCATGCGCGCCCAAGGCCGCCGCGACCGCCTCGCGCTCGTGAATGAGGCGGTGGCGGATGTAGGGTGAGAGCTGCGAGACGGATTTGTGGCCCCCTGCACCCAAGTCATAGTTGCGGCCATTGGCATAGGCCTTGCCCATTTTCGGGGTGAAGGCCGCCAAACGCGCCAACCCCTCTGCCCGTGTTGCCTGCATCTGTCCCTCGCCCTGTTCCATTGCTGTTGCGGAAGTAAGGCGTGGCGGATGCGGGTCAACGCCCATGCGAGTGCAGGCGTTTGGGGGCGGTCGGATGCCACCCCCGCGCCCGATAGATAACGCCCTTACGCCGAAAGGCCGTCTTTACGTGATATTAGCAGTTTTGCCTCACATAGGGCGGGATAGGACATGGGCCTGCGATACGCCCTGCGGTCGGTGCCTCATCTGGGGCGATGGTCTGTGCCTCGTTACGGTGTTTTTGGGAGTGCGCGATGAACGTTCCGCTGGATGCGAAAACCTTGGTTCAGGTTGATGTGGCGCTGCCATCGTCCAAATCTGAAGATGCCGATATGGTATCCGAGATTGTGGTACAGGATGTGGCCGACCGTGTCGGGCAATTGTCCATCACCTTGGCCGAAGTGTCGGGCGATGTTCAGGATGTCACGGACCTGTATCAAAACAAGACCAACGGCTTTCGGGAACTGCACAATGGCATAAATTCCATGGCCGCGCGCGGGCGTCAGGTGGTCTCGGCTGCGGGTGCCGCGCTTGAAACCGCCGCAATGGCGCGTGAAAAAGTGGATGACAGTTCGCGGCGCCTGCGTCAGATGATGTCGGACGTGGCCAGTTTGACCGCCCATGTCACGGATATTACGGGTCAATTGGCGCGCGTGTCCCAATCGATGGAGGCGGTCACGAAAATCTCGCTTCATGTTTCGGAATTGGCCCGACAGACCAATCTTTTGTCGCTCAACGCCGCGATTGAGGCGGCCCGCGCGGGGGAGCATGGGCGCGGGTTCAAGGTTGTCGCGGGGGAGGTCAAGGAACTCTCCAACCAAGCGGGACAGGCCACCGCAGAAATCGGCAAAACCATGGGTGATCTGGCCGTCCAGATGGGAAAGGCGATCGAGCAGGCCAACGCCGCCACCGCCCTTGCGGGGCAATTGCGCAACAGCACAGATCTGGTGGGGGCGGATATCGATGTGCTGCCCCAAGCCCTCAGCAATGTGCATGAGGTGCAAACGGATATCGTGACATCCGCACGCGCGATTGGCGGTGATCTCGATCATGCGGAGCAAGAAATTAAAATCATGGCACGCGGGGTGGAAACCGCTTCGATTTCGCTGGCCAATGCATCGCAAAAATTGATGGCCCTCACCGATACATCCGAAACCCTGATTTCGCTCACCGCACGGCTTGGGGTGGATACGGTCGACACCCCCTTTATCCGCGCGGTGCAGGACGTGGGCGCGGCGATTGCGATGCGATTTGGGGATGCGGTCACGCAGGGACGCATTGTGATCACGGATCTGTTTGACGAAGCATACCAACCCATCAAGGGCACCTATCCGCAGCAATACCTGACCCGCTTTACCGAGTTTACCGATGAAATCTTGCCCGAATTGCAAGAGCCCATGTTGAAATTCTCGGAGAAAATCGTGTTTTGCGCCGCGATTGATCGCAATGGATATATTCCCACCCATAACGTGAAATTCAGTCATCCCCATCGTATGGGTGAAGCGGAATGGAATGCGCGGCACGGGCGCAATCGGCGCATTTTTGATGATCGCGTGGGTCTGAATGCGGGACGCAATCAACAGTCCTTCCTGTTGCAGGCCTATCGGCGCGATATGGGAAATGGCGAATTTGCCATGATGAAGGATGTATCCGCGCCAATTTGGGTCGCGGGGCGTCATTGGGGCGGGGTGCGCTTGGCCTATCTCGTATAGATCCAGAGATCACATCAGGGCCATCCTGAGGGGTTTCGGCGCTGAAGGGTCCGATCACGCGGCTGGTGGCAAATGCCTTGTGCCAAGCGGGTTGTGCCAAGCGGGTTGTGCCAAGCGGGTTGTGCCAAAAGGCGTGTTCCAATCAGATATCAATCTGTCTTTGTCCCGTGGGCGCTTCATCTTTGAGCGATCAGGCGGATGTGCGCGCACTCTGTGATTTCTGTTGTGTTGGGACAGGGGGCAAAGACGGGCCTTGCACGGCGTGGCGTCCAGCAGGGGCGACATGGGTTTATCCTTAGGGTGTGATATAGCGCGGGCGACTGTTTGGCACTGCCCCAAAATACTGCCTCAAACGGGGTATTTTTCACAAGGACAAGCCTCATGGCGCATATGCGTCTTGATGCGCGGTCATTCAGGCTGCCCTGGGCGGGGCGGCAGGTGCAGCAGCGGTGGGGTTTTTCTGTGTCCTAGGGGGCTATTCTTCTGGATCAAATCCAGCGCGGCTTTGGGCCGCTGTGCCATCGAACAGCCGCGCGCGCTGTGCGGCCAGCATCACATCCCGCGCAAGATGGCCCAAAGATATCTCTTGGGTATGAACATGGGTGTCAGTTTCGCTTACGGTGGTCAGCCCATCTGTGTAGCATTGCAACCCCTCAAGCAACTGACATAACAGATCAAGGTTCTGCAAGGTCATGAGATGCTGCGCATCTTGGCAACGGCTGAAGTTATCCGTGCTGCCGATGGTGTGATCCAAGTCGCGCGCAATCCGCGCACAAAGGCCGATTTCAGAAAGGATTGCGTGCAAACAAGCACCTA
This sequence comes from Roseicyclus sp., assembly GCA_018401385.1. GTDB lineage: Bacteria > Pseudomonadota > Alphaproteobacteria > Rhodobacterales > Rhodobacteraceae > M30B80. The sequence continues at coordinate 35,797 of JAGYKZ010000002.1, forward strand.
GCTTTTGTGGTTTTGCAGCATCATCCATGGCAGGTTGCGCCACAGCCAAGGGCGCAGCGGCTGTATCCCCCCATGCGTCACCTGCCCATAATTCATCTTCCCAAAGGTCGCTCTCACTTTGTGCAGGCGAAGCGCCAATAGTGCGGCCACTCTTGAGGCCGGTCTTGGGCTGGGGAATTGTCATTCTTGGTCTTTCTATCATGTGACGCGTTTAAGGAAGCGCGGCCTGATCGATGGCCGCGTTACAGTGGGCCAAACACCGTTTCAATCGCCTGTGCAAATGCATCGCGTGTAAACGGTTTCTTAAGGTAATTGTTCATCCCCAAGGCCCGTCCGCGATCCACCAATGCCTGATCAATGCGACCTGAAATCAGGATGAAACCGATCCGCTGTGTGGCGGGGCTGGCCCGCAAGTTTTGCAACAGCGTCAAGCCATCCATCTCGGGCATATTATAGTCAGAAATCACCAGATGGACCGGCTGGCTTTGCAAACGCCGCAGCGCACTGCGGCCATCGGGTTCGTAGGCCACATTCTCGATCCCGATCCAATCGAGCGCTTGGTTGATCAAGCCGCGGCTGACCGACATATCATCAACCACCATGACATGGAGTTGTTTCTTCAGGCTCATGGCGCATATCCCCTTGTTATGTGATTGGTTGAGCTTTGGGGGGCATCGGGGGTGCAAGTGGCACGGGACATCGCACGGGGCATCGCACGGGGCGTGGCATCAGCCGCGATGGGACAGGCTTGGTTGTGTGCGCCATGGCGGCGATAGGCCGTGATCCCGTCCAAAGCAAAATGGCGCATGGCGGCGGCGTCCAACCGTTCGGAATGGCCCGTGAAAAGCCATCCCTCAGGCGTGAGAATATGGGCAAATCTCTGCCACAGCTGGCTGCGAGTGGTTTCGTCAAAATAGATGACCACATTGCGGCAGAAGATCAGGTCAAATGGCCCGCGCATGGGCCAATTTTGATGCAGGTTCAGCGCCTCGAATGTGATCAAATTGCGCAGCTCCGCACGGGCGCGCCACGCGCTGTTCCCGTTGATCTCGATGGGATCAAAGAATTTGTGGGCGCGCGCATCGCTCAGGCCCTTGGTCAGGCCCGCAGGGTAGTTGCCCGTTCGCGCCCGCGACAAGGCGTGCGGATCAATATCAGTGGCGAGAATCTTGATGTCATAGCGCGCGGCCTCCGGGCACAGTTCGAGCAGCGTGATCGCGATTGAATACGGCTCCTCGCCGGTCGAGCAACCAGCGGACCATATCCGCAAGCGGGATTTTCCCGCTTTCACCCGCTCCAGAAGCGGGGGCAGGATCGTCTGGGCCGCTTGGGTAAAATGATGGGATTCGCGAAAAAATGACGTCACATTGGTGGTCATGGCGGCCACCATTTCGCGCAATTCTTCGCCGCTTTGATCGGCTTCGATATATCGAAAATAGGCACCAAAATCGGGCAGTTGCAAATGGCGCAGCCGTTTGTTGAGCCGTGACACCATCAAACTGATCTTTGACTCGGGCAGCACAATGCCGCTTTCACGATAGAGCAGATCGCGCAGCTGCGTGAATTCCGATGCGGCGATATCGCTGCCGCCAATGGGCCTATTTGCTGGGGCACTCATCTCCAGGTCACGCGGTGAAAGTTTTGGTTTCAGGCAATATGCGCGCAAGGTCCAGTTTGCGCAGCAGCCGATCATCATCCATGCTGACCAATCCCGTGATGAAGGCTTTGGCCTCTTCGGCGGCGACATCGGGCATGGGTTTGATCGCTTCAGGCGGCACGGGTAAAATGTCCGAGACATGATCCGCCAACAGCCCGACCATTTGGCGGCCCACCTGTGCGATGATGATGACATTGCGCGGATCGGTCTTGGTGACGCCCAAGCCAAGGCGCGCGGCCAGATCAATGACCGCCACCACAGCGCCGCGCAGGTTGATCACGCCTTTCACATAGGGCTGTGCATGGGGTAGGAATGTGGTCTCGGACCAGCTGCGAATTTCGCGCACCATGCCGATATCAATGCAAAAATCCTGATCGGCCACCCGAAAGGCGACCATGTCGTGACGCAGGTCGGATGTGGTGTGATCGGTGCTGTCAAGCATGGCAAGCCTCCAGTGCTAGGGGGTGGGGGGCGGTGGCGGCCGCATGGACGATTTCATCTGGATCGAGGATCAAGGCGATGCGACCATTGCCCAAAATTGTCGCCGCCGAGATGCCTGGGATCTCGCCGTAATTTTCTTCGAGACTTTTGATAACCACCTGGCGGGTGTCGTGAATGCGATCCACCAAAAGGGCGGCGCGATTGAATTTATCGGTTTCCACCACGATCAAGATGCGATCGGTGATATTGTGAAGCGGGTCCCGCAGGTTGAGCGACTGCCCCGCATCCACGAGCGGCACCAATTCACCGCGATTTTGCACCACGCGCGTATGGGTTCCCGTGCTGTGGATTTGCACGGTATGGGTTGAATCGTCTCGACAATCGCATTGATGGGGATCACCACTGTCTGCCCTTCCACATCGACTAACATCCCTTGCAGAACAGCCAAGGTGAGCGGCAGGGATATGGTAAAGCTTGTCCCCGCGCCGGGTGTGGATTGGATGGTGACGCGCCCGCCCAAAGATTGGATCTCGCGCCGCACCACATCGAGACCCACGCCGCGCCCCGAGAGGGCGGAGATCTCATCCTTGGAGGAGAAACCCGGCAGGAACAGCAGGTTGTCAATCTCGGCTGTGCTCAGTTGGGCCTCAGGTGCCACCAGGCCGCGCGCCTCCGCGATTTGGCGGACCTTGTCGCGGTTGATCCCCGCGCCATCATCGCTGACCTCAATCACGATGCGGCCAGATCGATGAGCCGCGCTCAGGCGGATTACGCCCTCCTCGTGTTTTTGTGCGGCTTTGCGCGCGTCTGGCGCCTCGATCCCGTGGTCGATGGAATTGCGCAACATATGGGTGAGCGGATCGACCAATTTTTCGATAATTGTTTTGTCGACTTCGGTTTCCTCGCCTTCGGTGATCAGGCGGACGGGTTTATGGGTTGCGTCACTGGCTTCGCGGATCACGCGATGCATCCGTTCAAACACGGATTTGAGGGGTTGTGCGCGGATCGCCATCACGCTTTCCTGGATTTCAGATGCCAATTGGCGCACCCCGTCCAGTCCTTTGTGAATATCCGAGTTTGCCGGCAGCCCTGCGCCTTCGATGGTTTGGCCCAGCATGGCCTCCTTGATCACCAATTCGCCAATGAGATTGATGAGGCGGTCTACGCGATCAAGGTTGACGCGGATTGTGGCCACGGATTTGCTGACGTTCAGGCCAGCTGTGTCTTGGGTGGCGGGGGGATGTGCGGCCGTGCTTGGTGCAGTGACTGTGGCATCTGTATTGGCGATGGCGGGCAACGGCGCGGGGGCGGATATGACCTGTGCTGCGGCTTTGGCGGGGTTCTCGTGCAGCGGTGCATCATCTTGGGGTGCGGCCGCATCATTGGCGGCGCGGATCGTGATATCAGCCAAATCTTCAACGAATTCGAAAACGCCCTGCACCTCATGCGATGTGGCATCGCTGGTCAAGCTGATCTCCCATGCCAGCGCGGCATCCCCCGTCTCGTAGCGGTCCAGGGGGGGCAAATCGCCGTGGTGCATTGTCACCGCGATCTGGCCAAGATCGGCCAAGGCGCGCATGAATAATGCGGGGTCATGGCCTGCCCGATAGAGCGCGGGATGGGGGGCAAAGCGGATGATGCGGCGCTGCAAAGCGGGGTTGCCTGTCGCGGGGGCGGCTTCGCCCGTCTGCGCATTTGGCGCGATGGGGGTCAATTCCGCCAAAGACAAGGTCAGGGGCGCAAAATCAGGGACAGGCTCCGTGGTGGGGGCGGCTGCGCCTTCGGGCAAGCTGGCCTCCATCGCGGCGATGATCTTGGGGTCGGCCGCATCAATGGGGGGTATCACCCCTTTTGCGGCGCTGATAAGGTCGCTGAGGTGATCACCCGCACGATGCAACAGTGACATGAGTTCGGAATTGGTGTGGATGCGCCCCGCGCGAATATGGTCGAGCAGCGTCTCGAAGCGATGTGAGAAATCGACCAGAACCGTCAGGTCGAACGCCCCAGCCCCGCCTTTGATGGAATGGACCGCGCGGAACACGGAATGAATCGCCTCATGATCATCGGGGCTGTTTTCCATATCGCGCAGCCCTTCGGCCATCGCTTCAAGCAACTCGTCACATTCTTGGAAATAGAAGTCTCTCAGATCATCCAGGCTGGCCATTCACATCCTCCCGCCGCAGGTGGTTTTATGCGCCGATGGTGCGGCCGATGATGGCGCGCAGTTTTTCTTCATCAAAGGGTTTGACAATCCAACCCGTTGCGCCCGAGGCGCGCGCATGCGCCTTTAGGTCCGCCCCGCTTTCGGTGGTTAAAACCAAGATCGGGATGGTGGCATAGTCTTCGGTGGCACGCACCGCCTCGATCACGCCGAACCCATCCATGCGGGGCATATTGATATCTGTGATGACCAGATGCGGATCGGCCTGCGGCAGCACCTCGATGCCGGCGACACCATCCTCCGCGAAATGCATATCATAGCCATGCGGCTCTAGCGCGGCGCCAATCAGGTGGCGCATGGTGCGCGAATCATCGATGGCAAGAATACGGAAACTCATGCAGCCTCTCCTGTAAAGATTGTCTCTGGTGATGTGCCCAGCATGGCAAGTTGGGCGGCAAAGTCGCGCCCGCGCCATAATGTCTGTTGCGCCTGCGCGCGCCGCTGTGCCGCCGCAATCATCAACAGCTCTAGCGCAGCGGCGGATAAAAACTGCACCGCTGTGGCGTCAATCGTGAGCACGGGCGCATCCACCTCAAGGAGGGCTGTGCGCAAGGCCTGCACTGCGCGGCCATCCGCCCGTGCGGGCAATGTGAGTGTCGCCGCGGCATCTCCACGCTGTGCCTCATCGTGCATGATCTACTCCTGCGCCTAAAACCTATCTCGCGCATTGCTCATACAGCCCTGAGGTTTAACGAAGCGTTTCTGCCACGAGAAAATCATCCAAAAGCTGATTTAAATTGCCCTTACATTTTGCATGGAACCGACCGCTGGCAGGGCCGTATCAAGATTACGTTAACGGCTCTGCGCTAGCCTGACCTGAGGTTAAATCTCAAAGGTCGCATTGTGCGGCGGGTGTGGGTGTCATGGCGCAAACGAAATTACTGGTCATTGATAGCCGCGATGCGCGGCGGCAGATTTTGCTTGATGCCCTGAGAGCCGTGCGCGCGGTCCAGATCATGGGTCAGGGGCGTGACCTGAGCGAGGGGCATATCCTCGCGGAGGAGCGTTTGCCAAATGTGATCCTGCTGTCGTCAGATTTGGCCGCATTGCCTGAATTTGAAATGTTTTTTGCGATGGTGCGGATGATTGGGTCGCAATGCCTGATCTATGGCACGCAATCGGATTTTGGGGATCTGCCCGCGCTTTGCCTGCCCCTGAGCACGGTGGAGGATGCCCGTATCATCGCGCAGCGCTTTTCCGATGCGCCCGCGCGCGCCGAATTTGGCGCATTTCAGCCGGACCCGCAGGCGATTGTGGTGATCGGGGCCTCTACGGGCGGGGTGGAGGCCTTGGATCGCATACTGGCCGATTACCCCGTCAATTGCCCGCCCACCGTGATTGTGCAGCATATTCGCGGGGCGTTCTCCTATAGTTTGGTGTCGCGGCTTGATCGGATCGCGCGGGCCAAGGTGCAGGCCGCCGAGGATGGGATGGTGCTGCGCGCAGGCACGATTTCGGTGGTCTGCGGAAACGAGCATCATGCCCGTCTTGCGGGGCGCGGCGTGCCGCATATCACCTTGCAAAACGATGCGTTGATCCATGGGCATCGCCCCTCGGTGGATGCGCTGTTTGCCTCAGCCGTGGCCTATGGCCCACGCGTCACCGGGGTTATTTTGACGGGTATGGGAAATGACGGTGCGGCGGGGTTGTTGCAAATTCGGCACGCGGGCGGTCAGACCATCGGGCAGGATGAGGCCTCCAGCCGGGTCTATGGTATGCCCCGCGTGGCCGCGCAGATGGGGGCCGTGCTGCATCAGCTGCCCTTGGCACAGATTTCTGGAAAGATCAGGCAGCTGACCGCATCCTCACCGCACGGCGAAAGGGCCAAAGCATGAGCCATTCTGCGGCGCGCGATCTGGGCCACACAAGCCCCTCCGTGATCCATGTGATCCAAGGCGAGTTTGCCATATCCGAACGGTCGGATGTGGTCTTATCGACCGTGCTTGGGTCCTGCGTGGCGGCCTGTCTGTTCGATCCGCAAAAATGCATTGGCGGGATCAATCATTTCCTGCTGCCCAATGCGCGGGGCGACAGCAGCGACATCCGCTTCGCCGCCGCCGCGATGGAGCAATTGCTCAACGCCTTGCTGAAGCATGGTGCGCTGAAATCAAATATCCGCGCCAAGTTGTTTGGTGGGGCCAAAATGATCAAAGGCTTGCCTGATATTGGCCACAACAATGGCGTGGCGGCCCGCGAATTTCTACACAATGAAGGCATCCCCTGTCTGGCGGACTCCTTAGGCGGCACGCGGGCACGGCGGCTGCGCTTTTTCCCGCAAACCGGGCGTGCGCAAGTGAAATTCTTGGGTGATGAGGTGATAGATCCCGCGCTTCATGCAACCGCAAGCCCGCCCCAGGTGGGGGAGGCGGAATTGTTTTGATCCATGTAAACCGAATTTTCACGTCTTTGGCGCTATGGCTGTGCGTGACAGACCTGTAAACACGGCCCTTACCTCGAGAGATGCGTTGACCCTTCGCGGCTCAAGGCGTGGCCGCCACTCAACGACCCGCTTAAGGAGGCGCGCGACAATGGTTCATTCCAAATTCATCCATCGTGTCTGGGTGGGGCGCCCGTTGCGGGCCAAGTTGATCGTTTTGATGCTTGCGTTAATGACCGCCGCGACCGTCATGATATCGGCTGCGCTGATTGAAAATATGCGGCGGACCTTGCTTGCCAATGTGGAGGCCAGCCTCAGTGTTGCAGGGCGGGTCAGCGCCAGCATGATGGCCGTTCATGCGGTTGGGTTTTCAACCGAGATGGATGAGGGCACAGATCGGATCGCGCAGGTTCAGTGGCCCGAACTGCCTGATTATTTCCCTACACGGGTGATTGATGAGGTGGGGGCCATCACCAATGGCTATGTGACCTATTTCAAATGGGATGAGGCGCAAAACGAATTCGTGCGCATCGCCACGAATATCACCCGCGCGGATGGCACACGCGCGATTGGCACGGTCTTGGGCAACACAGGCGCGGTTCACGCCAGTATGATGGCGCGCGAAACCTATGCGGGACGTGCCGATATTTTGGGCCTGCCATACCTTACCCATTATTACCCGATTATTGATGCCAATGACGCGGTTGCAGGGATTTTATTCGTGGGTCAGGCATGGGCGCCGTTTCAACAGATTCTCTATGTCAAAGTGCTGATTTCAGTGGCGATTGTTCTGATGATTTCGGCATTGATGGCAGCTGTTGGCTTAGTTGCGATTGGTCGCTTGTTGCGCCCGTTGGAGAGATTGGCAACAGATATCACCGCCCTCTCTGGGGGGGATTTGTCTGTCGATATTTCCATGCAAGATCGCAATGATCCGATTGGCGCGATTGCCTGCGCGCTCATCATATTCCGCGACAAGCTGCGCGAAGCCCGCGCGGCAGAGGAGCATCAAAAGGCCTTGCAAGCCAATCTGGACAAATCCCGAGTGGAGCAGGCTGAAGCGATGACCCATCTATCCGCCGGGCTGAAGCGATTGGCCGATGGCGATTTGAGCAGTCACATTTCCTCAAGCAAGGACCAGCCTTTCCCAAAGGATTATGAGGAACTGCGCCAAAGCTTCAACGGGGTCGTGACACGCCTGGCCGAGACCGTCCGCGCAATCCGTGCCGTGGCACAAGCGGTGCGGGGCGGATCGGAGGAAATCACCAAAGCCAGCGAGGATCTTTCAGGGCGCACCGAGACGCAAGCAGCCACCTTGGAGCAGTCTTCCGCCGCGCTGAACCAGCTGACCGAAAGCGTGCGCAGCACCTCAGAACGGGCAAGCCGTGCAAAGGATGCCAGCCACGCCAATCGGGAACGAGCCGAAATGGGGGCCGATGTGATGCGCGAGGCGATGGAGGCCATGGGGCGCATCGAGGAAAGTTCTGGTCAAATCACGCGGATCATCACGGTGATTGAGGATATCGCCTTTCAAACCAATCTTCTCGCCCTCAACGCAGGGGTGGAGGCCGCGCGTGCGGGGGAGGCGGGGCGGGGCTTTACCGTGGTGGCCTCCGAGGTGCGGCTTTTGGCGCAGCGCGCCTCAGAATCGGCGCGCGAGATCCGCCACTTGATTTCGGAAAGCAGTGCGCAGGTTGAAACAGGGTCCGACCTGGTGAAGCGTTCGGGCGGCACGTTGGACGAAATTCTGCAAACGGCGCAAGAGGCTTCCAGCCTTGCCAGTGAAATCGCCTCTGCGGCCAGTGAACAGGCCATTGGCCTTGATGAGGTGACCACAGGGGTCAACACCTTGGACCAAGTCACCCAACAAAATGCCGCGATTGCCGAAGAAAGCACGGCCGCCGCCGCCACTTTGCTGGCACGGGCGGAGGATTTGATCAAAGCGCTTAACGGGTTTCATTTGGACGATCAGGATAGCTCCCGTTCCGAACAGGGGCTTCATCCGGTCGTTTTCGTGTCCGACACCGAGCGCGCCGCGGGTGATGGTGCCTCTGCCCAACGGGCACGCACAGATGCACCACGATCCACCGCCGCGGCGGAGGATTGGGGCCAAGCGGCCCGCGCGGCCCTGTTGCAAGGCAGCGAGTGGGATATCTGTCGCGGCTGCCGCCCCAATTGCGCGTCCCGCCGCAGCCCTCCTTGGCGAGAGTGATGACGAGGCGCGCATCGACACCCTTTCGCGCCCGCCTGCCGCGCACAACGCGCGGCTGCTGCGCAGCGCCGCCGTATGGGAAGATTTCTGACATCATTTTGGTGCCATGCGGGGTGGGGCAGTGTCACAACGCATGGCGCGGGCAGCATGGCCACTGGAAAAAGGGCAAGAGCGTGCGCCGCGCCGATCATGCGTGCCGCCGCCCCCTTATCCCCCAAGCGGCGCTCGGGGGATACCAGGATCATCCCGCCTTGTCCTGCCGTTTTGGCAACACCCAATCCGGGCGTGGAAAATGACAGGTATACCCGTTGGGCAGCCGTTCGAGATAATCTTGATGCTCAGGCTCGGCTTCCCAAAAGGGGCCAACGGGGGCAAGCTCGGTCACCACTTTGCCCGGCCAGACGCCCGAAGCTTCGATATCGGCAATCACGTCAAGCGCGGTTTCACGCTGCGCTGCATCTACATAGAAAATCCCAGAGCGGTAAGAGGTGCCGATATCATTGCCCTGTCGGTTCACCGTGGTTGGATCGTGAATTTGAAAGAAAAATTCCAGCAAACTGCGGAAACTCAGCCGTGCGGGATCAAAGAAGATTTCGATCGCCTCGGCATGGGTGCCGTGGTTGCGATAGGTGGCATGGGCCACATCGCCGCCTGAATACCCAACACGTGTGGCCAAGACCCCGTCCATACGGCGGATCAATTGCTGCATCCCCCAAAAACATCCCCCCGCGAGAACCGCGCGTTCCTGTGCCATGTCTTACCCTTCCAACTTGTCCAAAAAATCACCATAACCCTCGGCGGCCATATCGGCTTCGGGGATAAAACGCAGGGCGGCGGAATTGATGCAATAGCGCAAGCCCCCGCGATCAGCCGGGCCATCCGGGAATACATGGCCCAAATGGCTGTCGGCGCATGTTGATCGCACCTCCACCCGCACCATTCCGTGGCTCAGATCACGCCGCTGTGTGATCATGTCCTCGGCCACGGGTCTGGTGAACGAGGGCCATCCACAGCCCGAGTGAAATTTATCGCAGGACAGAAACAGCGGCTCGCCTGATACGATATCCACATAAATCCCCCGCGCTTCAAGGTCTGTATAAGCGCCGGTAAAGGGCCGTTCTGTGCCATTCTCCTGGGTGACGTGATATTGTTCGGGGGTGAGGGCCGCGATGGCCTCGGCGGATTTTTCATATATGCGCATGACAGCGACCTCGGGTGTTTGCCAAAGATGCCCCAAATGTGGCTCCATGCGCGGTATTATCCAGTGCAGCCCGATAAAAATCCTGTGCTTAAATCGGTTTTGCCTTGCACAAGCCCCCAATCAATGCAGCACGTGTGCCATTAAAAAAGGCGGCGCTGGAAGGCCGCCTGTCTGGATGGGAATTCACCCGTGCACTATCACCCGCCCCAATGGCGCACATCCCCGCAATCCATATGCACGAAATTAGAGCGCGAATAGCGCCCCACACCGCCTGCATTGCAGCTTTCGGCGGCGCGGGCGATCTGGCTGACGCTGCGGGAAGACAGGCGTAAATCTGCCGCCTCACCCAGCATATGCAGCGAGTTGCGCGCCACGCCAGAGGAGCGGTTGCGCAGCATGGCGTTGGTCTCGGGCGCACGATATCCAGAGAGCAGCGTGTAAGGTTCGTTCGTGTCGAGAAGATTATGCGTTGCGGCCATGATATCAATCGCGCGCGGGTCGATGGCACGCACCTCGTTGCGGCGCCAATCCCGCATGAAGAAACTGATTTCCTCGATCGCGGGGCGGATGTAATCGCCATCGATCCAATAGATCATATCGAGCGTCTCACCCGTGCGCCCATTGTGCATCCGCAACTTGCGAAAATCACCCGCGCCGCGCAAAATCCCAAAGGCATTCGCGGAAACAGGAGCCGCCGCAACAGCGGTTGCGGCAAATGCACGAAGAAGGCCTCTGCGGCTCATCATTTTCATTTCGGTCCCCATGCTTTGCCCTATTTACCCCAACACTCACTACGGGTGCCTCTGTCCCTGAGCCGATCTGGATCGGCGTGTTCTGGCAGCGGGCGGTTTTTATACGCACGTTCTGTCACAAAATGTGACACAAATGAAATGATTGTGAAAGGATTTTTTTACTTTTTATGGGTGGGGTTTTATGAGATTCGGCGGAATTCTGCCCATCTGCACAAGCGGCTGATTTTCATGCGTTTTGCGCCGCATCTTGCTCAAGGTGCAGGCTCCATGCAGTATGAGCAGCGCGATAATATGCGGCAGGATTTTGTGGCGCAATTGGCTTGTGCGCAAGCCGTGGCATTGTTGCATCGCCACATCTGTCGCGCAATTGGCGCAATCGGCCCTGAATTCCTGATGGACGCGGACAAGGATTATACCCATATTTAAGGCAGTCGTTTTTCATCTTTGGGGTATGATGTGCGGATTTTACTGCGAGATGTGATACAAGCACCCGCCATGGCCGCAATTGTCCTGCTGGCCTGTGGGGCTGTGCTTGTGCCCCCCGTGGCGGGTCATGCGCAAACCACGGCCGCCGCATCGCAGCAAAGCGTGGCCTTCTGGCAGGACATCGCGGCGCGGGAGCAGACAGCGGCGCTTATGGCCGAACATCCTGATATTTTCGAATTCTATGCCAAACGCGATTTTGCCCCGATCTGGACGGGCACGGATGACATCCACGCGGCGCGGCGCGCGGCCCTGCTGCAAGCGCTGGCTGAGGCGGGCGATCATGCGCTGCCCGTGATGCAGTATCAGACCGATGCGCTGCGCGCACAGTTCGACACGGAAGTGACACTGCGCAGCGAATTGAGCGCGGCGCGTGTGTTCTTGGATTATGCGCAGGATCTGAATGCGGGGATTTTGGAGCCGTCCGAACTGGCTGAGGATATCTATAAAACCGCACCACGCCAAAGCACCGAGACGCTTTTGTCTGGGTTTGTGTCATCCGACAACCCGTTGACATATTTACGAAACCTAGCCCCACAACATCCGCAATATGCAAACCTGCAACGCGCCATGTTCGCCCTGGAGCAGATCGTGGCCGATGGCGGATGGGGCGCGCCTGTCGCCGCCGCGCGTCTCGAAATGGGCGATCAGGGCGCTGAGGTGCTGGCCTTGCAGCTACGGTTGCGCGCGATGGGGTATCTTGACCCCGCACAACCTTCTGACCTGGCACATGAAGTCGCACCCGCAAGCGCCGAAAATGCAGGCCAAACCCAAACGGGCCAAACCCAAACGGGCCAAACCCCATTGGATGGGACGCAAGATGCCGCGCTCTTTGACGCGCAGACCTTGGCCGCCGTGATGCAATTTCAGGCCGATCATGGATTGACCCAAGACGGGATTGCAGGGCCAAACACGCTAGCCGCCCTCAATGTCGATGCCATGTCACGCCTGCGCGATGTGATCTTGGGGCTGGAGCGGCAGCGCTGGATGAATTTTGAGCGCGGCGCACGCCATGTGCTGGTGAATATTCCCGATTTTCACGCCACAGTGGTGGATGATGATGTGGTGACATTCTCGACCCGCTCCGTTGTGGGACACCCCGATCCGCGGCGGCACACGCCCGAATTCTCGGATGTCATGGAATATATGGTGATCAACCCCAGCTGGACGGTGCCACGCTCAATTACGATCCGCGAATATCTGCCGCAAATGCAGCAAGATCCGACCGCGCAAAGCCAATTGGAGCTGTGGAGCGGCGGGCAGATTGTCGATCGCGCCGCGGTTGATTTCACGCAATATACCGAACGCAGCTTTCCCTATACATTGCGTCAAGCGCCCGCGCGCGACAATGCCTTGGGGTTGGTGAAATTCATGTTCCCGAACCCGTGGAACATCTACCTGCATGACACGCCTGCGAAAAATCTGTTCGCGCGTGAGACACGGGCCTACAGCCATGGCTGCGTGCGACTGCAAGACCCTTTTGATTTTGCGTATCATCTGCTCGCCCCGCAAGTGGAAGACCCTGAGGGATATTTCGCCCGCATCCTCGCCACGGAGCGCGAAACCACCGTATGGCTGGAGACACCCGTGCCCGTGCATCTGGTCTATTGGACCTCCTTTGTGGATGCACAGGGGCGGTTGCAACATCGCGGTGACATTTATGGCCGCAATGCCGATTTGTGGCAGGCCCTGGAGGCAGCGGGGGTTTCCGTGCGCGACATCTCCAGTTAAAGCCTTGCACAGTGCAGAGGCAAGAAAGAGGCGCGGAGTGATGTCTGGTTATGTGATCGCACAGATCGCCAAGGAATTGAGCGCGCGTGCGGAAGGTGCGGTGGAGATGTCCATCACGCGCCTGTCCGAACCTGCAACCGCAGCTGCGGATCATCTGGCCTTGGCCATGTCCCAGAAATATCTGTCCGACCTGACCAAGGGGCGCGTCATCTTCTCGGACATGGGCCGCGTGCAGGTTTGAGTAGCACAGATTATGGGCGCTTGATATTGGCGGCCGCCATTTCACGCACGCCCGCGCTATGATGGGGTGACCACCTTGATGATCAAGTACCGCAGACGGCAGGCATCCATCCCAGCGCGGTGATTGATCCAAGCGCGCAGATTGGCGCGGATGTGGCCATCGGGCCGTTTGTGGTGATCGGGGCAGGGGCCATCATCGGTCCGCGCGCGCGCATCGCCCCCCATGTCACCATTGCCGAAGGGGCCGAAATCGGATCGGATGCCCTGATCCATGCAGGTGTGCGCATTGCGCATCATGTGCAAATCGGGGATCGCGTGATCATTCAACCCAATGCGATTATTGGCGGAGATGGGTTTTCCTTTGTGACACCAGAAAAATCTCAAGTCGAAATCGCCCGTCGGTCTTTGGGCAAGGCAGATGCGGCACAAGCGCCGCAATCTTGGGCGCGTATTCACTCACTCGGCCGCGTGGTGATTGGTGACGATGTCGAGATCGGCTCAGGGGCCGCGATTGACCGCGGCACAGTCGCCAATACCGAGATCGGATCAGGCACAAAAATCGACAATCTGGTTCATATCGGCCATAATTGCCGCATCGGGCGTGATTGCCTGCTCTGTGGCCAAGTGGGGTTTGCAGGCTCCTGTGTCGTGGGGGATCGGGTGGTTCTGGGTGGTCAATGTGGCGTGTCCGACAATATAGAGATCGGATCGGATGTTGTGGCGGCCGGGGCCACGAAAATATATTCTAGCCTTCCACCTGGCCGCATGGTCATGGGCAGCCCCGCTGTCAAAATGGAGACACATATCGAGATGTATAAGGCACAGCGCCGTCTACCGCGTTTGGCAAAAACAGTGGCGGCGTTGGAAAAGAAAGTAAATAACACGGACACCTGAGCCAAGGCGCGGGGTCTTAATGTGCTGATGGAGGCGAATGCCATGTCTGAATCTATCTCCGAGCGGATCATCCAGATCATTGCCGAACAGGCCGTGCTAGAGCCAAGCGATGTCTCCCCAGACAAGACGTTGGAGGATTTGGGGATCGACTCGCTTGGTTTGGTGGAATCGATCTTTGCCATCGAAGAGGCGTTCGACATTCAAGTGCCATTCAACGCCAATGAGCCTGAAAAAAGCGATTTCGATATTTCTTCGGTCGCGGCCATCGTGGCGGCGGTGGAAAAACTCGTGGCCGAGCAGCACGCATGAGGCGCGTTGTCATCACGGGGCAGGGCACGATCAATGCCCTGGGGCATGATGTGCCCACCACTTTGGCCGCGATGCGCGAGGGTAAATGCGGCATCGGCCCGCTTGACCTGCGCGATGTGGACAGGCTGTCGGTCAAGATCGGGGCGCAGGTGACGGGCTATGACCCCGAAGCCCTGTTCAACCGCCAACAAATCGCGCTTTATGATCGCTTCACGCAATTCACCCTGATCGCCGCACATCAGGCGCTGGATCATTCGGGCCTGTCCTTCAGCGGGGAGGCCGCCACGCGCGCGGGTGTGGTGCTTGGCACGGCGGGTGGCGGTGTGAACACATGGGACGAGAATTACCGCACCGTCTACGAGGAGGGCAAAAATCGTGTCCATCCCTTTGTGGTCCCAAAGCTGATGAACAATGCCGCTGCCAGCCATGTGTCGATGGAATGGAATCTCAAGGGGCCATCTTTTTCGGTGGCCACGGCCTGCGCCTCCTCCAACCATGCGATGGGGTTGGCGTTTCAACTGATCCGCGGCGGGGCCTGTGATGTGATGGTGACAGGCGGCTCCGAGGCGATGCTCTCCTTTGGCGGGGTGAAGGCATGGGAAGGCTTGCGCGTCATGTCCAAAGACGGCTGCCGCCCGTTTTCGGCCAATCGCAACGGCATGGTGCAGGGCGAAGGCGCGGCGGTCTTCGTGTTCGAGGAATATGGCCACGCCAAAAAGCGCGGCGCCGAAATTTTGGCCGAGGTTGTGGGGTTTGCCATGACATCGGATGCGGCGGATATCGTCATGCCCTCCAAGCAAGGAGCGGGGCGCGCGATTTCAGGCGCGCTGAAAGACGCACGGCTGAACCCCGAGGATATTTGCTATATCAACGCACATGGCACGGGCACGGCGGCCAATGACAAGGTGGAATGTGCGGCTGTTGCGGATGTGTTCGGCCATCACGCCGATGATCTGATGATTTCCTCCACCAAGTCGATGCATGGCCATTTGATCGGGGGCACCGGCGCGGTCGAGCTTTTGGCCTGTATCATGGCGCTGCGCGATGGCGTGATTGCACCGACCATCGGCTATGATGAGCCTGACCCGGAATGCGCGCTTGATGTTGTCCCGAACGAGGCACGAACCGCCAAGGTCAGCGCCGTTTTATCCAACGCCTTCGCCTTTGGGGGGTTGAACGCGGTTTTGGCTTTGAAGGCAGCGCCCTGATCCCTTTCGTCACGCTGCTTGCGCCTGTGATCTGCGCGGCGGGGGTTTATTCGGATTGCAGGCTGGCAAAGGCATCTGCGAACCCGTCAAAGGACAGGCTTAATGCCACCTCCACATCGGGTGCTGCAACCGGCACGATGGTGACAGCGGCGGCTGTGGCCGTGCTGAAAATATCAATATTTTCCTGCGTCAAACCGATCTGAACCACGCAACCCCCTGGCTGGCAAAAATTAAAAGGCAGCCGATTTTCGTCAAACGCATCGACCTGAAACCGCACGCCTGGCAAAAGCAGCGTATCAAGCGGGGTCGCGATGCTGATGCCCGCCACGGTTTCACCACCGTCCGCGACATCGACAATCGACACCTCGGCAACGTTATTGCCTTCGTCATCCTTCAGGACCTGCGAAATCAAACAGGATTGTTGCGCGCCTTCAGCGTTGCAAACCCGCGTCCAGGCACCGAAGGTTTCATTCTCTTGCGCAAGGGCACCCTGTGCCGTGCATAAGGCAATGCCGAAGGCTGTCAGGCCAAACTGTGAGATGCGGGGAAGACGGGTCATGATATCCTCTGTGTTGATCTGGGCCTCGGCTAACATAGGTTGACGGGCGTGTCATTGGGCGCGCGCCCGTGGATGTACGATTTTTTGCAATTCTTGGCGCAAATGCCATGGCCGCCATAGGCCGCCGCAAAAAAAAAGAGCCTCTGAACGAGGCCCTTTTCGTGCCACCCTTTGCGGTTGGCTTATCGCTCCCTGTCGGACTGGCCGACTTAATGGGCCGAACGCTAAGACAGGATTCACATTCCGTCAACAGGGGTTTTTGCGGAAAATTTATGTTTTTGTGCGCGACAAAAAAGCCGCGCCTGCAAGGGGTGCACGGCGCGGCCAGTCCACAGGGAGAACACCATGACACCGACACTTTCCGGGAAGGTCAAAATAAAAGCATCTGCGCCACTGCAAATGAGGGTGGCACAAATGTGTTAAGGATGTATTGTCAGATCAGGGTTACGACATTGATGGGCAAAATCATATGGATCAGACCATTTTCATCGGTGGTATGGATGGATTATGCCACGCCGCAAGAGCTTATTTTGAAATATGCCAACCGCCATGGCTTGATTGTAAATACGGGCAATGGGAAAACGGTCACGCAAAACGGGCGAGCGCGTTTTTCGCGCAGGGCGCCTGCTTTCCTGTCTGATGTGAAGGGCGACCTATCTGACTGGCCGAAGCAGGTCGTGTTGATTTTAAACTCCATGACGCGTTCAGCGCCCGCGCGCAGAAAATTGGTCTGGATCCTTATGGCTATCGTGCTTTTCCAGTCAGTTTCGGGATATTTTTGGAGAAAAGGGCCATCCGATCCGGGCGCCACTGTCTCGGAAATGGGGCCTGTGCTTTGGCGCGTCTGTTGGAATTGACGGATGCGCAAGAGGGCGCATTGACCATCGCCTTTCGTCTGGCCGAGGAAGGCATGGACCTTCTGGACTTAAAGGATTTGCAGGCGCTTTTGGTTTTTGTCTGTCGGTGAAAACGCGGAGGATCTGCAATTGCGCTTATGGCAATATCGCGGCGGCCTCCATCGGTGCCATCCAACGCCGTCTTTTGCGTTGGAGGATCAGGGCGGCGCAGGGTTCTTTGGCGAACCCGCGTTGGAGCTGACTCTGATCTGATGCGCTGTGATGCCGAGGGGCAGGGCGTGATCAATATTCTGGGCGGCGGATCGTTTGATGCTGTTGCCACGGCTTTACGCCACCGCGCTGTTGTGGCTGTTGTCGGAATTGTTCGAAACCCCTGCCCGAGGTGGGCGACCCCTTTGATAAGCCAAAGCTGGTGTTTTCTCTTTGACGAGGCGCATTTGCTTTTTGACGATGCCCCAAAGGCATTGGGTGCAAAAGGTGGGCAGGTCGCGCGGCTTATCCGTTCCAGGGGGTGGGCGTTTATTTCGTGACGTAAAACCTGGCGATGTGCCAGACCAGATCTGGGCCGCTTGGCAATCGGGTACGCGTTGCGTGCCTTTACGGCCATGATCAAAAGGATCTGCGTCAGGCAGCGGATACGTATCGCCCGAACCCCAATTTCGATACGGCAGACGCCATCCGCGAGGTCGGCGTAGGAGGCGGTGTAATCCCTTTAGGCGCGAAAGGTGCGCCCAGCATTGTCGAGCGTTGCCTGATCCGCCCACCATCCCTCCGCTTGGGCCGATGGATGAGGCCGCGCGGCGCGCGATGGCTGTGCAGCGTGGCCCCGTTGCAGGCAAAATATGGCCCTGTGCTGGACCGGGCGAAAGCGCTCGGCAGATTTTGCACGCGCAGCCGCCCCGCGCGGCAGCCGAGGCGGAAGCGGCCGAAGCGAAACTGGCTGCCGAGGCGGAAGCCGCGCGGGAGTTTGCATCAGCGCAGCGTTACAGCGGCAGCAGCAGGGCGGTTACGGCCGCCGCCGCGCCTCTGGCGGTGACAGTGTCGGCACGGCCTTCGCCAAAAGCTTCCCGCCCGCCAAATGGGAACGCGGGCCCGGCAAAGCAGGTTGTGCGGCGTATTGGGGGCGTTAACAGCCGCCGATGACGCCGCTGATGGTGGCGCGATAACGCGGCCAGGCATCACGGGTGCGCGGCCCTTGGCCCGCAATCTTGAACGGCGGGTGATTATGGTTACTCTGCGCCCGAAGATGACGGAAAATGTAATCCCCACGCGTGCCGCGCTGTGAGGAAGGAGTGCAGCAATGATCGTTGAATTGGGCCATTTCGCCTTGGTGTTGGCTTTTAAGGCTATTCCATTGATCGTGCCGATGATTGGCGCGCAAAAGAACTGGAGCGCCTGATGGCCGCGGTGTCCCGCGGCCTCCGTGCAATTCGGACTTGTGGCGATTTCCTTTGCCGCATTGACCTTACGCTCGTCACCTCCGATTTTTCCTTGAACTTGGTCGTGGCCAATTCCCATGGCAGGACAAGCCGATGCCACAATCAGCGGCGTTTGGGGCAATCACGAAGGGTCACTTCTGGTTGTGGGTATTGACGCTGGCGCTGTTTGGGGCTTCTGCGGTGATGGTTTGGGGCAATTTGCCCCCGGCTGCGGGCGCGGGTCGGCGGCATCCTCCTGTTGGGGTCGCCTTCTACGCGTTCATCTTGTTTACATCGAACCCGTTTTTTAAGCCTTGAGGTGCCGCTTCAACGGCCAAGATCTTGAATCTGCCGTTGTGAGATCCGGGCCTCGCCTTTCACCCGCCCTTCTCTATTTGGGCTATGTCGGCCTGAGTATGATGCTTTTGCCGTGGCCACCCTGATCGAGGGGCGTGGATGCAAGGCTGGCCAGATGGGTGCGCTCCTTGGACCTGGCCGTTGCGTTTTTGACCATCGGCATCACCTTTGGCTCATGGTGGGCCCACACATTGGGCTGGGGCGGCTTCTGGTTCTGATCCTACAAAAACGCCTCCTTCAGCGCTGGGCGGCTGATTGCGGCGGCGTTGTTGCATTCCTGCCATCGTTGTGGAAAAGGAGGCACTGAAAAGCTTGGACCATTCTTTTGGCGTGATTTTGGCCTTGGCTTCGCTGATCGGCACATTTATCGTGCGTCGGCATCATCACTTCGGTGCACGCTCGCCACGACCCTGAGCGGGGGATGTTCATCCTTCGGATCTTGGCGGTGTTCATGGGCGCGTTTACCTCTTTATGCGCCCAGCGCAGGCGCCGGAGGCGAAGGGGGTCTTCCACCAGGTTAGCCGTGAAAGCGGCCGGTGCCGAACAACCTGCTTTATGGTCTCGTCCTTGGGTGGTGTTCCGGCATCGGTACGACTTCGCCTCTTGTAGTGTCCGAGATGTTCTGGACCGTGCACCGTATCGAAGCTGGCCCAGTCTTCTTTAATGCGGCCTTCACGCCCTTTGCCTTGCGATCGCTATTAATGTCCCGCTGATTGGGGCCGTTTTGCCGTGAAACGCGCGCGCGGTTTGACGCGGTCCGCATCATGAGCGGCGTGGTTGTTAACGCTGGCGCTGTTTGGACTTCATGTGTTCACCACGGGGAATTCACTGGCGGACGACCACCTTGGCGCTTGGGGTGTGGCTTGTGGCGGCTTCTGCGGTTGATCTGTGGCAGCGCACGGGGCAAGGCCAGCACTAGCGCTAAACCGTCTGGGTCTGCTCAGCGCGCGCTGTTGATTGGGCAAGGCGATTGCCCATGGTGTGGGGATCACCTTTATCGGCGTGGGCGGTCTTGGTGACCATCAATTTGAGGACATCCGCGTACCCAACTGGGCAAGAATCTGATGGGTGCCTATCATCTGACCTTGCGCGATGTGCGAGGTGCAGGGGCTGAATTACATCTCGACTCATGGCTTTATCGACGTGGTACAAAACTTGGGCGAAATTTCTGGGCGTTCTCAATCCTGAAAATTGAATTTACCCAGTGGCGGAATGCCCACGACCAGCTGGCATTGACAGCGATTTTTCCGTGATGTTCATAACGCGCTTGGCGAACCGGGTAACCGGGATGTATGGGCCAGGCGCATGGATCAAGCCTCTTTGCCAATTGGGATTTGGGCGGCACGATCACCGCGTCGCTTATGGGTTCTCAAACAGTCTGTAATCGGGTTATCGTGTTGCGGCGGGGGCCGCTGCGGCATCAACCGCCACGTGCCCGCCGAATGAAAGCTGCATTCATCGTAGCCGCAGTTGCGGCGCTTTGGCTGATCGCCACGCCTGCCTTTGCGGTGCAGCCCGATGAGGTGCTGGCTGACCCCGCATTGGAGGCGCGGGCGCGTGAAATCTCGGCGGAGTTGCGTTGCGTGGTCTGTCGCAATGAATCCATTGACGAGAGCAATGCCACCGTGGCCCGCGACCTGCGCCTTTTTGTGCGCGAGCGGATCATGATGGGCGAGACCAATGAACAGGTGATGGCCGAGGTGGTGGACCGTTACGGCGAATATGTGCTGATGCGCCCCCCTATGTCAGGCAGCAATCTGGCGCTTTGGTTGGCGGGGCCTGCGTTGTTTTTGATCGGCATCGGTGTCGCGGCGGGATTTATTCGCAGCCGTGCGCGCATCACCGCCCCAGAGGAGGCCGCCTTGAGTGCCGAGGAACAGGCCGCCCTCAACCGGATTTTGAGCGAAAAATAGCGCACGGCTTGCGCCATGGAATGCCGAGGCAGGGATGAATTACGAGCGGATCCTTTACGAAATCGATGCGGGCGTGGCCGTCATCACCTTGAACCGCCCCGATGTGCTCAACGCTTTGGACACGCAAATGCGCGCCGAGGTGACATATGCCATTGGCCAAGCGGCGCAAACGGCGCGGGTTGTCGTCATCACGGGGGCGGGGCGCGCCTTTTGCGCGGGCCAAGATTTGGGCGATGCGGGGCGCGTGGCTGACCTTAATCTCGAACGTCTGTTGCGTGATGAATATATACCGCTGGTCACGGCCATTGCCGATTGCCCCATCCCCGTGATCGCGGCGGTGAATGGCGCGGCGGCAGGGGCAGGGGCAAGCCTTGCCTTGGTCTGTGATCTGGTCATTGCCAGCGAAGAGGCGCGTTTCATTCAGGCCTTTGTGCAATTGGGGTTGATGCCCGATGCCGGGGCCACATGGGTTTTGCCGCGCCTGATCGGCAATGCTCGCGCCATGGCCGCCGCCCTGTTTGGCGAGGCGATCACTGCGCCCGAGGCCGTGGAGATGGGGCTGATTTGGAAATCTGTGCCACAGCCGAAATTTGACGCAGAATGGCGCAGCCGCGCTGCCACCTTGGCCCAAGGGCCGACACTGGCCTATGGCAAGATCAAATCCGCCTTGCGCGCCTCAGCCACGCAAAGCCTTGAGGCGCAGATGCTGCAGGAGGCCGCCGCACAGGGCGCGCTTGGCCGCAGCCGCGATTTCAAAGAGGGCGTTTTGGCCTTTAATGACAAGCGCAAACCCAAGTTCGAGGGGCGTTGACGCCGCGCGCCGAAGGCTTGCCCAAAAGGCGGCCAAAGTGCTAGGGATATCAGGCCGCGGGCCATGATGTTGGCCCCTTGGCCACGGCGGAATTTGATAAAGGAAAATAAAAATGACAGGCGAGATGCCCAAAGAAGCGGATATTCATCTGATCCAACGGATCATTCCGCATCGCTATCCGTTTTTGCTGATTGATCGCGTGCGTGATATTGAGGGCTATCAATCGGCCACCGGCATCAAGAATGTCACCTTCAACGAGCCGCATTTCCAAGGCCATTTTCCAGCCGCCCCGATCATGCCTGGCGTGACCATCATCGAGGCAATGGCGCAAACCGCCGCCGTTATGGTGGGCGTTGCGATGGATATGGCCGATCGCAATTTGCTGGTTTATTTCATGGGGATTGATGCCTGCAAATTCCGCCGCAAGGTTGTGCCGGGCGATGTGCTGGAGCTGAAAATCGAGACCACGCGTGGCAAGCCTGGGGGTAAGGTGTGGCGCTTCAAAGGGCAGGCCAGTGTTGATGGGGAAATGGCGGCTGAGGCAGAATTCACCGCGATGATGGACCTTGATGGCGCGAAAGGTGGGGCTGCATAATGGCGATTGATCCTTCCGCCTCGATCCATCCGTCTGCCGTTGTTGAGGGCGGGGCGCAGATTGCAGCAGGCTGCCACATCGGCCCGTTTTGCCATATCGGCCCCGAGGTCAGCTTGCATAAGGGCGTGGTCTTGAAATCCCATGCCGTGGTCACAGGGCTGACCGAAATTGGTGAGGATACGGTGATTTTTCCCTTCGCCAATATCGGTGATATCCCGCAGGATTTGAAATATGCGGGCGAAAAGACCCAGTTGATTGTGGGCAAACGCAACCGCATCCGCGAGGGTGTGACGATGAACACAGGCACCGATGGCGGTGGCGGGGTCACGCGCGTTGGTGATGACAATCTGTTTATGACAGGTGCCCATGTTGGCCATGATGCGATTGTTGGAAACCATGTGGTCGTGGCCAATCAATCCGCCATTGCAGGACATTGTATCATTGATGATGGGGTGATCATCGGCGGGCTTTCGGGCATTCACCAATTTGTGCGGATCGGGCGCGGCGCGATCATCGGTGCCGTTACGATGGTCACCAACGATGTGATCCCCTATGGCCTCGTGCAGGGGCCGCGCGGACAGTTGGACGGGCTGAATTTGGTGGGACTCAAACGCCGTGGCGTGGCCAAGGAGGACATCACCGCCTTGCGCGCCGCCTATCAATCCTTGGCACAAGGCGAGGGCGCATTTCAGGAACGCGTGCGCCGCCTCTCGGAGGAGGCACCCCATTCGCAATATGTGCGCGATGTGGTGGAGTTTGTGCTCAAGGGTTCGGACCGCTCCTTCCTGACGCCGGGTTGAACGGGGGGATCATGCCAAAACGCGCGATATTGGCGGGCGGGGGTGTTTTGCCGCAATTGCTGCTCGAGGTGGAGGGGGCGGTGCTGGTCACCTTCGAGGGCACGCCTGTTCAGGCCCGCGCCGATCAGGTGATCCCTGCACGGTTCGAACAATTGGCAACGTTATTCGAAACGCTGCACGCGCATGGGGTGCGGGAGCTGTGCCTTGCGGGGGCGATGCGCCGCCCCACATTCGACCCCACCGCGTTGGATGCGGGCACAGCCGCGCTGTTGCCGCGCCTGATGGGGGCGATGGCGCAAGGCGATGACGGGTTGTTGCGCGCGGTGATTGCGCTGTTGGAGGAGCAGGGGTTTACCATTTGCGCGCCGCATGACATCCGCCCCGATCTATTGGCGGCTGAGGGCGTGTTGGCGGGTGAGGTCAGCGATGCGATGTGCGCGGACGCAACCCGCGCCGCCGTTTGGCGGCCCTTGACCCCCAGGATGTTGGCCAGGTGCCCGTGGTGGCCAAGGGGCAGGTTCTGGCGATCAGAGGACCCTGCCTGGCACCGATGCAATGCTCGAATTCGTGGCGCAGACCTGCCCCAATTCAGGTGGTGTTTTGATGAAACGCCCCAAGGCGGGTCAGGATTTGCGCGTGGATATGCCGGGCATTGGCGCAGACGATTGCGATGATGCAAAGGCGGGGCTGTCTGGCCCTTGCCCTCCATGCAGGGGGCGCGCGTTGATTTTGGAGCGCGATGCTGTCATTGCCACAGCCCAAGCGGCTGGCATTGCCATATGGGCGGACACGTGAAAGCTGTTTCTCATCGCGGGGGCAACTTCGGGCGATGCGCTTGGGACGGCTTGTTGGCGGGGCTGAAAACCTTGCGCGATGATGTTGAATTTCAAGGGATTGGCGGCCCGTTGAGTGCAGGCCGAGGGCTGAACAGCCTGTTTCCCATGTCCGATCTGTCCGTTATGGGGCTGACCGAGGTGCTGCCGCGCTGCGTCATTTGTTCAAACGCCGCGATCGGGCGGTGACGCGACACGCGCGGGCGGCTATGACGCGCTGATCACCATCGACAGCCCCGATTTTTGCCTGCGCGTGGCCAAACGGGTCAAACAGGCGACGCCAAGCCTGCCTGTGATCCATTACGTTGCCCCTACGGTTTGGGGCATGGCGGGCAGGACGTGCGCAAAATGGCGCGCCATGTCGATCATGTTCTGGCCCTGTTTCCGTTTGAGCCACCCTTGATGCAGGCGGCGGGGATGGGGTGGGTGCGATTTCGTGGGTCATCCCGTGGCGCGTGCGCCACAGGCAAGCGCCGCCAGATGCGCGGCCTAGCGTGCGGGAGCTTAGGATCGGCAAGGATGAGCCGCTGTTGCTGCTTTGCCCGGGTCGCGGCGAGGCGAGATTGCGCGGCTTGGCGCGCGATTTGGCGCGGTGGCGCCCGGGGGTATTTGACATCCAGCCGCGCATCTGGTGCTGCCTGCGGCCTGCCATCGCGGATGAAGTGGCGCAGATGATGGCGGCATGGGATTTGGGGCCACGGGCGCATTTGCTTGATCCGCGCGGGACGGGGGCCGCATATGGGCATCAGAAATCCTGCGCTTTTGGCGCGGCGGATCTGGCGCTTGCGGCTTCGGGCACGGTGTCGTTGGAATTGGCCGCCGCAAAAACGCCGATGGTGATTGCCTATGATATGGCCCCGCTGTCACGGTTGCTGATGCGGTGGATGCTGAAAATCGACACGGTGACCTTGGTCAATTTGGTCAGCGAAACCCGCCATATTCCCGAATTCTTGGGGCAGGCCTTTGACCCCGCTGCTGTCTTGGCGGCGCTGTCGCGCTTGACCCGCGATCCAGAGGCGCGCGCGGCGCAGATTGCGGCCGCGGATCTGACCATGGCGCGGCTTGGGGCGGGGGATGAGGCCTCACAGGCCCGTGCGGCTGAGGCGGTTTTGCGGCTTTTGGCGTGAAATGTTTGGGGTAAAATATAACCCCATTGCTAAGCATCTGATTTTAAGTGTTTAAATGGAAATAGCCATCAGGAAAAGTGCTTGACCTGACGCTTCTCCTAACGCATATACCCGCAATCTCTGACGGGGGCGGCGCAGCGCTGCCCTTTATCGGTCAAAATCAAAGACCAAGGAACGCATATATGAAAACCTTTACCGCAACTCCTGCGGATATCGACAAGACATGGATCGTGATTGACGCCGAAGGCGTTGTTCTGGGCCGTCTTGCCTCGATCATCGCCATGCGGCTGCGTGGCAAGCACAAGCCGTCCTTCACGCCCCATATGGATATGGGCGACAATGTCATCGTCATCAACGCTGAAAAAGTGCAGGTGACAGGCAACAAGCGCAACAAGCCAAACTATTGGCACACGGGCTATCCAGGTGGGATCAAGAGCCGCACAACGGGTCAGATCCTCGAAGGTGCGCATCCTGAGCGCGTTGTGATGCAGGCGGTGAAGCGTATGCTGCCCGGCGGCCCGCTGTCGCGCCGCCAGATGACCAATCTGCGTGTCTATGCAGGTGCTGCGCACCCGCATGAGGCACAAAACCCCACCGTTCTGGATGTGAAATCCATGAACAAGAAGAACACGCGGAGCTAAAAACCATGGCCGAGACACTCTCTTCGCTCGATGAGCTGAAAGGCGCCGTGGCTGAGGGCTCTGCCCCCGCCGCAGGTGCGACATCCATCTCCTTGGATGCAACCCCCCGCGAGCCTGTGCGCGATGCGCTTGGCCGCTCTTACGCAACGGGTAAACGGAAAGATGCGGTTGCCCGCGTCTGGATCAAGCCAGGCTCTGGCAAGGTCACCGTGAATGGCAAGGAGATCAAAACCTACTTTGCCCGTCCCGTGTTGCAGATGATCCTGCGTCAGCCCTTCTCCGTGGCTGGTGTGGAAGATCAGTTTGACGTGATGGCCACCGTCAAGGGCGGTGGTTTGTCGGGTCAGGCGGGCGCGGTGAAGCACGGCATCTCCAAGGCGTTGCAGCTTTACGATCCCGCCTTGCGCGGCGCGCTGAAAACGGCAGGCTTCACCTGACCCGCGACAGCCGCGTTGTGGAACGGAAGAAATTCGGCAAGCGCAAAGCACGCCGCAGCTTCCAGTTCTCCAAGCGTTAATCGCCCCCGCGCGATCTCAAATACCAAAAAGGCCACCCGCTTGGGTGGCCTTTTTCTTTATGTCACGCGCGCGTTGCGGGGTTAGTTTGCAAAAGAAAACCCCGTGTTGCGCGTCATCTGTGCGTAGTCTTGCGCCGTGGCGGCGGGCATCGGGCGGTGCGGTTGTGCATCGAGCTTGAAGAATTGCAATTCCGTGGTCAGCCCCGTGGCCGCTTGGGTGAGGAGGCCGCTGTCTTTGGCCAATTCCTCCGCCATCGTGGCGTTTTCTTGGGTCACGCGCTCCATATTGAAGACGGCGCTGTTGATATCGGCCAAGGCCACGCTTTGCTCATTCACCCCTGTCACGATTTCCTCGATATTTTCGGTCAATTCGCCGATATCTTCGAATATGCGGCGCAGTTCTTGACCGGTTTTGTCGACCAATTCCACCCCGCCCGTCACATGGCGGCGGCTTTCTTCGATCAGCGCGCTGATTTCGCGGGCGCTGTCGGCGCTGCGCTGTGCCAATTGGCGCACCTCAGAGGCGACCACCGAGAAGCCTCGCCCTGCGGGGCCTGCGCGCGCCGCCTCAATCGCGGCGTTGAGCGACAAGAGGTTGGTTTGTGCGGCGATCCCATCGATGACCGAGATGATTTGGGCGATGCGATCCGAGCTTTCCTTGATCTTGTGCATCGCAGTGACGGCGTTTTTCATCACCGCTTCGCTTTCGCTGGTGCGATCACGGGTGGCATTGGCACCTGTCAAAACCCGCCGCGCCCCATCGACATTGGCGCGTGTGGAGGTGGTCAATTCTTCCACCGCGGCGGCGGTCTGCTCGATCTGCGAGGCCTGATGCGTGGCGCGATTGGACAATTCGCCCGAGGCATTGGTGATCGCCGTCCCGATGGTATGCACTTCGCCGCTGACGGTGGTGGCATTGCGCATGAGGTTCGACATATGCGTGACCGCCTCATTATAGGCGGTGGCGATTTTGGCAATATCGGGCAGGGCGCTGAGGGAGACACGGGTGGCCAAATTGCCCTCGCGCAGATCAAACAGGGCTTGGGCAATTACCTCGATCGCGGTGACGCGCGCGGTGACGTCCGTGGCGACTTTCACCACACGGCTCAGATGCCCCTGTTCATCCTTCACGGGGGCATAGGTGGCCTGAATCCAGATCGTTTTCCCGCTTTTGGTGACGCGGGGAAATTGATCGGTAAAGCTGCGTCCCGCCTTCAGATCGGCCCAAAATTGCTTGTAGGCCTCGCTTTGTCCGTAATCGGGGTCAACAAAGATCGAGTGATGCCGCCCTACCACCTCATGTAACGGATATTCCACCGCGTTGAGGAAATTCTGATTGGCGGTGATGATGGTGCCGTCAATGTTAAAATGGATCACCGCTTGGGTGTCATTGACCATCGAAAGCAGGGCCGCATCGGCAATCGCGGCAAGTCGGGCATCCTCGCCCAATTGGTCAGATTGTGGCGGGGTGGCACGTTGAAAAGTCATGGCTGTCGTCCGTGGTTGAGTCTCATTCGCACATGACAACGAACAGCTTAAGGTTGTGTTTAGGGCGCAGAAGAAAAAAGGATTTCTTTTTTTGAATGTGAGCCGATTTTTTGGGTGCCAATTTTTTTGGCGCCAATTTTTTGGGTTGTCGGATTATCCCTATTTCAGGGGCATCCGCAAAGACCGCAGCGCCGCCGCACCCAAATACCCGAGCCGCATGATCAATCGCGTGATTTCCAACCATGCCCGATAGGGCAGCACGGTCAGATACCGCCATTTCGGCAGTTTGAAATCTGGCCCTTGGTTTTGGATTTGCGTGGCCTCGCCCGTGATTTGCTGGCAGGGCAGGGGTTTCACGAAGACCGCGCGCAGACCTGCGAGATATTCAAGGTCGAACATGATATCATAGGCCAGGCGCATCGGCATTTGCCGCACCAACCACCGCGCGGCACGGCGGTTGACCATATAGGCCCCTGCGCCCTTCTCGCGCGTCAGCGCAATGGCTAGGCGATAACGGCCAAATAAGCGGCTAAAGGGGATCGCACGCCCCGTATTGACCGTGGAGAGGCGCAAGATGTCCCAGTCCTCCGCACGCGCCACCGCAGCGTGCATCACCGCGATAAAATCGGGGGCAAAGGTGATGTCATCTTCCAAGATCAGCGCGTGCTCTGCATCGCTGGTCAAAAACGCGCGCAAGGCCGCGATATGGCTGAAATAGCATCCCACCTCGGCAGGGGCACGTCTGCGGCCATGCAGCAGGCGATAGGCGAGATCGCTGAAATCGGGGTGGGGAAAGCGCAAGGTCCGCCCCTCCACCGCCGCAATACGGGTGTAGGGCAATCCGATGTCCAACAGACGGCGGTCTAGCTTTTCAAGGCGCTCCGTGGCGCGGTCGAGATTGATCAAATAGGTCACAATCGCCCCGCTGTCCCGCGGGGAGGGGGGCGCCTGATCGGATGTCGCGGATTTTGGCATGGGGCGGTCGGGCTGCTTTGCTGATTTGGTCGGGTGTGGGCTACAGGCTTGGCCTTGTTTGCGCAAGCCTCATGACCTGTGCCCAAAAATGATGCAGCGGCGTGATCTGCGGTGCAAATTGATCGAATCCCTTGCGCTAGGACGGATTTCTTCTAATGGTCCTGTGCTATGCACCCCCGATTTGGGGGGGAGTTGGGGGATGGCGATGGCCCGATCTTTTGATCTGGGAAGGTTCTTGCGCCGCGAGGAAAGCAAAGGGTTGGCCCTGATTGCGCCGCCCTTTGTCTATGCGCTTTTGCTCTTGGCGGCCCCTCTCGCGGCCATTGTCCTGTTTTCGTTTTGGACGCAGGATTTCATGACCATCAATCGCACATTCACCCTCGACAATTATCGCGAGGCCTTGAGCGATCCGCTCTATATGGAGCTGTTGTCGCGCTCGTTGCGCATTTCGCTTGCTGTGACGGCGATTACGGTTCTGTTGGCCTTTCCCGTGGCTTATTTCGTCTCCTTCCATGTGGCACCAGAGCGCAAATCACTGTGGTTGTTTCTGATCACGATCCCCTTCTGGACCAGCTATCTGATCCGCGTGTTTTTGTGGCGGGTGATCTTGGCTTATGATGGCCCCGTAAACGGCACATTGCTGGGGCTTGGCCTGATTGAGGAGCCTTTGGCATGGATCCTCTATTCCGCCAATTCCGTGGTGATCACGCTGGCCCATGCTTATGCGCCCTTTGCGATTTTACCGATTTTCGTCAGCCTAGAGAAAATCGACCGCGCCTTGCACGAGGCGGGCCGCGATTTGGGGGAAAGCCGCGTGATGGTGTTCTTGCGCGTCACGCTTCCCTTGGCCATGCCTGGCGTTCTGGCCGCCGTTTTGATCGTGTTTATCCCGACCATTGGCGATTATGTCACCCCGCGTCTGGTGGGCGGCTCGGATGGCACGATGATCGCCAATATGATCCAGACCCAATTCATGCGGCTGAACAATGCGCCCATGGGGGCGACCTTGTCGGTGCTGGCGATGCTGATGGTGGGGATTGTATCGCTTGTGATGATTGTCTTGACCATGCGCTGGACAGGCGGAGGCAAATCGAAATGAAGGGTCAGGGTCTCAAGGCTTATGTGATCCTGTATCTGGTGTTTCTCTATGCGCCGATCCTACTTTTGCCGATGTTTGCCTTCAATTCGGGCACGGTGATCGCCTTTCCCTTGCAGGGCTTTACCACCGGCTGGTTTGTCGAGGTTTTCACCACCAAGGCGCTGATCGAGGCCACGCGCAATTCGGTGTTCATCGCGGTTTCGGTGGCGATCTTGTCGACCTGTTTTGGCCTCTTTGCCGCGCGCGCCGCCACGCGCTACAATTTCCCTGCCAAAGGGGGAATTTTGGGCTTTGTGATGCTGCCTTTGGTCTTGCCCGAGATCATCGTGGCCGTGTCCCTGTTGGTGGTGCTGATTCAGGCGGGGCTGTCCACAGGAATTTGGTCGGTGATTGCGGGTCATGTGTTGATTTGCACCCCGTTTTCGATTGCCATCTTGCAAGGCAGCTTTGCCAATATGGACAAAAGCCTTGAGGAGGCCGCAGTTGATTTGGGGGAGACCCCCCTGAGCACCTTTCGCCTTGTCACCCTGCCGCTTGTCGCGCCCGGCATCATCGCATCACTGTTGATCTGTTTCACGATCAGTTTGGATGAGTTTATCATCGCCTTCTTCCTGTCGGGCAATGAGCCAACCTTGCCTGTGTATATCTGGGGGTTGTTGCGCTTCCCTGCGCGGGTGCCCGTGATTATGGCGCTTGGCACGCTTTTGGTGGCGCTGTCGATTATCCTGTTGATCACCGCTGAATATTTCCGCCGCCGTGGCCTGCGCCGTGCAGGCAAGCGCGATGTTGGAGGGTTTCTATGACCAAACCAGAGCCGATCATCCGTCTGGAAGACGTGCATAAATATTACGGCGACTATCACGCGTTGCGTGGCATCACGGCCGAAATCGGGCAGGGGGAGTTCTTCTCGCTCCTTGGTCCTTCAGGGTGTGGCAAGACCACGCTGTTGCGCGCGATTGCGGGGTTCGAGGATATTTCCTCGGGCGCCATCATGCTGGGCGGCAAGAATATGGAGGGGGTCGCCCCCAACCACCGCCCCACCAATATGGTGTTCCAGTCTTACGCGATTTTTCCACATCTGAACGTAGAACAAAACGTGGCCTTTGGATTGCGCAAATCAGGGATGGCGGCCGCGGACAAATCCCGTGCCGTGGGGCAGGCCTTGGAAATGGTCGGGCTTGGCGGTTATGGCGCGCGCGCCGCGCACGCGCTCTCAGGGGGCAGCGGCAGCGCGTGCACTTTGCCCGCGCCTTGATCCTAAAGCCAAAGGTTTTGCTGCTGGACGAGCCGCTTTCTCCGCGCTGGATAAGAAAATGCGCGAGGTGATGCAGGTGGAGTTGATCAAACTGCAACGAGGTGGGATCACCTTCATCCTGGTCACCCATGACCAAGAGGAAGCCTTGGTGATGTCGGATCGCATCGCGGTGATGTTTGGAGGGGAGATCGCGCAACTGGATGACCCTGAGCGCCCTATCGCCGCCCTGTCAGCCGCCGCGTGGGGGAATTCATTGGGATGATGAATTCTGGACGGCACGCTGCAAGAGACAGGTGGGTTGTCGGTTGACGTTGCGGGCTTGGGCCGTGCCGCGATTGATGCGGGCCAAATTAGGAAGCACGCGCGCGGGGGGCGGTATCGGTGGGCTTGCGCCCCGAGACCTTGTCGATCCTGTTCGAGCGATGATCCCAAATCCGCGCGCAGCGCCGAAGGCGAAGTGGTCGAGGTCGTCTATTACGGCGATATGACCTATTGCGACCTGCGTCTGGACGGCGCGGCACGCAATGTGCGCGTCTCCATGCGCAATGTGGTGGGCCGCCCCGTGTTGGAGGTGGCGCGCGCGCGCGCGTCAGCTGGGACTCGCGGGCGCTGACCGTTTTCCTCAGGGTCGCACCCTTTCGACCACGAAGCGCAAAAACCCATTTTCCGCAGTGCTGATCAAGTGGTGTCCGTGCTCCGTGCAAAAATGCGGCACATCGGGATCTGCGCCATGCGATCTGTGGCGTGCAGGGCCACAACGGCACCTGTATCGCGTCGCGCGCTTTTTGCAAGCGCAACACCGGCAGGGGGCAGCGCAGATCGCGCGCATCAATTTCGATGGGGGGGCGGGTATGTTCTCCTATGTCGCAGCTTACAGCTCCGCAATAGCGATGATGCGTCCACAAGAATGTGACCAAAGCCCTGCGCGGAAGGGTACGCGCCCGTCAAAATAGCCTAAAGCGCCTCTATGTTCGAATCGATCTTTATGATGCAAACGCTGTTGCCCGCGCTGTTGGTGGCGCTGACCGCTGGGATCCTGAGCTTCTCAGTCTCCTGCGTGCTGCCCATTGTGCCGCCTTACCTCGCCCATAAGGGCGGAATCAGCCTTGATGAGGCAAAGGTCGGGGCCGCAACCGCGCGGTGCTTGCTGCGGCGTTCTTCGTCATGGGCCTGTCGACCGTGTTTTTGTTCTGGCTTTACCGCTTGATTTTTGGTCAGTTCTTTTTGCAAAATCAGGTATTGCTGTCGCGCATATCGGGCGTGGTGATCATTTTGTTTGGTCTGCATTTCTTAGGGGTCTATCGCATCCCCATTCTGGATCATGAGGCACGGCTTGATGCAGGGATCGCGGTGGGTCGGCTCTGGGGGCCTATGTGCTGGGTTTGGCCTTTGCCTTTGGTTGGACACCCATCGGGCCGCAGCTTGGCGTGATCCTGACCTTGGCCGCGAATGAGGCCAGCCTTGGCACGCGGGCACCACGCTGCTTGGGGTCTATGCGGCGGGTTTGGGTATCCCTTTCCTCTGCTCAGTGCGTTAGCCCTTGGAGCGCGCCATGGGGTTATGGCGCGGTCAAACGCCATATGAAACTGGATCGAGCGGATGATGGGCGGCTTGCTGACCGTGGTGGGTCTGGCGCTTCACAGGGGCGTTTTCTGGCCTTTTCCTTGGGTTTTGGAAAATTTTCCCGCCCTTGGTGCGCTTCTTAAATCTGTCTTTTTAGATAGCATTTCAGATGATTTAAGCGCTACTGTCGCGCCATGGATAGGTTGTCTACACCAGTGCCGCAGGGCTGTTTTCTTGTGCCGGGGTTTGATTTCGCGCCGCCGCGCGCCTTGCGCGAACGCTACTGGGGTGCCGCGAGGCGGCCAAACAGGCCGCCCATTCTGGCCATCACATTCACCTGACCGCCGAGGGCAGCCATGCCTGGCGTGGCCACCGCCCAGATCGCGGGGGCGGCGGTGGAGACGCGGATCGAGGTGTTGGCATGGTCCGATATCGTGCGCGCCAAGATGCGGCGGGGTGTTGCGCAGCTTTGCACATTTGGCGCGGGCCATGTGGGTCTATCTTAGGGCAGGGGCCATCGCTCACTCTTCTTCCGCTGCGCAAGGGGCCCGTGATTGCGATATGTTACCCCGTTCTGGTGTTTGCTGAGTTTTCGTAATTGCCGCTGTCCTGATCGCTCTTGGGGCACATCTCGGCGGGCATCGGTTTGGCGCGCTTGGGGTCGTGGCGGCCTATGGGTTTTTGCGCCTGCCGCGATCAAAGACCCGCTTTATGCCCATTATCTGATTGATGATTACGCCTATGCGGCACAGGAGCTGGTGCTCTATCCCGCCGCGCTAGAGGCGCGTTTGGCGGGAGTTTTCGGATAAAATCGGGGCCGCCTGTGACGCGGATTATGACGAGGTTCTGCTTGTCGGGCACAGCTCAGGCGCGTATCTGGCGGTGTCGTGCTTGGCTGATCTGCGCCGTGCGGGGCCGGCGTGGTGCGCTGTCGCCGCTGACGCTTGGCCATGTTGTGCCGATGGTCAGCTTTTGCCGCGCGCAACCCGTCTGCGTGGTGACCTTGCGCTATTGGCGAAGGGGATCAGGCATTGCATGGGTGGATGCGTGACCGCGCCTGCCGATGGGTGCGCCTTCGCGCTGTGTGATCCGTGGCGGTGTCGGGCGCGGCCCCTGCCGATCCGTCATGGCCCTTGGTCATCTCTGCGGCCTTTTCACAAAGCCTGAAGCCTGCAACATGGGCGGCGCTGCGTTGGCGGCTGTTTGAGACGCATTTCCAATATCTCAACGCCTTTGATGGCGGGGGTGATTACGATTATTTCGCCATTACGGCGGGGCCGCAAACGCTTGGGGGCCGCTATGCCGCCCGCAGGCCATCACCCTCCCGTATCACGCGCGCCGCGTCACCGCATCGGGAGCTGGCATGAGCACGCCGCTTCCGCCCAAGCCACCCGCCCGTGCGGACAGGGTCAGTCTGTGGCAGTATCTGCGCCTTTTTCGCCATGATATCCTTTCGGCGCAGCCTGCACGGCTGTATCACGCATGGATGGCCGAATTTCGCACGCCGTTTTTCCGCTCCTACCTGTTGAACCAACCTGATCTGATTGATCTGGTGCTCAAAGAGCGCCCGGATGATTTCCCCAAATCCGACCGCATTTCCGAAGGTCTACGCCCGCTTTTGGGAAATTCCGTGTTCCTGACCAATGGGGAGACATGGAAACGCCAGCGGCGCATCATTGACCCTGCCTTTGAGGGTGGTCGCCTGCGTGAAACATTTCCCGCCATTTGGGCCGCGGCCGAGGCGGCCGTGGCGCGGATGCCGCAAGGCGTGGTCGAATTGGAGGAACAGACCAGCCATGCGGCGGCGGATGTGATTTTTCGCACGCTGTTCTCCGTGCCGATTGAGGATCACTTGGCGCAATCCGTTTTTCGCGGGTTTCGCACCTATCAACGGGCGCAGCCCTTGGTGAATGTGGCGGCGTTCTTGCCGCTTCCCCGCTTTTTGCCACGCGGGTTTTCGCGTCAGACCAAAACCGCCGCGCGCGCGATCCGCGCCTTGATCACGGATATGACACGGGCGCGGATGGATGAAATCGCACAGCGCCGTGCCCCCGATGATCTGGCGACCAAGATCTTGACCATGCGCGATCCGAAAACGGGGCAGGGTTTCGCCGCGGATGAAATGGTGGATCAGGTCGCGATTTTCTTTCTGGCGGGGCATGAGACCTCGGCCAGTGCGCTGGCTTGGGCGCTTTACCTTTTGGCGCTGTATCCCGAATGGCAGGCGCGTGTGGCGGATGAGGCGCGCGCCCTGGAGGGGGGGGTGATTTCGCGCTGCTCTCGCGCTTGCCGCTCACGCGTGATGTGTTCCGCGAAACATTGCGCCTCTATCCGCCCGTGCCGATGATGGTGCGCACGGCCACCGCCCCCGAACGGTTTCGGGATCGGGTGATCAAGCGCGGTGCTCAGTTGGTGATCTCGCCCTTCCATATCCACCGCCACACGCGGCTGTGGGATAATCCTGATGGATTTGATCCAACACGATGGGACAAGGGGCGTGCACGGGGGCCATATTTGCCCTTCTCGGCGGGGCCGCGCATCTGCACGGGCGCGGGGTTTGCCATGGTGGAGGGCGTGGTTCTGATTGCCATGCTCATCCGCGCTTATCGGTTTGAACTGATTACAGGCCACCCCCCGCCGCGTCCCGTGGCGCATTTGACCCTGCGTGCGGCGGAGGGGATTTGGTTGCGTGTGACGCAGCGCTAACGGTAGCGATAACATCCACCGCGCCCCTAGGCAGCTTGCCGTTCTTGGCGTAAGCAAGCCCAAGTGACCAGAGACAGGGGCAGTTTCATGCAAGAGATTTACCAAGCCATGCGCGCGCGCGTGATCAAAGATGCGGGATTTATCGCGGCATTGGATCAGTCTGGCGGATCGACCCCAAAGGCACTTGCGCTCTACGGTATCGGCGCGGACGCCTATGCCAATGACGCGGAAATGTTCGCCTTGATGCACCAGATGCGCGCGCGGATCATTCAGGCCCGCGATTTCACGGCCGAAAAAATTCTGGGCGCGATCCTGTTCGAACGCACCATGCGCGATGTGATCAATGGCACACCCGTGGCGCAATTCCTGTGGCAGGACAAGGGGGTTGTGCCCTTCCTGAAGATCGACAAGGGTCTTGAAGACACCGATGCGGATGTGCAGCTCCTGAAACCCATCCCTGATTTGGCCGCACTGCTGGCTGATGCGCGCGGCTTTGGTGTCTTTGGCACCAAGGAACGCTCGGTGATCCATGCGGCCAACGCGGCGGGGATCGAGGCCGTGGTGGCGCAGCAATTCGCACTGGCCGCCGAGGTCTGCGCGGCGGGGCTGGTTCCGATTATCGAGCCAGAGGTGAATATCCATTCCCACACCAAGGCCGAGGCGGAAACCCTGCTTGCGGCCGCCATTGCACGGCATCTGGACCACTTGACCGAAGGTCATGAGGTGATGCTGAAATTGACCATCCCCGATCAAGCGGGGCTTTATGATGATCTCGCGGATCATGACCGTGTCTTGCGCGTGGTGGCCCTGTCGGGCGGCTACAGCACCGATGACGCCTGTGCCCGCCTGTCGCAAAACCCCAAGATGATCGCCAGTTTCAGCCGCGCCTTGACCGAAGGCTTGAATGCAGGGCAATCCGATGCGGAATTTGACGCGGCCTTGGGGGCCAATATCGACAAGATTTACCGCGCCTCTTTGTGAGCGCGCAGGTCGTTCAGCACGAATAACCTGATCGCAGTGGCAAGGCCCGAGGATAATCCGCGGGCCTCGTCTATTTCCGCGGCAAGCGCATTGACCGAAAGGCCGCGCCGCGCGGCGATGGCGCAAAACTCCTCCCAAAATGCATCCTCCAGTGAGACGGAGCTGCGATGTCCCCGCAAGGTGAGAGAGCGTTTTTTGGGACGTTCAGTCATTCGGCCAGTCATTCGGCATCATATTCCGAATCTGGCGTGAGGCGGTGCTGGTCCAGGATTTCGCGCATCTTTGCCTCCCGCGTGGCAATCAGCAATTTCTCAGCCTTGGTTTGGCCAAATTTAACTGCATTTTCAGTGGCCTGTTCACGATTCTTCATGCGTTGTTTTTCCTTGCGCGCGCGGCGTAGATTGATGATCTGGCTCATACTCGTCACTCTTTGCAAGGTGGCTATCTGGCGGGTTCATAGGTGATTTGGCAAGAAAAATGGGGCACCCGCAAGAGGCACCCCATCATCCGTGATCAAATTGCAGCAGCGATTAGCCTTTGGGGCCGATCATATCTTCGGGCCGCACCACGCGATCAAAGGTCTCGCCATCGACAAAGCCCAAGCTGATCGCTTCTTCGCGCAAGGTGGTGCCGTTTTTATGCGCGGTTTTCGCAACCTTGGTCGCATTGTCATAGCCAATGGTGGGGGCCAGCGCCGTGACCAACATCAGGCTTTCGCGCATCAGTTTTTCGATCCGCTCGACATTGGCTTTGGTGTCTTTGAGCATCCGTTCGGTGAAACTGTCGGCGGCATCCCCCAACAGTTGCATGGATTGCAGCAGGTTATAGGCCATCATCGGGTTATAGACGTTCAATTCAAAATGGCCTTGGCTGCCGGCAAATGAAATCGCGGCATCATTGCCCAAGATATGCGCGCAGACCTGCGTCAGCGCCTCCGCCTGTGTGGGATTGACCTTGCCCGGCATGATGGAGGAGCCAGGCTCATTCTCTGGCAAGATCAATTCCCCAAGACCAGAGCGCGGGCCAGAACCCAAGAAGCGCATATCATTGGCGATTTTATAGGCGGCCATTGCTGTTGTTTTAATCGCGCCAGACATAAACACCATGGC
>JAGYKZ010000020.1 GCA_018401385.1 Roseicyclus sp.
CTGACTTGGGAGCCACCATGGGGCATGGATATGATGAGCGATGAAGCCCGTCTCGAACTGGGGTTCATGTGATATGTTTGGCATCCCTGGAAAATCCCCTGTCACCCTGACCCCCGCCGCCGTGACGCAGATCAAGAAATTGATGACGCGTGATGGGCATCAGGGCCTGCGCATCGGCGTGAAAAAGGGCGGCTGCGCGGGGATGGAATACACCATGGATTACGCCGCAGAGATCGACCCCCATGACGAGGTGGTTGAGGTGGAAGGCGCGCGCGTTATGATTGCGCCCATGGCGCAGATGTTCCTCTTTGGGACCGAGATTGATTATCAGACCGCCCTTCTTGAGGCGGGGTTCAAATTCAACAACCCCAATGTGGCCGATGCCTGTGGCTGCGGTGAATCGATCAAGTTCAAGGATGTGTCTGAACTCAACGCCGAAAAAGACGCACAAAAACGCTAAGGCCACGCTTGCCACCATGATCCGCCCGCCCCTATACTGAACCCGCTAAACAGGGGACGGGATAAGGGGTTGGCCAATGGCATCGGCAGATGTGCCAAACATCGCTTTTGTGACCATGGTGCGCGATGATGACCAGTTTCTAAAGCTGTGGGTCAATCACTACGCGGCGATGGTGGATCGCAAACAGCTTTTCATTCTGTATGATGGGTTCGACCAGAAACCCGCCCCTTGGACCAAGGGCTGCCAGATCACCCTCTTGCCTCAAATCCCAATTTCCAAAGGGTGGGATGTAAAGCGGTGGGAGATGCTCACGAATTTTGCCAATACGTTGTTGGGTCGGTTTGATGTGGTGGTTCTGAATGATGTCGATGAATTGCTCGTCACCGATCCCGCAAGTGGGATGTCCCTGATTGAGGCAATTTCAGCGGGAAGTCACCACCCGTCCATAACGCCTTTCGCGCTCGAGATCATTCACCGCACCGACCTTGAACCAAGCGCAATTGATTTTAAAAAACCCATCTTGTCACAGCGCAAATATGTGCGGGTGAATTCAAGCTATGCAAAACCATGCATCATTTCACAGCCCGTGAAATGGTGCATGGGCGGGCATTTCGCGGATCATCCAGAATTACACCTCTCTGAGCAGATTTATCTTTTTCACTTGAAATTTGTGGATCACGATCTGCTGATCAATCGTCAAAGCAGTCGAATTTCAATCGTCACGAGCAACGAGGCATCGCCCCGCGAAATCGCGGGCACGATTTGGTCGTCATCGCAAGAATCGATGCGCGCTTTTTTGCATAAATTCCAAGAATTGCCTCCGATCCAAAAAGATTTCGACTTCACATGGCAGCGCGAGAAAATCATACAGGGATGGCATCAGGCTGAAGACGGTATTCTATGGAAACGTGGCAAGATCAATGCATTGAAAACCTATGAGATCCCCGAGCGCTTTAAACAGGCCTTTTGATTCCAATGCCGCAAGAATTACCAAATATCGCTTTCGTCACCATGGTGCGCGATGATGACCAGTTTCTAAAGCTGTGGGTCAATCACTATGCGGCGATGGTGAATCGCAAAAATCTGTTCATTCTGTATGATGGGTTCGACCAAAAACTCGCCCCCTTTACCAAAGGCTGTCAGACAATTTTTGTCCCCCAAATTCCATTTGGAAAAGGGTGGGATGACAAGCGATGGGAGATGAAAGGCCTCTGATGTCTGCTTCGCAAACGGTCGACAAACGGCTTGGGCAAATCTGGATTGGCCCGCTTGACCCACCGCTTCAATGGATGAAAACATGGCGCGATGTGCATCCCGATTGGGACTATACACTATATGACAATCGGTTTTTGACGGGACACAAATTCAAATGCCACGCGCAGATCACCGAATATTTTCGGCAAGGTGAATATGCGGGCGTGTCGGATTTGATGCGCTATGAAATTCTCTATGAATTTGGCGGGATCATTCCTGAAACGGATTCAATCTGCCTGCGCCCCGTCCATGAGCTTCTTCACCATCAAGGCCCATTCACCTGCCGTGAAGTGGAAAACGAGGTGTGCGACACCCATGGTATGCCTCGCAAAAAGGGCCTGCTTTGCCCCATTCTGGGCAGCCCCAAGGGCCATCCTATTCTCGCCGCTTTGATCGAGGAGCTGTCGCAATCAGATCCAGCCACCTTGCCAAAGCCATGGAAAGGATCAGGAAATTTCAGGTTACGGCAGTTTTTCAAGCGCCATCGGGATTTGGCGCGCGGTCTTTATGTGTATCCCGCCTATATGTTCGTGCCTGAACATTTCCGCGGATGGCGGTATGACGGCCCCGAGCGCCCGTTTTGCAGTCAGTTATGGGGCACGACAACAGGCGGCTACTCAACCAC
Source organism: Roseicyclus sp. (assembly GCA_018401385.1). GTDB lineage: Bacteria > Pseudomonadota > Alphaproteobacteria > Rhodobacterales > Rhodobacteraceae > M30B80. The sequence continues at coordinate 2,340 of JAGYKZ010000020.1, forward strand.
CAAGACTGCGCAAGAGATTGAGGAAAGCCGCGCAGAAATCCTTGCCGCGCTGATGGCTCCTTAGGCCGTTTTCATATGCACATAGGTCTCGGCATAGCGGCGGCTGAGGTGGTCGCCTGCACGGATCACCTGATCGGTGCAGGCGGGCGCGACATTGGCGTCAAAATTGGGGTTGAAGAACATCGGGATCGAGATGCGCTCCTGCGGGCCGCCCGTGACACGGTGCAAGGTGGCCTTGACCCCACCCGCGCTCCACATTTCCAGCATTTCGCCAAAATTGATCACGAATACACCTGGCTCGACCGCGACAGGCGCCCACGTGCCATCGCGCATTTCCACCTCCAGCCCGGCCTGACCATCGGTCGCCAATAGGGTCAGACAGCCGTAATCGGTATGGGCGGCGATGCCAAAATCCTTTTCCCCTGCCCAATCGGGGCGAGGCGGATAGAAATTCGCGCGCAGCAAGGCCATGGGATGATCGAACTTATCCGCGAAATAGCCTTTGTCATGGCCAATGGCATCCGCAATCGCGCCAAGAAGGGCAAGGGCCACAGCGCGCGCCTTGGTGAAATACCCCTCGACTGCGGCCTGAAACCCCTCGGGCGCGGCGGGCCATAGATTGGGCGCATAAACGGGCAGCGCGGCCATCGGGTGATCTGCGGACACGGGCAGACCGCAATCGAACACCTGTTTGTAATCGGGGTTGGCATTTGGATCGACCTGTTCAGATTTGGACGCGCCCCATCCTCGATTGGCCCCTGTGCGCGCCATATCCACGGGGGCCTTTGCAGCATCCGCTTGATGAAAGAAGGCACGGTAAAGCCTGACCAAATCCGTCACCTCGGCCGCGCGGATCGGGGTATTGGCAAGGGTCAAAAACCCCACCTCACGCGCGCCACGGGCAATCGCATCCCGTGTGGCGGGGGCGCCATCGACCATTTTTTGAAAATCAATTTGCGGTATCATCACGCGGACCACCCCATATTCGCTTGACCCATCCCTGCTTCCTTGCCACCCATAAGCACAAAGATAAAGGGAAAGCATGATGCGCAGAAAACTTGCCGCAGGAAATTGGAAGATGAACGGCCTGATGGCGGCCTTGGCCGAATTGGATCAACTGGCCCATGATTTCCGCGCAGCGCAGCCCGTGGATATCGCGATCTGCCCGCCTGCCACGCTGCTGGCGGCGGCCAGTGTGCGGCTTTCGGGCAGCGCGATAGCGCTTGGCGGACAGTCGTGTCACCCGTCCCCAAATGGCGCGCATACGGGCGATATTTCCGCGCCCATGCTGCGCGATGCGGGGGGCAGCTATGTCATTGTCGGTCATTCCGAGCGGCGCGCGGATCACGGCGAAACAGATGCAGCCGTGCGCGCACAGGCCGAAGCGGCGCAGGATGCGGGGCTGATCCCGATCATCTGTTTGGGCGAAAGCGAAGCGGAACGGCGCGCGGGGCAGGCCCGCACGGTGGTTGAAGCGCAGCTTGACGCCTCCCTGCCCGATCAAGTGCCACTTGTGGTGGCCTATGAGCCGATTTGGGCCATTGGCACGGGGCTTGTCCCCGAATTGTCGGATATTGCCGAGATACATGATGCCATGCGCGCCAATCTGGGCGCGCGCTATGGCGCAAATCTCGCACAGACCGTGCCGCTGCTTTATGGCGGGTCGGTCAAGCCCAACAATGCCGCCGCGATTTTCGCGCTTGAAAATGTGGATGGCGCATTGGTCGGCGGGGCCTCGCTGCGCGCGGCGGATTTTGGCTCCATCATCACGGCACTTGCCGCCTCTGACGGGGCCAGATGAACGGGGCCGAAATGGCCTAATTCACCGCCACAAAACGCTGCATCACCAAACGCACCATGCCCGCGTTGCTGTCATATTGGCGCAGGCCCACCAGATAACTGCCCGCGCCCAAAGGTTGGGCGATTTGGCTGTCCAACCCCGTGCCGCTGTCATCATTATAGGCCAATTCGCGCCCAACCGCGTCAAACAGCGCCAAGATTGGATCGGAATTCCCCATCGCCACCGCATCGACCAAGATCAACCCATCTTCTGGCAGCGACACCAGAAACCATTGCGCCTTTCCCGTGATGCTGACATCGCGCACCACTTGGCCCGATATCGCCCCTAGATCCGTGATCGGATAGCCGCCCCCAATGGGGGGGCTTGCCTCAAGCGATTCATACATCTGCTGCATGGCACGCAACGGGTCATAGCTTTGCAAGCTGACCGTCACAGGGGCATCGGGGTCCGACAAGGCGCGCATGGCGATGCAATATTCCCCCGCAGGCAACGGATCGGCCATATCAATCTGACTGTCGAGACCGCGGAAATCGTCATTTTCCGCCAACAGCCGCCCATCCCCGCCGTAAAGATAGATATAGGGATCTGCCGTTTCGTTCATCGCTTGGATCGTTACCGCACTGGGGGCGGACAGCGCGAAGCGGTAATAGGGCACTTCGGACACTGAATGTGTCGCGCTGACCCCTGCGCCAAGCGCCTCTGCCGACAAGGCAACCGCGCCAAGGGGGGTTGCTGATGTATCAGATGTGCAGGGGGTGACGCCCGCGAAACTGCCTGTGCCGCCATCAAGGCCCATGGTCAGGGCCATATCCCGATTGCTGAGGCCAATGCGCAGATCAACCGCGCCCGCCATGCCCGAGAAATTACGCACCGCCACGCAATAGCGCCCCGCGGCCAGATCCAACTCCCCGCGCGCGGCAAGGTTGCCGCCGCTGTCATCATCATTAAGGATCAAGCGGCCCGTTTCATCATACAGGTCGAGCACAGGGTCCAGCGCGCCCTGCCCCATCGCCTCCAGGCGCACATTGGCCGGTTGCGACAGTGTAAACAGCCCCACCGCCTGATTGCCCGCAGATAGGCCCAGACCCGTTAAATCAAACGCCGCGCTTGATTGGCTCAGATCTGATGCGGCCTCGGTGCCATTGGCCCAAAGACCCATGGCCCCAATCCCGCCACAGAAATCCTGAGCCAATGCGGGGGCAGCCCCGCCTGCGATCAAGCCCAGTGAGAGTGCAATGGAAACGCGTGCAGCCATGTCTTTATCCCTTCGTGAAATACGCATCCGTCAGCGCACAGCATACTCAGCGCGCGTGACAATACCAAAACAAATAAAGCAAAACCGCCCTATTGCGCCGCCGTGACGCGCGCAGAGCCAAGCATGGGTGCAAGATACCGCCCCGTGTGCGAGGCCTGCACCTGCGCCACATCTTCGGGCGTGCCTGTGGCCACGACCTGCCCACCGCCATCCCCCCCTTCGGGGCCGATGTCAATCAGCCAATCAGCGGTTTTGATCACATCAAGATTGTGCTCAATCACCACGACTGAATTGCCCTGATCAACCAATTCATGCAGCACTTCCAACAGCTTGCGCACATCTTCGAAATGCAGGCCAGTGGTCGGTTCGTCCAAGATATACAGCGTGCGGCCCGTGGCGCGTTTGCTCAATTCCTTGGACAATTTCACGCGCTGCGCCTCGCCGCCTGACAAGGTGGTCGCCTGTTGGCCCACCTTGATATAGCCAAGCCCCACGCGCATCAGCGCGTCCATTTTTTCGCGGATGGACGGCACCGCTTTGAAAAATTCTTGTGCGTCTTCCACGGTCATATCCAGAACATCAGCAATGCTTTTGCCCTTGAACGTCACCTCAAGGGTTTCGCGGTTATACCGCTTCCCCTTGCAGGTCTCGCATTCGACATAGACATCGGGCAGGAAATGCATCTCGATCTTGATGACCCCCATCGCCTGGCACGCTTCGCAGCGTCCACCTTTGACGTTAAAGCTGAACCGCCCTAGCTTATAGCCGCGCGCCTTGGCTTCGGCAGGCCCGCGAACCAATCGCGGATTGGCGTGAAGGCCCGTGTAGGTCGCGGGGTTCGAGCGTGGCGTGCGCCCAATCGGGCGTTGGTCAATGTCGATCACCTTATCAAGATGCTCTAGCCCTTTGATGGTCCCGCAGGGCGCAGGCGTTTGCCGCGCCCCGTTGAGCCGCGCCGAGGCGGTCTTGAACAGGGTTTCAATCGTCAGGGTGGATTTGCCCCCACCGACACCCCCGTGACGCAGACGAATTTCCAAGCGGGAAATCCACGCTCACCCCTTGCAGGTTATTGCCTGTCGCATTGACCACGGTCACGGCTTTGCCGCCCTTTTTTGCCCGCGCCGTTCTTGCGGCACGGCAATCCCGCGGCTGCCCGACAGATATTGCCCTGACCGAAGCAGGGTTTTCCATGATTTCGGCGGGCGTGCCAGAGGCCACAACTTGCCGCCATGCACCCTGCACCGGGACCAATATCCAACACATAATCCGCCTCGCGGATGGCTTCTTCGTCATGTTCAACAACGATGACCGTGTTGCCCTGATCGCGCAGGTTTTTCAGCGTATCCAGAAGGCGGGAATTGTCGCGCTGATGCAGGCCAATCGAAGGTTCATCAAGCACATACAGCACCCCCGTCAGCCCTGACCCGATCTGGCTGGCCAAACGGATGCGTTGACTTTCGCCACCCGACAGCGTGCCCGCATTGCGCGATAGGGTCAGGTAATCTAGACCCACATTGTTGAGAAACCCAAGCCGTTCGCGGATTTCTTTCAGAATGGCGCGGGCGATTTCGTTTTTCTGCGTGCTCAAGGCCGCTGGCACGGTGCCGATCCAATCATAGGCCTGACGGATGGACATTTGCACCACCTCGCCCACATGAAGGCCGCCGATTTTCACGGCGAGTGCCTCCGCCCGCAGGCGATGCCCGCCACAGGCACCACAGGGACGGTTGTTTTGATAGCGTTCAAATTCCTCCCGGATCCACGCGCTGTCAGTTTCACGATAGCGGCGTTCCATGTTGGGGATCACCCCCTCGAACACGCGTGAGACCTGATAGACCCGCCCGCCCTCATCATAGCGAAAGGCGATTTCCTCCGCGCCAGAGCCGCGCAAAAACACCTCCTGCACCGAAACGGGCAGGTCTTTCCATTGCGCCTTGGGGTCAAAGCCGTAATGACGGGCAATCGCCTCGATGGTTTGCAGAAAATAGGGCGATTTCCCCTTGCGCCATGGCGCAATGGCCCCATCGGCCAAACTGAGCGTCACATCGGGCACCATCAGCCGCTCATCAAAAAACAGCTCATGCCCCAACCCATCACAAGACGGACAGGCCCCAAAAGGCGCGTTAAACGAAAACAGACGCGGCTCAATTTCTGGAATGGTAAAGCCTGATACGGGACAGGCAAAATTCTCCGAAAATGTGATCCGTTCGGGATCGCCCTCTTTCGCGGCGGTCTCCAGAATGGCAATCCCATCGGCCAGATCAAGCGCGGTGCGCAGACTGTCGGCCAGACGGGTCTCACTGCCTGCACGCACCACGATGCGGTCGACCACCACATCGATATCATGACGGAATTTTTTGTCTAAGGCGGGCGGGGTTTCCAATTCGTAAAAGACACCATCCACCTTGACCCGCTGAAATCCTTGCTTGCGCAGCTCCAACATTTCTTTGCGATATTCGCCTTTGCGGTCGCGCACAATCGGGGCCAAAAGATAGGCGCGCGTCCCCTCCTCCATGCCCATAATGCGGTCGACCATATCCTGCACCTGCTGCGCCTCGATGGGCAGGCCCGTGGCGGGGCTATAGGGGGTGCCGACACGCGCAAACAACAGGCGCATATAGTCGTAAATCTCGGTCACCGTGGCCACCGTAGAACGGGGATTTTTCGAGGTGGTTTTCTGCTCAATGGAAATCGCAGGTGACAGGCCCGAGATATGATCCATATCAGGCTTTTGCATCATATCAAGGAATTGCCGCGCATAGGCGCTGAGGCTTTCGACATAACGGCGCTGCCCTTCGGCATAGATCGTGTCAAAGGCAAGCGAGGATTTACCAGACCCCGACAGGCCGGTGATCACGGTCAACTGATCACGCGGAATATCAACATCGATATTTTTCAAATTATGCTCGCGCGCGCCGCGCACTTCGATTTTCTTCAAATCCGCCATTTGCCCGCCCGATCCTGAACCGCTGCCTCGCCTGTCTACCTAGGGCGAACGCGCCTGTGCGCCAGTCACCCGAACGCCCTCTTGCGATGGCGAGAACAAAAACGAAACATCATCCTATGTCAAGCGCGGCTCAGCGCTGATTGAACGGCGGCTCCACCGTGAAATCGCCCGGAAATCCAGAGATGCCATGATGGCCAAGCTTGGCACTTTCGTCCATCCAGATATCCCCACCAACACCAAAGACCCACCTTTGGCAGAAACTTTGATCCTCACCGTATTTGTAACTGCCCTGTGCGTCAGTGATATGGCCAAAGAAATCCCAGAAGCCTTTCAATTCACGAAACGAATGGCTGGCCTGACGCGGCAGCGCGGCCGCCTGTCCTGTCTCGATCATCTGCTCTGGCACGGCGCGGCGCATGAGGGAAAATCCAAGCCCCAGCCCAGGCACGGTGACAAACCCATCGCGGCGCTTGAGAACGAAATCGTGACCTGAAGGTGGCCCATATTGCAGAACATAGCCATTGGCGCGCGCAAAAAGCTGTTGCGGGGTCAGCCTTTCATCTTCGGGACGCGCGGCATTTTGCAAAACAAGATCATGAAAAGCCTGCAACCGAAGCTTGCGGCGCGGATAGGCCGCCACAGTGAAATCTTCGTCAAATTGCAACAGTCGTAAAATCTGATCGCCCGAAAAGCTAAGATCACTGTCCAAAAACAGCGCATGGGTGAAATCAGGATGCGACATGAAGAAGGACAGCAGGTAATTGCGCGACATCACAATGTCCGAGAATTCATAGGTTTTGATCGCAAAGGATACACGCGCCGTCCGAAACAGTTGGGTCGCGCCGATAAGCGATTTCATAAATTCAGTCGCCACCATGCCCGCATTCGGGATCAAGATCAAAATCTGCGCCGTCATCACTGAGCCTAAAATTATACCTAATTCCTGATATTCATAGGGTGAGGAGGCGTCTAGGAACAGAACAAAATGCGCGCGCAAAAATCGCGCGCGCGCAGATCGTTTACTCTGAGTGTCGCGTTCAGATGTGGATGGCGCGCCCGTAAGCGTCCAAAACCGCCTCATGCATCATTTCCGACAAGGTCGGATGCGGGAACACGGTTTCCATCAGGTCTTCTTCGGTGGTTTCAAGCTTGCGGCCCACCACATAGCCTTGGATCAATTCGGTAACCTCAGCACCCACCATATGCGCGCCCAACAATTCGCCTGTTTTGGCGTCAAACACGGTTTTTATCAGCCCCTCCGGCTCGCCCAAGGCAATCGCCTTGCCATTGCCGATAAAGGGGAAACGGCCCACTTTCACCGCATAACCCGCGGCTTTTGCCTTTTCTTCGGTCAGACCGACCGAGGCGATTTGCGGATGGCAATAGGTGCAGCCTGCGATGCTCTCAGGCTTCACCGCATGCACCTTGCGCCCCGCGATCATCTCCGCGACCATCACGCCCTCGTGGCTGGCCTTATGCGCAAGCCACGGCGCGCCTGCGACATCGCCAATGGCATAAAGCCCGTCTACGCCCGTGCGGCAATATTCATCCGTCACCACATGGGTGCGGTCAATTTTCACCCCAAGCGCCTCTAGGCCCAAGCCCTCAACATTGCCGACAATACCCACGGCGGAAATCACCGTATCGAATTCCTGCGTCTCGACCTTGCCGCCCATTTCGATATGCGCGGTCACCTTATCGGCGGCGCGATCCAGTTTCTTGACCACCGCCTTTTGCAGAATTTTCATCCCCTGTTTTTCAAAGGCCTTTTTGGCAAAGGCGGAAATCTCGGCATCTTCCACAGGTAGGATGCGATCCATCACCTCGACAACTGTGGTTTCTGCGCCAAGCGTGTTGTAGAAACTTGCAAATTCAATCCCAATCGCGCCCGAGCCGATCACCAGCAATTTTTTCGGCATATGCGGTGGGGTCAGTGCCGATTTATAGGCCCAAACGCGCTTTCCATCTGCCTCCAACCCCGGCAATTCACGCGCGCGCGCACCTGTCGCAAGGATGATATGCTTGGCGGTCAAGCTCTTCACGCCATCCTCGGCCTTAACTTCAACCTTGCCTTTGGCGGGCAGTGTGGCCGCGCCCATCACCACGGTAACTTTGTTCTTTTTCATCAAATGGCCCACGCCGGAATTCAGCTGCTTGGCCACAGTGCGCGAGCGTTTCACGACCGCATCCAGATCATACGAAATGCCCTCCGCCTTTAGGCCAAATTCCTTGGCACGGTGCATCAGGTGAAACACCTCGGAGGAGCGCAACATCGCCTTGGTCGGGATACAGCCCCAGTTGAGACAAATCCCCCCCATATGTTCGCGCTCCACAATCGCGACCTTCAGCCCCAATTGGCTGGCGCGGATCGCGGCCACATAGCCCCCAGGGCCTGCGCCGATGACGATCACATCGAAATCTTGACTGGACATAAGCAAAATCTCCTACAAGGCGCACCACGCAATACGGGGTGGGATTCGAAATGGTTCAACGTTAAACTATCTCTAAACCATCTCACGCGGCACCGCAATCTGTCTAACCATCCTGCAACGCCCGCACCACCGCGCCATACCCCCCCGCATCCAAAAAGGCCTGCTCTTCTGGGGTCATCTCCCGACCCAAATCTGCGTTGCGATAGGGGAAACGGCCAAAGCGGCGGATAATTTCAGCATGGGCACGGGCATGGATCACATTGCCCTGCCCCGTGTCTGGCATCCGTGTGGCGATCAGATCAATCGCGCGGGTTTGATCCGCCAAATCCTCGGAATGCATGAAAGGAAGATAGAAAAACTGTCGCTCTGGCTCGGGCGTGGCCAAATCATGGCCCGCGGCAAGCGCCTCTTTGGCCAACCCCAAAACCTGTGCATCTGTTGCAAAGGCGCGCGGGTCTGCGCGAAACATATTGCGCGGGAATTGGTCCAGCAGGATCATCAGCGCCAAGGCCGTGGATGGGGTGCCCATCCAATCATCCATTGCCCCTTTTGCCGCATCTTGCCATGCCGCCATGAACCGCTTGCGGATATCCGCATCAAAGGCATCATCACGGCGATACCATGCCTCTGGACCCGCCTTGAGCCAAAAAGCGGTAATCTCCTTGGCGAAGGTTACGTCTGCCATACGCTGCTCTCCCCTCGCGACCTTGTTGCGCTGCCACCATCAGTGACAGCATGGCACGATCAGGCGGCGGGGGGAAGCGTGTCGCTTTCCTCTTGGCTCTCCTCAAGGGTGGAATCGGCGAACATCTCTTGCGCCAAGCCCACCACAACGGGCGAGGCGGAGGGCAAAACGGGCGCATAGCTGCCGGTATCCTCCACGGTGGGCGCGGGGCGCACGGTCATGCGATAGGCCGCATAAAGCGCAAGCAGACTGACCAGACCCGCAATAAAATAGAAGAACCCCAGCGGTCCTGCGGCCTGCATGATCACACCCACAACGATCGGGCCAAAAATCGCCCCGACCCCGTTCACAAACAGCAAACGCCCCCCTGCGGCGGGCATTTGCTCCACCTCCAGAAAATCATTCACATAGGCGATCAGCAGCGCGTAAAGCGGGTTGGCCATGCCCCCGATAAAAAACGCCGCTGTGACCAAGACCCAGAACACGCTCCCGCTCAGGGCACCAAGCAAGGCGGCAAAGCCACAAATCACCGCCAAGATCAGGATCAAAAGACGGCGATCCATCCGGTCCGAAATCCAGCCGATGGGGAATTGAAGCACCAATCCGCCCACATAAAAGGAGGAAACGAAAATCGACAATTGACCAAGCGGTAGGCCCGCCTGCGTGCCAAAGACCGCCGCCATGCCGAACATGGCCGAATAAACACCGCCCATCAAAAACGTGCCGACCACACCGAGCGGCGAGATTTTCAACACATCCATCAAGCTCATTGGTTTTGCGGTCTCGAAGGCGGGGGTGGGCGTCACCGACAGCAAAATCGGCGCGAAACTCAGCGACACCAGAACAGACAGAACCACAAACAGGAAATACTCCGAAGGATCGCCAAGGTTCAGCAGCATCTGCGCACTGACAATCCCCACCATCTGCACCACCAGATAGACCGACAGGGTCTGTCCACGGGTCTCGTTTGTGGCGGCATTGTTCAGCCACGATTCCGCCGTCACATAAACAGCCGCGAAACAGGCCCCAATGATCAGACGCAGCACCGTCCATGCAATCGGATCTGGCAGCACAGGATACAGGATCAGCACCGCGGAAATAATCGAACCAAGCGCAGCAAAGGTGCGGATATGGCCCACGCGGCGGATCATTTCCGCCCCCATTTTGGAGCCGATCAAAAACCCCGCGAAATAGGCCGACATCACCACGGACATCTCGAAGGTCGAAAAGCCCTCAATCTCGCCGCGCACACCGAGAAGCGTGCCTTGAAGGCCGTTTCCGACCATCAAAAGCATGATGCCCAACAACAAGGCCCATGAATTTCGCAACACGACCAACATAGGCGATCCTTAAGCTGCGCCGCGCCAAACATATGGCGCGTTCACGCCTTATCCTGTCACGTCTGCGACCCGATTAACAGGGAGGCATCCCCATAGGAGAAGAAACGATAGCGCCCTGTGATGGCATGGTCATAAATCGCACGGATCCGATCCGCACCCATCAGCGCGGAGACCAGCATCATCAGGGTTGATTTGGGCAGGTGGAAATTGGTCATCAGCCCATCCACCACACGGAAGTGATCTTGAAGCGGTAGCTGGGGGTAAATGAAAATATCCGTGTCGCCAGAAAGGGGCGCATCTCCCCGTTTTCGGTGGCAGCGTAATTTCAATCAGCGCAAGGCGGTTGTGCCGTCACTGGGGATGATCCGCCCGCCTGCGGCACGGGTGGCGTTCATCTCATCGGCGGCTTGTGTGAGACCTCGCCCCATTCAGCGTGCATTTTATGGGTGGTGACATCATCCACCGTTACGGGCAGAAATGTGCCTGCCCCGACATGGAGGGTGACAAAGCTCATCTCGACCCCATGCGCGCGCAACGCCACCATAAGCCCCTCGTCAAAATGCAGGCTTGCGGTGGGGGCCGCAACCGCCCCTTGGCGTTTGGCCCAGATGGTTTGATAATCTTCGCGGTCTTGCGCATCTGCGGGGCGTTTCGCCTCGATATAGGGCGGCAAGGGCATCGCACCTGCCGCGTTCAGCGCGGCATCAAAATCATCGCCCCCAAGGTTAAAGCGCAGCCGCAATCCCCCCTCAAGGCTTGCCACTTCGGCACTGAAATCAGCGGAAAATTCCACGACCTCCCCCAAACCCAATTTGCGCAGCGGCTTGGCCAATGCGGACCATGTGCCATCGGCCTGTGGCTCCAGCAAGGTGACTTCGATCTTTGCGCTCACGCGGCCTTGCGCGCTGTCCCGACTGCGGGTGCCGCGCAGCCGTGCGGGGATCACGCGGGTGTCATTCAAAATCAGGCGATCACCTTTGCGTAGAAATTCTGGCAAATCGCGCACAATCGCATCGCGGATCGTATCGCCCTGCGCATAAAGCAGCCGCGCCGAGGAGCGCGGTTTTGCGGGTCGTGTGGCAATCAATTCATCGGGGAGGTGAAAATCAAAATCGTCAAGTCGCATGAGCCTGCATGACCCCTTACTTATCGCCCCAAGACCGGGACAGGTTTATTCGGTATCTGCTTCAAGTTGCGGGCGCATCAAATCGCGCAATATCCCTGGCACTAAGATCGACAAGGGATTGACCCGCACATCTGGATCATCGGGGGGGCCATTGAGGCGAAAATTAAAGCCAAAAAGCCCCTCGTCACGGCGGGCGAAAATGCCACCCACAATACCGTTCAGCGCATAAAGCGGGGTCAAGACACCGCGAAAATCCAAGAGCCGCGCATCCATCTGATAGACACCATCCATACTGATGCCCAAGGAGGGACCAATCGCGGTGCCTTGATGCACGGTCACTTTGGATGGTTCCATATTAAAGCGCACATCCACCTCGCCCAAATTGATCCCATCGCCACTGAGCTGTTCGAGCAGGCCGATGACAGAAACCGCGTTCAGCAGCTCCGCCATGACGGGCGCATCGCGCATCCGCGGGTTGGTGATCTGCAACCGCCCCTCATAGAGACGCGATCCACGGGGCGATTGGAGATGCAGATCCATCGCCCCCCCATAAAGATTGCGCGTCACAGCCGCGCTGCGCAGCACCGCGCCGCCATCCTGCGCGCGCATTCGGATATCGACACCCCCGCCCTGCAAGGGGGCAAGCGCACCCTCCACCGCAACCGCGCCATTCAGCTGCCCGCGATAGGCACCCGCCAGCCCGCCACCGCCTTGGCTCAACTCTGCGCGCAAATCACGCAGCGCAAGGCCATCGCCAATGCGCAATTCATCCAGCATCACCAACAGCGGGCCACGCGCCGCTTGAATCGGTGGTGCGGATTGCGGCAGGCCACGCAAATCCATACGGCCTGAGATGATCTCGATCTCAGGGGGTTGCCCCACGCCTTGGGGGCGCAAATTGCCCGTTACATCCAACCAATCTTCGATTGCAAAGCGGCTCAGGCGCAGCTGCTCAAGCTGGCCTTGTGGGGTCAAATCGCCCCTGCCTTCGGCCAATAGCCCCGCCCCTGCAAGGCGAAACGCCTCAAGGCGCGGCGCTTCTCCCAAGGTGATCTCCAGTGCCAAATCGCCTCCCCGCCCTGCCTTGGCCCATCCCAGTGCCCGATGGCAAGATCAACCCCTGCAATGGGAACGCAGCGCCATCTGCAGGAAAGCGCGTCTGGCCCCAAAGGGCCACCGGAAATATCCATCACCCCCGCGCCCGCCACCATCCCCCCGCAAAGCCCAGACCAAGGCGGCCAGAAACCGTGGATGAGAGTGGCATTTGCGCGGTGAGCATGGACTGAGGGGAAACGCGGCGCAGGTCGGCCGCTGCCATTGGCCCGATAGGGGCTGGCGATCGCCGTGCATCGGCCCGAGATGATCACCCCATCGGCAGAGGTGATCCGCAGATCGAGCGCCTCCTTCCGCCTCCAACAGGCGATTGGGAACAAGCCGATCCTGAGGCCACCTCGGCAAGCGCGCCCGCGATATCCACCGCATCTCCTCCATCGGTTGGCGCTCGACCAAACAGGTCAATGCGCCCAGACAAACGCGCCTGTCCCGTGGCCAAGGTTTCGGGTCCAGACGCCCCTCCTGTGCAAAAAGATTGACGGGCGGCCCCGCAAACAGCGTCAGAATATCGGGAATACCCCCTGCAATCTCCAAATCCAGTTGCGCCGCAGGTTCGCGCGGGCGCGTATCGCGCGACCACGAAGCGCGCATTCGGCACGGCAACATCGGCCCCCGTGGCTGCCCGCACCACCCCTTGCGCGCCTGTGATGGTCAGGCGCGGCCCTCAAGGTGAAACGCCCCGACAGATTGCGCAAGGGTGGCATATCGCGCAGCGGGCTGAGGTCCAACCCGTCATAGCGAAGGTGACATCCACATTCGCGCGGGCGGCAACGGGGGGCCGGGCAGATATGCGCCACATGATCCCGCGCCCGCCCCTGATGCAGATTGCGATCAATCCAATCGCGCGTATTGGGCAGGGCATCCAAGGGCCAATAGGTCAGCACATCGCGCATATTCATGGTCGCAACCTGCGCCGTCACATCAACCGCCATGCCATCTGGCCGCGCAATCGCATGGCCTTGGGCCAGCAGGTCAAACCCTTCGGCGCGGATCACAGCGCGGGTCAGGTCAAGGCGCGGCTCCGCACCAAGCGTGAGATCAAAGGCGGCTTCGCCTTGTGGAAACATCAAGCCCGCATCGAATTGGTCACGCGGGTTGATCATGATGTCGCGCAGCGCCAATTCGGTCGTGATATCCGTGCCGTCAGGCGAAATCATCGCAGTGCCTGTGGCGCTAAAATCCAAATCCCGCGCATCGACCGTCAAACGGTCGAGATCCAGCCGCCCCTGATCCGCGTCATAGCGAAACTCGGTCGTGATGCCGCCAAAGGGCAAGGGCTGCGCCGCGCCTTCAAGCGCCAATTCGCCTGCCCCCAGATCAAGGCGCACATCCAGATCACCCACCCCCTGCGCATCGCGCAGCTCTGTCGCAATGCTGCCCGAGAGCGGGGCGGATAAAAGATCAAGCCATCGCAGCGCCGGCGAGGCAAGAGAGATTTCTCCGGCGGCAATGTCATTGAAATTTATACGCAATTCGGTTTTCCGCGCCACACCATCGCGCGTGGCGATCAAGGAAATCCGCCCCACCCCCTGTGCGGTTTCCAACCCAGCGCTGACGCCCAAAACCAAATCCGCACCCTGACGGGCCAAGCGCATCTGTCCATTTTCAATGATCAAGGCCCGTCCCGTGACAGCATCGCGCAGCGAAATGGTGATCTCGCGTCCCGTTGCGTGCTCAAATTGTGCAAAGCGCGGGTCTGAAAACATCCGATCGAACCCCGCCATGGTCTCGGCCAGATCGGCGCGGGCGGCCTCTTGGTTGGTGGCGAAGGCCAGATCAATCCCGCCCGTCTCGTCACGCTCAAGCAACAGGCTGGCCCCACGCATCTCGGCCCGAATAGGCACAATTTGCCCCCGCAGCAGCGCACCACCATTGAATATGAACGACAGCTGCGGGAACGCGGCGCGCAAGCCCGCCGTATCGCGCAGCTCGATTTGGTCAATCACCACAACGGCGCGGTGGCCCGTCTCGTCAAGAGCGATGGAGACATCACGCAGGCTCAGATCACTTTGCGGCATCCCCGCCTGTATCTGTGCAAGAATACGCGATTGCAGCGCGGGCGGCAGGGTGAGCGGCCCCTGCATCAGGCGCAAATAGACCCCGCCAAGCCCCAGCAACAGAACAAGAAAAATCAAAGCCCCCCCCCAAAGCAGCCAATGCCCCCCCGCACGCCCTTTGCGCGAGGTGGGTTGAGCAGGGGTGTCTTGATCTTTGTTTGGGGTCACGGGATCAGGGTCATTCTGTCAGGTCTCGGTCTGTGTGCCACGCGGGGTCTCGCGTTTTTTCACGCGGCTCTTTATCTTCTCTGCAATTCACCTAGCTTGCAATCACAGTCAGGAAAACCCCTTGGAGCGGCCGCTTTGCCGCAGCCTTGTGCAAAATAGTTGGCACTTGGTAAAATTAAGCGCAGATTTAGCGAAAAAGGACGTGATCAAATGTTAGAGATTGGCAGCACTGCCCCCGATTTCATCTTGCCCCGCGATGGCGGCGGTGAAATCAGCCTCTCGGCTCAAAAGCCAAAAAAAGTGGTTCTTTATTTCTACCCGAAAGATGACACATCGGGCTGCACCAAGGAAGCGCAAGGCTTTACCGAAGCCGCTGACGCATTCGCAGCCGCAGGCGCTGTGGTGATTGGTATTTCCAAAGACAGCGTGACCAAACACGATAAATTCGTCGCCAAATATGATCTCGGTGTCATCCTTGCCTCCGATGAGAACAACGATGTCTGCGAGCAATACGGCGCGTGGGTGGAAAAATCCATGTATGGCAAAAAATACATGGGGATCGAGCGCTGCACCTATCTGGTGGATGGCACAGGGCGGATTGCGCAAATCTGGCGCAAGGTCAAAGTGCCCGGTCATGTCGAGGCGGTGCTGGACGCGGTGACATCCTTGGATTAATCCTCCACCCCATGACGGCGCATAATATCCCCGAAACCTTGAGTGAAATGGCGGTGGCGGTTCTCACAACCCCCAACGCAAAGGAAAAATGCGCGCTGTCGCGGGCCTGCGCGGCGCAGTGGTTTGCCGCGCGGGCGGCGGGTGCGGCGGTGCCTCTTGGGCGGGCCATCCCACCCGATCACCCCGCGCGCCCTGCGGACCCCGTTTTGTTGGATCCGCGCGATGTGCCCAAGCGCAAACCCGGCACGCCCGAGGGGCGCATCGCGATCCTGCACGCCGTGGCGCATATCGAGTTGAACGCAGTGGACCTGCATTGGGATATCATCGCGCGGTTTTCTGACATGCCAATGCCGATGGGATTCTATGACGACTGGGTCAAATCAGCTGATGAAGAATCCAAACATTTCAATCTGTTGTCCGAATGTCTTGAGATGATGGGCAGCCATTATGGCGCATTGCCTGCCCATGCGGGAATGTGGCGTGCCGCCCAAGATACGGCCACAGATTTCATGGGGCGCTTGGCCGTAGTTCCCATGGTGCTGGAGGCGCGCGGTCTCGATGTCACCCCATCCATGATCGAGATTTTCAAGCGCCCCAAGGAGGATGGCGCGGCCCAAGCGGCCGTTGCTGCGCTGAACGTCATCTATGCCGAAGAGGTGCATCATGTCGCCTATGGCAGCAAATGGTTCCATTTCCTGTGCGGGCGCGAAAATATGGACCCAAAAGATGCGTTTCATACCCTCGTGCGGCGGTATTTCCACGGCGCGCTCAAACCGCCATTCAACGAGGAAAAACGTGCCGAAGCAGGCATCCCGCCCGATTTTTACTGGCCACTGTCCGAAAAATAGGCGCAAGATCGGCAAAACCCGCCCAAAACCACCGCATCTGCCCAAATATTCGGCCTGATGGGCGCAAAATTATTGAGCCGCCCCGCCCAATCCCCTAAGTTTAAGACCGCCATCACCCTAAACCTATGGGGATGGTTTGGGGTTTTATGCGGTGGATGGATTTTACGGGGTGGACATTAAGCGCGGCACAGCGCCTGCACGAACGACAGGGGACTGAAACATTGAAATTGCGATTGATTGAGCGCGCAAACCACGCATTGATCGGTATTTGCCTGAGAAACGGCTGTTTCTGAAATCCGAAACTGGCACACGGTTTGTCCGCCTCAGGCCGCTGACGCAGGCGGCCATCGTCACCACCACGGGCTTGGCTGCGACATGGACAGCGATTGTAACGGCGGTGTTTTTCATTGATGCCATCAATGCGGGCTCAAATCGCGATCAGGTCGCGCGCGCATCGCAGGCCTATCAGGAGCGCCTCAATGCCATGTCCCATGAGCGCGACAATCGCGCGATGGAGGCGCAAGCCGCGCATGAGCGGTTTGGCGTGGCGATGGCGCAGGTCTCAGCGATGCAATCGCAGCTGCTGGCTTCGGAGGAGCGCCGCCGCGAATTGGAAACCGCCGTCAATGTGATCCAAAGCACCCTACGCCGCACCATTGCCGAACGTGATAATGCCATCCGCGAGGTTGCACAACTGAACACTGAACTGTCGAGTGAAAGAGCTGCGCTTTAGCGCGGCAAGCCGTCAACGTGATCTCGAAAACGTGCTTGCGCTGCTGACCGAGGCATTGGAGGAAACCGCCGAAGGGCGCGATGCCTCGCAGGATCTGATCGCGCAAGCGCGCAGCTTGCGGATCCAGGAATTGAATTCCGCCGCCCTTTCCACAGAGCGCAACGAGCGGATTTTCACCCAAATCGAAGATGCCGTGGCCATGTCGCTGGAACCGCTGGATGCGATGTTCCGCGCGGCGGGTCTGCCCACGGACAGCATTTTTGGATACGGTGCGCCGTGGCTATTCGGGCCAAGGCGGGCCTTTGACACCGATCACCTTTTCCACGTCAAACGGCACGCCCGACCCCGTGTCACTGCGCGCCAATGAGGTGCTTGAGGAATTGGACGCCATCAACCTCTACCGGATTGCCGCCGAAACCCTTCCCTTCACCTATCCCGTTGTTGGGACGGCGCGGCGCTCCTCTGGATTTGGATATCGCCGCGACCCATTTAATGGGCACGCGGCGGTTGCATGAAGGTGTGGATTTTGCAGGCCCCGTTGGCACGCCACTGGTCGCGGCAGCGGATGGTGTCGTGACTTTTGCAGGACGGCGCGGCGCATATGGAAATATGATCGAAATCCGCCATGCTATGGGATATACGACACGCTACGCGCATTTGTCACGCATTCGTGTCACCCGTGGCGAAAGTGTGTCGCGCGGAGACAGAATTGGTGATATGGGCAATACAGGACGTTCAACTGGGTCCCATTTACATTATGAGGTACGCCTGAATGGCACTCCGATCAACCCGATGACCTTTATCACGGCAGGACGAAATGTTTTCTAAATCAAAAATCAACGAACCTGGACCAAAAGAAACCGCAGCACCAAGCGCCAGTGCCGCAAGCACCGCCGCGCCCAGCACGGCTTCTTCACCCGCAAGCAGCACGTTTCCGCACCTTGCCAAACCAAAGCCGCCGGCGTCTTTGCTGAGTTCTGATCTGGTGATCACTGGCAATCTGAAAACGTCAGGCGATATCCAGATTGAAGGCACCGTAAAGGGCGATATTCGCGCCCATTCCATGACCGTTGGCGAAAGCGCACGGATTGACGGTGAAATTCTGGCCGATGATGTGGTTGTCAATGGCCATATTAAGGGCCGTGTGCGCGGATTGAAGGTGCGCCTCACTCAAGCGCACGGGTGGAAGGTGACATCATCCACAAGACCATCGCCATTGAATCGGGCGCGCATTTTGAGGGCACGGTTCAGCGTCAAGAAGACCCGCTTGCAACAGGCGCAAATCCTGCCGCGGCATCCCCTGCGGCAAAACCCGCAGCGGCGGCGGCCTCGGAACCTGAAAAGAAATAAGCGCCCTTCACCGTGCTGACATGAAAACCTCGCTTGCCATGCAAGCGGGGTTTTTTCGTGGCTCAAACCGCCTCATGCACAAAAGCGCGGCGATATATATGCCACGAGGCATGGCCCAAAACGGGCAAGACCAAGAACAGCCCCAAAAGCGCGGGCAGCATGGCGACAAACGTCAGCGCAGCAATCAGTGCGCCCCAAATCAGCATGACGGTTGGATTGGCTTTGACGACCGCAACGCTTTTGATCATCGCGGTGACAAAATCGACTTCTTTATCCAAGAGAAGCGGCAGGGAAATCACTGTCAGGCAAAACAGGGTCAATGCGAACCCCGCCCCAAACACCGTGCCCACCAGCATCATCACCCCTTCGGGCTGAAGCAGATAGGCATAGCTGGTGGTGACATTCATCAGCACAGATGGCCCCATGAACAGGGCAAACAGCATATGCGCGAAAAACGACCAAAACAGAAAATAGACGATAATCACCCATGCCATGGAGGGCAATTGACGCAAACGCTGCCGCCAGATCACGCTGAAAATATCCATGCGGCGAAAATTGACCTCCCCCGCTTCCAAGCGGCGGGACACCTCATAAAGACCCACGGCCAGAAATGGCCCCAACAGCGGAAAGCCCATGGTGATCGGAATGGCCAACCAGCCCATATCCAAAATCGAAAGGCTGCCGTAAATCAACCAGCCCCCACCACATAGACATGGGCAAAACAATCCGATCATCGGTTTTCTGCGGAAATCACGCCAGCTCAGGATCAAGGCCGCCGTCAGATCAGACAGCTGCATCCGCGCCAATGGCGGCAAGGGTGATAGGCCAGCGGTTCTGGCCTGCACGCTCATGCCTCGGTCTCCTTTCCTGCTGGGACAGGTTAAGCGTGACACAGGGCAAACGCCAAGCGAAATTCTGATCGGAAATGATGTATGTCTTGCGCAAAGGCAGCGGCGCGCAAGACACGCCGCTGCGTTGGGTTGAGGTGCAGCCCGCCTAGATGTCGATATCTGCGACCATGCGCAGGGCTTGGGCGGCTTCGGCCCCTTTCTTCACGAAATGCGCGTGATAGAAATCGTGATGCACCGCGTGTTCGTGGAAATGATGCGGGGTGAGCGATACAGAATAGGTCGGAACACCTGTGTCAAGCTGCGCTTGCATCAGACCATCGACCACGGCAGCGGCGACAAAATCATGGCGGTAAATCCCCCCATCGACCACAAGGGCCGCGCAGACAATGGCATCAACCTTACCGCTTGCGCCCAATTTCTTGGCCAAAAGCGGCATTTCAAACGCGCCCGGCACGTCATAGGTGGATAGATTATACGCCCGACCAGAGGCCTTCATATCAGCCTCAAAGCCAACCAAGGCTTGATTGACAATATCGCTGTGCCAACCTGCTTTGATAAAAGCGATGTTCAGTGGTTTCGTCATTTGGGTCATCCTTTCTATAGACCGTTGCGTCTGCGTATCGTGAGCATGCGCCCACGCGCCTGCCCGGGGGTCACCCCCCGCACAACCGCGACACACGGCTCATTCTCTTTCATCCGGACTATAACCGTCGGCTTTGGAGTTTCACCAAATCTGCTGACCCTTGGCCATGCGGCCAAGGCGCTCGCGGGCTGTCACCGCCGGTGGGGAATTTCACCCCGCCCCGAGAATAGTCCAGAGGTTAATCAACCCGCACAGCAGAGAGGTGTTAAGATACGATTGCGCCACTTTGGCGCGCCATTGCGCCTCAGGCGTCACTCTTCGGCCTGTGCATCCGCGCGGCTTTTGCCCGATACATCCATCGCCAGAACCGAGGCCATCAGCCCGTCAATCTCGCCATCGAGCACGCCTTGGGTATCCGATGTCTCAAACCCAGTGCGCAGGTCTTTGACCATTTGATAGGGCTGCAAAACATAGGATCGGATCTGGTTGCCCCACCCCGCTTCACCCTTGGCCTCATGGGCGGCGTTGATCTCGGCGTTGCGGCGATCAAGCTCCATCTGATACAGTCGCGATTTCAGCGCCTTCATCGCGATATCGCGGTTTTGATGCTGCGATTTCTCGGAACTGGTCACAACGATCCCTGTGGGAATATGGGTGATCCGCACGGCCGAGTCGGTGGTGTTCACGTGCTGCCCCCCCGCCCCAGAGGAGCGATAGGTGTCGATGCGAATTTCATTGGGGGCCACTTCAATCTCGATATTATCATCGACCACGGGATACACCCAAACCGAAGAAAATGACGTATGCCGCCGCGCCGAGCTGTCATAAGGCGAAATCCGCACCAGTCGATGCACGCCCGATTCCGATTTCAGCCAGCCATAGGCATTATGCCCTGAGATTTTATAAACGGCGGATTTAATCCCCCGCCTCTTCGCCATAAGAGACCGGATTGAAGATCAACCTCATATCCCTGCTTTTCGGCCCAGCGCACATACATCCGCGCCAACATGGAGGCCCAATCGCAGCTTTCCGTGCCGCCTGCCCCTGCGTTGATCTCAAGGAAGCTGTCATTGGCATCCGCCTCGCCGTTCAGCAGCGCCTCCAGCTCCTTCGCGGCGGCGGTTTCGACCAAAGCAGACAGGGCCGCCTCCGCCTCTGCCACAATGGCGCTGTCGCCTTCCTCCTCGCCCAATTCGATCAGGCCAATATTGTCCTCAAGCCCTGATTTGATCGCGTCATAGGTGCCGATTTTATCGAGCAGCACCTGACGATCACGCATCAATTTTTGCGCCTTTTCGGGGTCGTTCCACAGGTCTGGATCCTCGACACGGGCGTTGAACTCCTCCAAGCGATGCTTGGCGGTGGTCAAATCCATCCGCTGTCCGAGCAAGTCTAGCGAACGGCGGATTTTGTCGATATTGGACTGGGTTTCGGCCCGCATCGGATAACTGCTCCACTTGCATCAAGGTTGAGGTTGGTCGCGGTGATCTAGACCAGCGGCGGCGGGGCTGCAATCCCCGATAGGGTCAATAAAGCCCGCCCGAGCTGATCGTGCCAAACCCCGTTTCGGTCGGAACCCGCACCGTTTGGCCAGAGGAGGTGCGCACATCCGCGCCCTCCTCCTGCACCGCGCCATCGACTTCGCCAGGTGCGAAAACAGGCAAATCCGAGGCCATGGCAAAGCCACCATCCACGATGGCCGAACGCGCGCCAACAGGGGGCACCTGCCCCGCGCGGAAATATTCGTAGACCACGTTTTCCCCGCTGGCGCCATCCTCAAGGCGTTCGCCAGAAAAGCGATCAATCGGCACGAAAACACCGCCTTCAGGCACGCGGAACGGGCTGCCGCCATATTCGGCCACGGCCTCTTGCATGAATTCTTGGAACACAGGCGCACAGGTGCCCCCGCCCGAGGCACGACCCAGTGAGCGAGGCTGATCATAGCCGATATAGCAGCCCGCCACGATATTGGAGGTAAACCCGATAAACCAGACATCGCGCGCCTCATTGGTGGTGCCCGTCTTGCCCGCAGCAGGCACGACCAAGTTGACCGCACGCGCCGCCGTGCCGCGCTCCACCACACCCTCCAGCATCGAGGTCAGCTGAAACGCGGTGATCGGGTCCATCACGCGGGCGCGGTTCGACACGATGCGCGGCCCCAAACCTTCGGGCAGCGCCGCCCCCATGCAATCCTCGCAGAGGCGCTGGTCATGGCGATAGACGGTCTGGCCGAAACGGTCCTGCACGCGGTCGACCAAGGTGGGTTCGACCCGTTCGCCACCATTCGCGAACATCGCATAGGCGGCCACCATTTTGTAAAGTGTGCTTTCCTGCGCCCCTAGGGAATTGGCCAAAAACGGTTGCATCTCGTCATAGACGGCAAAGCGCTCCGCATAGCGGGCGACTGTCTCCATCCCCACATCTTGGGCCAAGCGGATCGTCATCAGGTTGCGCGACTGCTCAACCCCCGTGCGGATCGGGGCGGGACCGTAGAACTTGTCAGAGGCATTGGTGGGTCGCCACAGGCCTTCGGGGGTTTCGACCTGAATGGGCGCGTCAATCACGATGGTATTGGGGCTATAGCCGCTGTCGAGTGCCGCTGCATAAATGAAGGGCTTAAAGCTTGACCCTGGTTGCCGTGTGGCCTGTGTGGCGCGGTTGAACACCGAATATTGATAGGAAAATCCGCCCTGCATCGCCAGAACGCGGCCCGTGTTCACATCCATTGCCATAAAGGCGCCTTGCACCTCAGGGATTTGCCGCAAGGAATAGCTGCCTTCCTCCTCCAAGGGCAGGACATGGATCACATCGCCGCGCGCCAGCAGATCATCGGCGGAATTTGCCGCACTGCCCGTGCTGCCATCTTCGCGCAAGGGGCGCGCCCAAGTGATGTCATCGGCAGAAATTCGTCCCGTGGCCCCATCCGCCAGCATGATTTCGGCGGCACCATCCGCAAACCCTGTGACCACGGCCAAGCGCCATTCATCGATATCGCGCGGGATTTCCACATCGCCAAGCGCCGTGATCAGTGCCGCACCGTCCCCCTGCAACGTGGGATCAATTTGTGCCAAAGCCCCGCGCCATACCCCGCGCCCGCGGTCATAGTTTTCGAGGGCGCGGCGCAATGCGGTTTGCGCCACGATCTGCAAATTCTCATCCATGGTGGCCCGCACGGCAAAACCACCCGTGAAAAATTCTTCTTCGCCGAATTGCCCAGATAATTGGCGGCGGATTTCATCTGTGAAATAGCCCCGTGGCGGCAGGCTGGAGCGGAAAGGTTCAATATCGCCGCTCTGCACAGTGACCAATTCCTGCGCTTGGCTGTCTTCCATCACCGCGCGGCTGATATAGCCGTTCTCGAACATCTCGCGCAGCACATAATTGCGCCGCCCCACGGCTTCCTCGTAATCGCGCACAGGATGCAGCCGTGCAGGTCGCTGCGGCAGAGCCGCCAGATAGGCCGCTTGTGCAGGGGTCAAATCGGCAAGCGCCGTGTTGAAATAGGTTTGCGCCGCTGCGGCCACGCCATAGGAATTTTGCCCAAGGAAAATCTCGTTGAGATACAGCTCTAGGATGCGTTCCTTGCTCATCGAGCGCTCAATGCGCGCGGCCAAAATGATTTCTTGAACCTTGCGCTCAATCGTGCGGCTGCCATCGAGCAGGAAATTCTTCATCACCTGCTGCGTGATGGTGGAGGCACCGCGCAAATCCTGCCCGCGGGAGCGCACCGCATCCACCAAAGCCGAAACAATCGCGCGCGGATCATAGCCTGCGTGCTGGTAAAAATTGCGATCTTCAGCGCTGATAAAGGCGTGTGCCACCATATCAGGAATTTCTTCGGCGGGCACGAACACGCGCCGTTCTTGTGCGAATTCATCGATGATGCGGCCTTCGCGCGAATAAATGCGGCTGATCGTGGCGGGGGTGTATTGCGACAGGGTCTCGTAATCGGGCAAATCCCGCGCAAAGACCCACACAATCCCCCCCAAAATCATCGCGCCAAAAACAAGGGCCATGATGGCAGAGGCGAACAGCCCTCCAAATATGCCCATGACAAAGCGGATGATCTGGCCCATGCCTGCCTCTTTCCCCGAAATCTGACCCCAATATCTGGCCTGCTTATAGGGCTCGCTGCCACGCGCGTCAAAAGCAATGCGCGGTTTTTTTCTCACATCAGGGTGAGGCCTCAGCGCCGCATCAAACTGCGGCGCAGATTATCTTCGGCCAACCATGCCTCAAGGGCGCGTGTAATGCCCGATTGCGCCTGTGCGCGCCACGCGGGGTCCAGGATGTTATCCAAGTCACCCCCTTGTGACATATACCCAATCTCCAATAGGGCCGAAGGGTAATCAGGGGCACGCAGCACGGTGAAATTCGCCTCCAATCGTGGCCTGCTGTGCAGCTCGATCCCTGCCCCATCCAGCCCCGCAACCAGCGCATCGGCCAAAGCCGCGCTGCGCGGGTCGGTTTCGCGCCGTGCCAAATCCATCAATAGATCGGCCACCACATCATCGGCGCGCGCCAAATCCACACCCGCCAAAAGATCGGCGCGGTCATGCTGCGCGGCCAAAGCCGCCGAAGCCGCGTCAGAGCCTGTTTCGGACAGCGTATAGACGGTCGCGCCAGAGGCGCTGCCTGTGCCTTCGGCCAAAGCATCGGCGTGGATCGAGATGAAAAGATCCGCCCCCGCCATGCGTGCCCGCGACATCCGATGTGGCAGGGGGACGAATTCATCGCGCTCGCGCGTCATGAACACATCCACCATGCCTTCGCGCAACAACATCTCGCGCAGTTCAAGCGCGAAAAGCAGGACCAAATCAGCCTCCTTATACCCGTCCCGTTCCGCGCCTGGATCAAGGCCGCCATGGCCCGGATCCAAGGCCACAACGGGGCGCGCGCGATCCCGTGGCGCAACCGCGGGTATGGTTGGGCGGTTTGGCACCGCGCCGTCTTCCATCGGACTGAGGGCCGCGCTGAATTGCGCATCACTGGCCCCGCGCAGGCGAATATGCAGACGCGCGCCGCGCGCCACATCTGTTTCGAGACCTGCTTGCGCCACAATCATTGGATGCGCCAAGGTGAGGGTCAGGCGCGACCAGCCCGCACTTGGCCCCGCCGCAACGGCCACGTGCCGCACCCGATCCGCGCGATCAAAATCAGACGCCAGCGCCGCGTGCAGATCCGCCACATCCAAATCCGCAAGGTCAATCACCACGCGGGCAGGATCATCACGCAGCATCACCCGATAGGCAGTGGCGCGGCTCAGAGAGAGGGACATATCCACACCCTGCCCCCGATCCTGAAGATGGCTGTCCGCAAGATCAATGCGCACAAGATCACCTTGTGCAACCGCAATCCCCGCTTGCCCAAACAGGCAAAGCAGCGCCAAAATCACAATGCGCTTCAAAAAATGGCCCAAATTTCGATTATCTTTCTGCTCGTTTTGACACAAAGATACAGAATTTAGACCCAGAATTTCAATCTATTTTCGGTGTCGCGCCATAAAGGCCGTGATCCGCGCCAGCCCTTCCTCGATATCTTCGGTGCTGCGCGCATAAGAAAAGCGCAAGGCGCGATGCCCCTCGTCAGGATCGAAATCAAGACCTGGGGTCACCGCAACGCCCGCCTCGTTCAGCAGGGCCTGCGCCATATCCTGCGCGGGCCAGTCAAACGCGCTAATGTCGGCGTAAATGTAGAATGCGCCATCGGCAGGGGCCAATCTGTCAAACCCAGCCTTGCGCAACCCCTCTAGCATCAAAAGGCGGTTTTTGGCATAGACTGCGCGGTTTTCATCCAATTCTGCCCGACCTTCAGGCGACAGCGCACCCAGTGCGGCCACCTGTGCCGCATGAGGGGCGCAAATAAACATATTCTGCGCCAAGCGCTCCACCACGCGCAAATGCGCCTCTGGCACGACCATCCACCCCAAACGCCAGCCCGTCATCGAGAAATATTTGGAGAAGGAATTAATGATATAGGCCTGATCCGTCACTTGCAGCGCGCTGATCGCGGGCGCGTCATAGTGCAGCCCGTGGTAAATCTCGTCACTGATCAGGGCCACATTGCGCGCCGTGCAAGCGGCGGCGATATCGGCCAAGGCGGATTCCTGGATCATCGTGCCCGTGGGATTGGCGGGGCTTGCCAAAATCACGCCTGCAAGATCATCGCTGATCTGGTCGGGGCGCGGTTGGAACCCCGTGCTTGCATCGGTGCGCAATCCCTTCACCTGAAGGCTCATCGCCTTAAGGATTTGGCGATATGACGGGTAACAGGGGATGCCCATTCCCACGGTTTCACCCGCATCGAACAGGGCCGAAACGCCAGAAGAAACCACCCGATGCCCCCGCAGTGATCACAATCCGCGCGGGGTCCAAATCCAGATCATACCATTCACCATAGAGCGCGGCTATGCCCGCGCGCGCAGATCGGAGGACCAAGCGCCACGGTGTGGCCAGTGCCCTCCTCCTCCATCGCGCGGGCCAGCTGCGCGCGGGCGCGCGGCGCGCCTGTGCCGGGTTGGCCCACCTCCATGTGGATGATATGCCTGCCGCCTCCTCCAGGCGGCGCGCGGCCTCCATACATCCATCACTAAAGGGATCAACCTGTCCACGGCTGAATAACGCATCGCTTCTCATTAGACTTCTGCTTATGGTTTCAAACAGCCCCTCAACAAAGGTCAATCACCGATGCGCGGCTTTCTCTTTGCCCTGATCCTCGCCCTTGCATCTGGGTTTGGCCCAAAAGGCGCAATGGCCCAATCCATGATCCGCGATGCCGAAATCGAAGCGGGGTTGCGCAACCTGCTTGCCCCGTATTGGAAGGCTGCGGGATTGGGGCAAACATTGCGGGTGATCCTGCTCAACGATCCGCAGATGAACGCCTTTGTGCGCGATGCCCGCACCATTTTCATCACTTCGGGCCTGATGATGGCCTTGGATGAGCCTGCTGAATTGCAGGCGGTCCTGGCTGAGGCCGCCCATTCGCCAATGGCCATCTGGCCAGAAGGCCCGAAATGCAGAAGCCATGAGCGGGGCATCACGGCTGGGTTTGGTGGCGGGGCTTTTGGCTGCGGGGGTTTCGGGCCATGCCAGTGCGGGTGCGGGCGTGGCCCTGGCACCGCCTCATCGGCGCAGCGGATTTTCTTCTCCCACACCCGCGCGGAGGAGGCCAGCGCCGATGCCGCCGCCCTGCAATACCTTGAGCGCGCAGGGATTGACCCCGCGGCCATGGGGCGAGTGCTGGATCGCTTTGTTGGTCAAGAATTGCCTCGACAGACCGCCAAGACCCCTATGTGCGCACCCACCCCTGACCCGCGACCGCTTGCGCCTTGTGGCCAATCATGCGGCCCGCAGCACGCCCGATCCCGACCCCGTGGCGCAATATTGGTTTGACCGCAGCAAGGGGAAATTATCCGCCTTTCTCAACCCACCATCATGGACGTTTGCTAAGTCGGCAATGACCCGTCCGAAATTGCCACGATGCGCCGCGCGGTGGCCTATCACCGCAATTCCCAGACGTGCGGCGCTGCGCGAATTGGAAGCGATCTTGAACCATCTCCGATGATCCCTATTACCAAGAGCTATATGCCCAGGTTTTGTTTGAAAAATCGCCGCTACGAGGCGGCTATCAACGCCTATGAAAAGGCCATGGAAATGTCGCCAGATGCGGGGTTGATCTTGGCGGGATATGGCCGCGCGCTCTTGGCCCCGATACGCCCGCGCGCAATGCCGAGGCGCTGCGCATTCTGGAAATGGCCTTTGCCCGCGAAAGGCCTGCAACAGCCGCCTGATGCGCGATCTGGCCATGGCCTATGCGCGCGATGGCCAAGATGGCATGCCGCATGGGCCACCGCCGAGCGCGCCGCCTTGGAGGGCGATTTCGACACAGCCGCCCTTCATGCGCGCCGCGCCACGGGCCTTTTGCCGCAGGGATCAAGTGGCTGGCTTCGCGCGCAAGATGTGTTACGTCTGAGCGAAACGCAAAACAAATGACAGGATGCGCGATGACCCATTTTTCCAGAAGCCTGACCATGGCGCTTGGTTTTGGACTGCTGACCCTCAGCCCGGCGCAGGCCTTTGACATTGGCGCCATGAGCGATGCGGAACGCACAGCCTTTCGTGCCGAGATCCGCGCCTTTCTGCTCGACAATCCCGAAGTTCTGATCGAGGCGTTTGACATCCTTGACCAGAACCAAGCCCTCGCCACAGCGCAGGCCGAGGCGGAGATCATCACCGCCAATGCCGATGCGCTTTTTGCCTCGCCCTATGATTACATTGGCGGCAACCCTGAGGGGGACGTAACCTTGGTGGAATTCCTTGATTACCGCTGCGGCTACTGCAAACGCGCCTTCCCCGAGATCGAAGCCATGCTTGAGGCCGATGGAAATATCCGCTTTGTGGTCAAAGAATTCCCGATTTTGGGGGATGCTTCGCTGCTGGCATCGCGCTATGCGATTGCCGCGAAAATTGCCCTTGGCGATGAGGCTTACCGGGCCTTGCATGATGCCATGCTGCAAATGCGCGGCGAGATCAGCGAAGCCTCCCTTCAGGCCACGGCGGAGGATCTCGCGCTTGATCACGCGGCCATCGTGGCCGAGATCAACAATCCGCAAATTGACGCCACAATTGCCACCAATTACGAACTGGCCCGCGCGCTGAATATTTCGGGCACGCCGACATTCGTTCTGGAAGGCGGGCTGTTGCGGGGGGCTTTGCCACGCGCGCAGATCGAGGCCGCAATTGCGCAAGAACGCGCCGCGAATTGATCCACACGCCTTGGACATGACATAAAAACAGGCGCGGAATTCCGCGCCTGTTTTCTTTGGTGTGTCTGTGGCGTTTGGGCAGTAGCGTTTGGGCTGTAGTGTTTGGGCTGTGGCGGTTCTCAGCCGCGTGACCACCAACCACGTTTCTTTGGCCCTTCGGACGCTGGTTCTGCACCCTCAGATTCCACAACCTCAGATCCTACGATCTCAGACGCCCCAACGGCCTCAACTGCCAATTCTGGTGCAGGCATAGATGTCACCTCAGCCACGGCTTCGGCCTTTTTGGCAGGTGCTTTGCGGCTGCGCGTGGCACGTTTGGGCTTTGGGGCCTCCTCTGGCGCTGCTGCCTCTGGTGCCTGTTCGGTCTCACGGGCTGCTTCCGACAGGACAGCGGCCTCCTCTGCCGCTGCTTCGGCCTTGGTTTTGCGAACACGGCGCTTTGGTTTTGGCGCCTCCTCCGCCTGTGCGTCTGCGGGGACATCTGTCACGGGACCAGATGGGTCTGACTCTGAGGGTGCCGCAGTCAACCCTTCGGATTTGGTCGATTTGCGGCTGCGGCGGCGTTTTGGCTTTTCTTCCGCCTCTGGACGGTCTTCTGCCACATCGGCCCCATCGGGGGTCATGTCACCCTCAGCTGCGCTCTGCGTTCCCATCTCGGCCTCTGTGGCCTCATCGGTTGTGCGCGCCTCATCCCCCTCGCCACGGTTGCGGCGGCGACCACGGCCCCCACGGCGGCGGCGGCGGCGCTTCTTTCCCCTCGCCCTCGCTGCTCTCGTCGTCAAAGATGCCCGTGGCGGACGAGGATGGTGCTGCTACCGTCGAGGCCGCCGCCTTCGCTGCCGGCGCCGCTTTCACGTT
>JAGYKZ010000021.1 GCA_018401385.1 Roseicyclus sp.
TTGCCAACAGCCCCGCGCGCGCCACCCCCCGTCACTTGCGCGCCGCAGCGCAAAACGGATGGTTGAGCGGTGAGGAGGCGGAGGCGCTGCGCGCCGCGCATATGCTGTTTTCGCAGGTGGCGCAGGCCGCCCGCCTCTTGACGGATGCGCCGCTTGACCCAAGTGATATCGGGCAGGGCGGGTTGGAATTTCTGATGCGCGCCACCGGTCATGAGGATCGCGCCCATCTGGAGGCGGCCCTTGACGCGGGGCGCGCCCAATCGGTCGCAATTATCGAGGCGGTCTTGGCGCGCGCGCAGTAAGCGGCATAAGGCGCAAAACCAAAGGAGTGGGATGGGATGAAGGGCGATATCTATGATCCAAAGGCACTGATCCGCGAGGCTTATCGCATCGAGGGGATCAGCTTGGCGGAATGCCGCACGATTTTCATGGATTGGGCATTGTCGATCACGGTTGATGACCCCAAAACCTATATTCGGCACTTGCTTGAGCAATATTCAAGCGAGGATCAGGCACATCCCATGACCGAAACCTTGCGCGCGGCCTTGGAACAAGCCCCCCGTGCTGCGCGCCGTGGTGGACGGGCTGCGCGGGTCGGGTCATAGGCACGGTTATTTGACGATGAGGTCAGGCTTGCTTGCATGGGTGCCACGCTCCCGGTAAGGGGTGGTGTCATATTGCGCGCGGTAGCATTTCGAGAAATGCGAGGGCGAGGCAAAACCGCAGGCCAAGGCCACATTGATCACGCTCATATCGGTTTGCATCAGCAGGTTGCGCGCCTTGGCTAGTCGCAATTCCATGTAATAGCGCTTGGGGCTGCGGTTGAGGTAACGGCGGAACAGTCGCTCCAATTGGCGGGTCGACATCCCCACCTCTTTGGCCAAGCTTGCGGGGCTGATCGGGTCTTCGATATTTTGTTCCATCATCCGAATGACTTGGCTGAGTTTCGGATGGCGCACCCCGATGCGGGTCGGGATTGACAGGCGCTGCGTATCTTGGTCGGTGCGGATGGAGGTATAGATCAACTGATCCGCCACCAAATTTGCCAATTCCTCGCCATGGTCATTGGCGATGATCTTCAGCATCAAATCAATCGAGGCGGTTCCGCCCGCCGTGGTGATGCGGTTGCCATCAATCACAAACACCGATTTTGTCAGGGTCACATCTTCGAATTCTTCGGAAAAGCTGTCTTGGTTTTCCCAATGGATGGTGGCGCGTTTGCCGTCCAACAGCCCCGCCTTGGCCAATGTATAGCCCGCTGTGCACAGCCCCCCCACAACCGAGCCGCGCCGCGCCTCGCGCCGCAACCAGTTCAAAATACGCTTGCTGGTGGCCGATTGCACATCAATTCCGCCACAGAGCATGATCGTGTCTTCGCGGGTCAGCTCCTCCAGATCCATATCGAGCTTGTAGCCAATTCCGGCCGAGCAATAAGCGACATCCCCGCCTTCTCCCGCCAAAGCCCATTGATACAATGTGCGCCCCGACATCCGATTTGCGATGCGCAAGGCTTCGACCGCAGAGGCAAAACACAGCATCGTAAAGCGATCCAACAACACGAAAACATAGCGTTTCGCGGCATCGGCCTCGCGGGGGGTTGATCTGTTCATCGGTGACGTCCCTTAAACCACGCTCTCATCACACAAGCGCCCCCAACAAGGCGTGCCGCCCTTGGCGCTTCATCATAGCGAAACCATCAATTGCAACGCGCCGCAAGCCCCATTGGGTGTAAAATTGCCATTGGACGTAGCGGGGTTCCGTGTCTATAAGCGGGCCGAAACCTTTATTTTATGGAAGACCGAAGGAGGCTCCCATGGGCGCTGACACCGCACAAACATGGTCGAAATCAAGCTGGCGCAGCAAGCCGCGCGTGCAGATGCCCGATTATCCGGATCAGGCTGCCTTAGCGGCGGTTGAGGCGCAGCTTGGCAAATATCCTCCCTTGGTGTTCGCAGGCGAGGCGCGCCGATTGAAGGCAAAGTTGGGCCAAGCTGCGCGCGGCGAGGCGTTTTTGCTGCAAGGCGGTGATTGCGCCGAAAGTTTCGCGGAATTTTCCGCCGATACGATCCGTGACACCTTCAAGGTGATGCTGCAAATGGCGATGGTCCTGACCTATGGCGCAAAGGTGCCTGTGGTCAAAGTTGGCCGCATGGCAGGGCAATTCGCCAAGCCGCGCTCCGCGCCCACGGAGGTGATCAACGGCGTTGAATTGCCCTCCTACCGTGGGGACATCATCAACGAGCTGGCCTTTACCCCCGAGGCGCGCATCCCAGACCCCACCAAAATGTTGCAGGCCTATACGCAAGCGGCGGCTTCGCTCAATCTGCTGCGTGCCTTTTCCACGGGCGGTTTCGCGGATATCGAGCGGGTGCACAGTTGGACGCTGGGGTTCACCGATCATGATGACGCGGAAAAATACCGCGCCATGGCCAACCATATTCAAGACAGCTGATTTCATGCGGCCGCAGGCGTCAGCCCACAAAACAATGCATGAATTACAGTGACCGTCTCCTTCTTCACCAGCCATGAGGCGCTGTTGCTCGAATAAGGGGTAGGAGGTGCTGCCGGGATCGGGATAGCAAACCACAGCAAGTCGACGTGGTCTGGTATCGATCTGACTGGGGTTCCGTCCGCCAGGCCCGATGGCGCGCATGTTGAACGCAGCGGTAAAACCCGATTGGATTGAAATGTGGCCCTTAGCACCCGTGAGGATGATCTGAAGATCCTGATGGATAAGCTCAACCCTGAAAAATGAGGCGGGTCGCCTGACATTGATTGCATCGCTTTGCGCAGCTGGTGGCGGACCATCTGCCCCGCCTGATCCGCATCGGCCGAGGCGCAGGGCGCGAATGTGCTTTGGCTGTGACCCGATGCACGGCAATACGATCAAATCGGGCCAGCGGATTTAAACCCGTCCGTTTGAATCAATCGCGCAGTAAGGAGTTTTTTCGCCATTCACCGCGCTGAGGTATCGATACCAAAAATGCGGTACTGAGATGACGGGCAAAGACGTGAGATCGAATGTGAATGGCGTGCGCGCTGTGACGGATGAGATTTGTCGAGCCGCTATCAGCACGGCCTGTGATCCCCGCCTGAATGCAAGCCAATCGTTGGAACTGGCCTTCTGGTGGCGGAATTGCTGTCGGATACCCGCCGTGACGCGGCGGCCGAGGTTGCAGCGGAGCACCAGCACTAAGAAGCGCGTGCCCAAGGGTACTGCGCAAGCTCTTTTTGGGTTATATCATGTGCCTTGATGTCACCCAGTCTGAGCCAATTTTACTTTACAAAACTAGTTTTGTGGTTGTTGGTCGGGCTGGATAAGATTTCAACATACGCGTAAAGCCCTCGCCGCGCCAAATGTTAGAGTTTATCGGTTGCTTCGCCTTGTTAAAGGCGGTTTATAGATGAGCGCTGGTCAAATCTTCTCCGAAAACGCTCGGCATTGCACCCATCCACCTTGGCACATCATTTGTCGATGTTGGTGCAGGCCGATTGGTCGTGCAATCCCGCGAGGGGTGACGGTGATTTGCCGTGCGCATTATGGGCAGATGAATACTTGATTCGGAAGCGTCAGAACTTAAAATTGCTGTGTGGGTGTGGTCTCGGCATGGCCACCCCACAACGGCCACCCCACAACGGCCACCCCTACAACGGAGGAACACGCGGATGTCTGATTCAGTTTGATGGGCGCGGCCGATGGTGCAGCCGTGCAGGCGGCGCGACAGAAGGGTCTTTGGGTGGTTTGCCTCGGTCTTTTGGTTGCTCTGTTTTTGATCGACCCGTTTGTCAGCGTGGCCCAACCTTGCGCTCTCGGCTCCCAGGCACGGCGCCCCATCTTGATCTTCTCGATTGCGATTGCAGGCAGGTGCGCGGCGCCACTGGCGCAGATAATTTGATCGCAAAGGCCTTCAATGGGCGTGCCTGTGGTTATGATCGGTTTGCGGCCCTTGCCGGGTGCTTTGCCATGATTCCGCGGGTGATCCCGCTGATCGCCGCCCCTTTGTTGATGGTGTGCCACTTCGGCCGTGATGGCCTTTTGGCTGGCCTCGCCCGTGATGGACCTTCATGTTCGTGCTCACCTCAGGTGTCTTGGGGGTTGAGTTTGCCGTGGCCAAAACATTTGCCGCGATTGACTTGGCCTGTTTGGCGGACTGAGCATCCATGCTGTCCCATATCGGCGCATTCGCCAATCTGCCGCGCTAAGGGATTGGGCGAATGGAGGTTGTGGTGGCGCGAAAATCCGTGCATGCGCCAAAGCCCGTGGTCTGGCGCTTTTGGCGCAGGATCGTTAAATTAAATGTTTTTCAAAAGAAGCGGTTAAAAACACCAACTTCCTTGGGAAATGGCGTCTCCGGCCTTTATCCTCGAAAGCCTTTGATGAAAGCTCATCCTATGGAGCGCGTCTCTGCGGTGCTGGGCGGGCAGGGATTGGGCCACTTGACCGCGACCCTCATCGGTGCCTGCATACCTTAACGGCTATGCCGCGCTGCTACTGGTTGGGGCGTTGATCGATCAGGCGCGCGCCGCAGGTGCGTTTATCTTTCAGCAGTAAGTCACCCCATTCCGCCGCGAATTTGCCGTTAGTTCCTGGCAGGCCCGTGGCTGGCCCATCTCCTGTCACTTGAAGGGTTTTCCTTCGGGGCTTCTTTTCACTGGTAAAGTTGTGAACCGCGATTGATTTGAAACCATAGCAGGTATCGTAATGCGTATTTTACTGCCGACTGGCACAATGACAGGCCATCATTTACGTCACCGCCTGATGCCAAAGCGCAGTGATCTCATCGCTGCCGTTCAGCATCCAGCCTCAGCGCCGCGATGATCTTGCCTGACAGTGACACTGTAACCTTGACCTATGATTGATGGCGCGCGCGGGGCTGGCTTTTACCGCTGCCGCCTCGTCGCAACACCCGTTATACAATCGCGTCCGAGACCCCAGCGCCCAGCCAAGATTACCGCGGCGGGGTGTCGCGTACACCGCGGTTGTCGCGGCAGAGTGGCGCGATTTTGCTCATGACGTCTAATGGTAAGATCGAACGATGGATGGAGACTGTGCCGCCTCCGTCCCGGCATTGGACGCCCGGCTCATGTGCGGATATCAATACTGGCATCTGGTCGCCAGCCTGCGCGCTGCTGGCTGCGAGGCGGCCTATGTCTATGGCTATTTCTTCCGCAGGAACGTGGCGGTTTTACGGATGATGGCCATTGCTGGGTTGTCACCATCATGTGGGTGTCAAGTTGTCTGGGATATCACCATCACAGAAAGGGGCTTGGCCCCACCAACCTGGTCTGAACCCGCCCCCAGTGGAGAGGCAAATGACCGCATTCCAGGGGGCCACCGACAGGTCAGGGGCTTGATCTGGAGGTCAAGGTTCTGGGGGAACCGATGCGCCTGAATGCGCAAAACAGCTTGGACTATGTGCGCCTAGAGGCGCGGATCAGCTGAGCGTATCCGCGCCTTGCAGCGTGGCCCTAGCACCTGTGGCGTGGCTTTTTCCGCCACAGATGGCATCACGGGCGTCAGCTGGGGCGGCCCCCTTCGACCACGCGCAGGAAGGGCACTTTGGTCGGGCGGCTCAGGACACCGCGATGCGCAGGGCTTAGACCCGCAACCCGTGTCTCCCGCTCTGCGCCAAGGGGCTGCACCTCGGTGCGCTCGATCTCAAAGCGGTAGGGGGTGTGATTGAGCGCGCCTTTGGTCACAAAGGCCCCGATGGCGCGGTCAATGGCACCTGTCGCGCCTTGGAGGGGCAACAGCATCATGCGCGCCAAAACGGGTGGTTCAAGGCCGCTATAGCTGCTTTGCAGGCGGATATCCAATTCCGCAGGCCCCGTGAAAACAGGCTCCACCGCCGCGGCAAAGCGCGGGCGTTCGTTATAGGCGAAGAAACAGCGCAGCGGCATCCCGCGCAATTCCATTCCCATCACATCGCACAGATGCGTGCCGCCCAGTTTCAGGCGCAAAATCTCGCCGCCCAGATTTTCGACCAAGAATATAAAGGGCAACGCTCCGCCTAAAATATGCGGTTGCAGATCGCGTGCCTTGGGCGGCTCACAGTCCGTGTCGCGCAAACTGGTCCAATGCTGTCGCAATTGCGCAAAGGCCATGTGATGCTCAAGCGTTTCGCCATCGTGACGCGCGGCATCGCCAAAATACATATTTCCCATGTTTTCCCCTATCCTCAACGGGTCCGATGCGCCTGCTGCATACCCCTATGCGGCGGATCGAAGGTTTCAGTGCTGAGGTCTGTTACCTCAGGCAAGATAACGGCAAATTTTCAAAAAATTCAGCCCGATTGAGAGATAATGGTTAACGCCGTGGCCGCGTTTGGGGATGCGGCTTTGGCTTGACCTTCGCGCTGCCATCTTCAAGATGCGCGGCGCAAAAGAAAAATCGCGAAAAGAAAGCAGCGCGCCATGTCACAAGCCCCCGTCACACCCCAGACCGAAGCCGCACGCCGTGGGCTGTTGATCATTCTCTCCTCGCCCTCGGGCGCGGGAAAATCAACGCTGGCGCGCCGCTTGATGGCCTGGGACAGCAGTTGCGGTTTCTGTCTCCGCCACCACCTGCGCGCCGCGCCCAGGCGAGGTGGAGGGGAGCATTACACATTTTCTGGACCGTGCTGGGTTTGAAAATGGTGGAAGAGGGCGCGATGCTGGAACACGCTGAGGTGTTTGGCAATCTCTACGGCAGCCCGATGCCGCCTGTGCGCGCCGCCATCGATGCGGGGGCGCGATGTTCTGTTTGATATCGACTGGCAGGGCGCGCAGCAAATTCGCAATTCTGCGCTTGGCGCGCACGCGCTGTCGATTTTTATTTTGCCGCCTTCGATTGCAGCCTTGCACGCGCGACTGGAGGCGCGCGCGCAAGATGATGCGGAAACCATTGCGCGGCGCATGGCGAAATCATGGGATGAGATCAGCCATTGGGACGGCTATGATTACGTGCTTGTCAATAATGATCTAGACGCCTGTTTCACGCAGTTGACCACCATCCTCACGGCCGAGCGGATGCGCCGCATCCAACAGCCAAGCCTTGCGGGGTTCTTGCGCGGCTTGCAGCGCGAATATGAGGAGATGTTCAAAAAATGATCTATTCATTCGAAGACCATCACCCGCATATCGCGCCAGAGGCCTGGGTTGCGCCAGATGCCAATATCATCGGAAAAGTGGCCTTGGAGCCTGAGGTCAGCATCTGGTTTGGGGCCACTTTGCGCGGTGATAACGAGCTGATTTCCATCGGCGCGCGCAGCAATTTGCAGGAAAATGTCATTTGCCACACGGATCCAGGCCTGCCCCTCAGGGTGGGTGCGGATTGCACCATTGGCCACCGCGCGCTGTTGCATGGCTGCACCATTGGCGATGGATCGCTGATCGGTATGGGCGCGATGGTGATGAATGGCGCGGTGGTGGGGAAAGGATGCCTGATCGGGGCGGGTGCCTTGATCCCTGAGGGCAAGGTGATCCCTGATGGCAGTCTCGTGATGGGAATGCCGGGCCGTGTGGTGCGCGCGCTTGATGCCGATGCACAGGCGCGCCTGATCCAATCGGCGGCGGGATATGTGGCCAAATCCGCGCGCTTGCGTGCAGGGCTGCGCGCGCTATAGGGATGGGCTGTGCAATCTGATCTGCACTGCCGTCTCCGACAGGTTAAGGGACAGCTGTGCGCCGATCTCCTGCGCCTGCTCCAGCAGCATCAGGAATTGCACCTCACGCGGGCTAGGTGTGCCCTGCGCCTTGCCTTGCAACAGCGCCAGCCCC
Organism: Roseicyclus sp.; assembly: GCA_018401385.1. Lineage (GTDB taxonomy): Bacteria > Pseudomonadota > Alphaproteobacteria > Rhodobacterales > Rhodobacteraceae > M30B80. Next base: position 7,759 of record JAGYKZ010000021.1, read on the forward strand.
GGTAAATCCTGCAAAATGCGCGGTCCGCTTGCGTTGACCGAAAGGCCACCCGTTTCCAAAGGATCAATGCTGATCTGCCCGCCCATCGGCAGGGTCGCATCCGCGCAAGACAGCATCAGATAGGCGCATTTCACCCGTTGGCGGGGCAAATCGCCCACCAGACGCCACAGCAGTTGCACGCGACTTGCACCGTACATTTGCAGCAGGATATCGCGTGCCTCGCGTTCGGAGATACGCTGATCGGGCCGTGCCGCGCCATATGCGATTCTGAAGAACCGCAACCGCGCCTCGGTGTCGCGCAGCGCATCGGCAATCAGCGCCATTTCGGGGCTGTTGGCCATACCGCTCATCTCGAGCAGCTCAACGCCGTTGGAGACAGCCCCCAAAGGATTGCCCAGATCATGGCACAGCCGCGATGCAACAAGGGCTGACAAATCCTGCCTATTCGCGCTAAGAACGGTGTGATCCATCAGAAAGGTCTCCTATGTCCGAAGAGTTGAACGCGCTGCTTGAACCTGGAATGTTGGTGCGCAACCCCGCACAGCCCGATTGGGGCTTGGGGCAGGTGCAATCCAATATTGGCGGCAAGGTGACCGTGAATTTTGAAAATCAAGGCAAGCAGGTGATCGACTCCCGTCATGTGGCATTGCTGCCCGAATGGGGCGCGTGAGACTGTGATCTACTGGAATGATGGTTAAGAATACCCTAACACTACACGACAAAGATCATATCTTGGAAACTGTTACCGCGCTTTTCGGATAAGCGACCCTGCCAAAATGTGCTGCACCACTGCGGCGCAAAAGGCACAGCGAGGATAGGATATTTCGCCCCATGGTGCCACAAGAGCCGTATTTCGAGCTGCGCTTGGCCGAAAGCCCTTCGGATATCCGCGCCGCACAGCGCCTGCGCTACGAGGTTTTCGTGCGGGAATTGGGCGCAGATGGTGCGATGGTGGATCATGATGCGGGCTTGGAGATAGACCGCTTCGATCCCCATTTCGATCACCTGATGCTGCTCGATCACCGCCGCGCGGCGGAGGATCAGGTGGTGGGCGTCTATCGCCTGATGCAGGCCGAAGGCGCCAAAGCCGCGGGGCAGTTTTATTCCGAAGATGAATATGACCTCGAGCGGCTGAAATCCTCGGGGCGGCGTTTGCTGGAATTGGGGCGCTCCTGCGTTCATGCCGATTATCGGGGCGGCACGGCATTGATGCATCTGTGGAACGGCTTGGCCGATTACATCCTGTCCCATGAGATCGAGATATTATTTGGCGTGGCCTCGCTGCATGGCACGGATATCACACAATTGGCTGCGCCTTTGTCGCTGCTGCATCACCGCCATCTTGCCCCCTCATCTCTGCGCCCCAAGGCGCGCGCAGCCGGCTATCAGGATATGGCGCTGGTCGCGGAAGATGATCTGGATCGCACCGCAGCCACCCGCGCCTTGCCCGCGCTGATCAAGGCGTATCTGCGTCTGGGGGGCACCGTTGGGGAGGGTGCCTTTGTCGATCATGCCTTCAATTGCACCGATATCTGCTTGATCTTGGACACGGCCGTGATGTCCGAAAAGTACCGCGCCCTTTATGCGCGCAGCCGCACCCCATAGCGCCGATGCGTTGGGACGGGGCACCACAGATCATCACGGCGCCACGGGGGGCGATGGGTGCGCTGCGCGCGGTGATGCGCGCCACGGCCATTCTGGTCATGATTGGCCTTGGCTTTGTGGTTCTGCTGCTGCTGCGCGGGCCAGAACGGGCCGCTTACGGTGCGCGGCGTCCGCTGACACCGTGGGTCACGCAAGTGGTCAGTCGCCTGTTTTGCGCCATATTGGGCCTGCGTATCATCCGCCATGGCGCGCCCTTGCAAGCCTCGGGCGCGATTGTGGCCAATCATGTGTCGTGGCTGGATATCTTCGCGCTGAATTCGGGCGGGCGCGTGACCTTTGTGGCGAAATCCGAGGTTCGGGGATGGGCGGGGATCGGCATATTGGCCCGCGCCGTTGGCACCGTCTTTATCGAACGGCGACGGATGGCGGCCAAGGCGCAAACCGCGCTTTTGCAAGCGCGGCTGAGTGCGGCGCAGCCCTTGGTGATTTTCCCCGAAGGCACATCCACGGATGGATTACGCGTTTTGCCATTTAAATCAACACTTTTTGACGCATTGTTTGCGCATCACATGAAGAACAATCTGCGTGTTCAGCCCGTCACCATCGCCTATCATGCCCCCAAGGGCGAAGATCCCGCCTTTTACGGATGGTGGGGCAGTCAAGGCTTTGCTTCGGGGCTGTGGCGGGTGCTGTCTGTGCGCAAAAACGGCCATGTTGCGCTCACCTATCACCCAAGCATCGCATTGGAGGGCATTGATAATAGAAAAGAAATTTCAGAGCGATGCTTTTCTATCGTGCGTGATGGCTTGGAGGCGGAAATCAGCCCAAAGGGGCCAGAAGCGCCTTAAGCGCGGCCACGGGATTGTCGCTGCGCCAAATCTCCTCGCCGATGGCGAAGAAATCGGTCATCGGGGCCAAACGCGCGATATCGTCAACCGAAAGCGCCCCTTCCGCCACCACGGGCAATTCGATCATCTGGCTCCACCATGCGAAGGTCGCATCTTCGGCGCGGCTGCCATCACCAAGCTGGGTTTCTCCCACCGGGCCGAAGCTGATGTAATCGGCGCCCGTCTCGCCTGCGTTCATGCCATCATGCGGCGGAATTGCCGCAGAAGCAGCCAATGATGGTATCTGTCTGGCGATCGGCGCGTGTCTTGCGCGTGCTGCGCGCGCCATCTGTCAGATGCACACCGTCCAACCCCAAGCGTTCGACCAGTTTGATATGTTCGGCAATGACAAGGGGGATGTCACGGGCATGGGCAATCTCGCGCAGATGATCCGCCGCGCGCGCCAGATCGATCCTGACATTATTATCACCAGATTTCCAAACAGTGATCGGATAGGCATCATACTGATTGCAGCTGCGCGTCAAACCCCGACAGTTCAAATGCGGGTGGGGTCAGAAGATAGATTTGTGGGATATCCGTGTCGGACATGGGGCCTGCCTTTGGAAAACTGTTTCTCCGTTCCTACTGGTTTGCGATCCCCGCATCAATGGGGCGCTTGGCAAGATCAGCTGCGCGCGATAAGCCGCCGCATGAGACAAACGAACCAATCCTCAGCTTTGTCGCATCCTTTGCCCTGTTTCAGACTTTGGTGCGCCCGCAGATGGGCGAGAACATCGCTGCGGCGCGGGGATGTGGGAATTTCGGGCTGAACCATGCGCCTGTCGCGCCGCGCGATGGCTGGGTCAGATCAGAGTGGGCCGTGGTTGCTTGTGGGCGGCGGCGGGGTGGTGGTTGTGACTTCGCGCAAGTGGTGGAGACCACGCCCGAGTTTATCTCGCTGATTGCACCCATGTCTTTGTCACCACAGCACGCGAGCGCGGCTTGACCAAGCCCGTGTTAAGCCCTGAGGCCGCGATGACACAAGCCCGCGCGATCCATGCTGCGGGTGGCAAGGTCGCGGTGATTTTCGGGCCAGAGCGTGCGGGTTTGGAAAATGACGATATTGCGCGGGCCGATGCGATCATCACCGTGCCTGTGAACCCTGATTTTCCTTCCCTCAACCTTGCGCAATCTGTGCTGCTGTGTGCCTATGAATGGCGCAGACAGACCACGGAGGTGGTGGATATTCGTATGGAATTCGCCCGCAGCGATTTTGCCTCGGCCATTGAGGTCGAAAAACTGGCCGACCATTACGAAGAAAAATTGGATGAAATCGGGTATTTCTTTCCCGAGACCAAGGCCGCAGGGATGAAACTGGTGTTGCGCAACCTTTGGGGGCGCTTGCCCTTGACGCGCGCCGATGTGCAGCTGTTTCATGGTATTTTGCGCCAGATGCAGCGCTGGCGTGACCGCCCCTAGCGCCAAACTGCCGCGCATTCTTGCGATGCTGGGGCAAGGGCGCTAACTGAAGATCAAACAGACGCTTACGGGGACGAAGGAATGAGCCGTTCAATTTTCGAAGACGTGGATCAGGAAGGCCAAGGGCAATCAGCGTCAAAACCGACCGCCATCAGCCGCGATACGGGGCGCGCACGCGCCCTCACGCGCGTTTATTTGGCGGTTTTGTTCGTGATGGTTGCCGTGATGATTGCCATTGGCGGCATGACGCGCCTGACCGATTCAGGGCTGTCGATCGTGGAATGGGCCCCTATTTCTGGTGCCATCCCCCCTTTGAGCGATGCCGAATGGCAAGAGCAATTCACCGCCTATCAGCAGACCACGGAATATCAGGAACAAAACCGCGGGATGTCGATGGCGGAGTTCAAATATATTTTCTGGTGGGAATGGGGCCACCGTCAATGGGGGCGCATGATTGGTTTGGTCTGGGCCATCGGTTTTGCAGCGCTTGCGCTTTCGGGTAATTTGATCAAGGGCTGGACGCCGAAGATCGTGGCGCTTGGCGCGCTTGGTGGGTTGCAAGGTGCGATTGGCTGGTGGATGGTCTATTCTGGCCTTGCGCCGGGAATGTTTGATGTGGCCTCCTATCGTCTGGCGACCCATTTGGGCGTGGCGTTTTTTATCCTTGCTTTGATCACATGGTTCATCCTGCAACTCAGCCGACCCGCGCCTGCGCTGTTGGCGGCGCGCCGGGCAGGGGACAAGCGCCTGTTTGGGATGACAACGGGCTTGCTGCATCTGACATTTGTGCAGATCCTTATCGGTGCCTTGGTCGCGGGCATTGACGCGGGGCGCAATTACATCGATTGGCCCTTGATGGCGGGTGGCTTTACCCCGCCCGATATGTGGGCGATTGAGCCTTGGTATCGCAATCTGTTCGAAAATGACGGAACGGTGCAATTCATCCATCGGATGATTGGATATTTGGTTTTCGCTTACGGAATTGCGGTTTGGATGCAGGGGCGCAAATCAGGCAATGCCATGGTGCGACAGGCCTATGGGTGGATGGCGGTGGTTCTGTTTGGCCAAGTGGTGATCGGGATTGTCACAGTAATGCATTCCGCCCCCGTGGCCTTGGCCTTGACCCATCAATTGGGCGCGGTGGCGCTGATTGTCCTGATCTTGCGGGCGCGGTTTCTGGCGATCTACCCGCCCGAGCAATCTTGCGCGGTGCGCCTGCATGAGCGCGATGAAGCACTTCTGGCCCATGCAGGTCAAACCGCGGCATTGGAGCAGGTCGCGGGCCGCTTGCATTGGGATCAAGAGACGATGATGCCCACAGGGGCCGCCGCACAGCGCGCCGAGGAAATCGCCGCGATGGAGGCCATGTTGCACGCGCGGCGCACCGACCCCGCCCTTGGTGAAATGTTGGAAAAAGCCAAGCCAGAAGGCGCGGTGGAGGCGGCATCGCTGCGCCTGATGTCCCGTGATTACGCGCGCGCCACGAAAATTCCCGCCGCGCTTGCCGCCGAATTGGCCCGCACCGCGTCACTGGCGCATGGGGTATGGGCCAAAGCGCGCGCAGAGGATGATGTTGCAGGGTTTCTGCCTGTTTTGGAGAAGCTCATCGCCCTGCGCCGCGAGGAGGCCGCCTGCCTGTCGGGGGAGACAAGCGGCCCTGCGCTTTATGATGCGCTGCTGAATGATTACGAACCCGATATGCGCGCCTGCGATGCGGCTGGGCTGTTTGACGCCATGCGCCCGCGTTTGGTGGCCTTGCGCGCCGCGATCCTAGAGCGGCCCGCACCGCCGCCGATCACAGGCGATTTTGACGAAGCGGCGCAGCTGCGCCTGACGCGTGAGATTGCCGTGGCCTTTGGCTATGACCTCGACAAGGGGCGGATTGATCTGGCGGTGCATCCATTTTCTTCGGGGTCGGGCAGTGACAGCCGCATCACCACGCGGGTGGCGCGCGATGATCCGTTCAACGCGCTTTATTCGACCATCCACGAGGTGGGCCATGCCTGTTACGAACAAAATATCGACCCGCGCTATCATTTGACCGTCTTGGGGCAGGGCGCCTCCATGGGAGTGCATGAAAGCCAAAGCCGAATATATGAAAACCAGCTTGGCCGCTCCTTGCCCTTTGTCAGATGGTTGCATGGACAGATGGATCGCGCCTTTGGCCCGCTGTCGACCGATAGTCCCGAAGCGCTTTATGCGGCCATCAACCGTGTCACCAAAGGCTATATCCGCACCGAGGCCGATGAAGTGCAATACAATCTGCATATCATGTTGCGCTTTGATTTGGAGCAGGCGTTGATCAGCGGTGATTTGGCTGTCGCGGATCTGGAGGCGGCGTGGAATGACCGTTTCTTGGCCGATTTCGGTTTTGCTGTGGATCGCCCTCGCAACGGGATGTTGCAGGATGTGCATTGGTCTGCGGGGCTGCTTGGCTATTTCCCAACCTATGCGCTTGGCAATGTCTATGCAGGCTGCCTGATGCAGGCCTTGCGCCGTGACCTTCCCGATTTGGATCAGGATTTGGCCCAAGGTGATTTGCGCGCCCCAACCGCGTGGCTGCGCGAGAACCTACAACAATTCGGCCGCCTTAAGGCCCCCCGTCAGGTGATCGAGGATGCCATTGGCGGCCCTGTCACCCCCGAACCCCTGCTTGACTATTTGGAGGCGAAATTCGGCGCGCTTTATGGTCTTTAGGCTAGGGCGGACCATCTGCCCCCTTTTTCTTCGCGCAACCAGTCGCTAGTCTCGCACGCAACAAGGTGAGGATGCGTGATTATGGCGAAAATTTTAGATCTTCCGCGCAATGAGGCGGGCATCGCGGCGGCCACGGCCGAACTTGGCCCACGGTTTGGCACAAGGTTCAACACAGGTCAGGCCTTGTGCGCGCAGCACGGCCATACCACGACATGGCTGCGCAATCAGGCCCCCGATGCGGTGATTTTTGTGCATTCGACCCAAGAGGTGCAGGAGATTGTGCGCGTATGCGCGCGTCACCGTGTGCCTGTGATCGCCTTTGGGGCAGGCTCCTCATTGGAGGGGCATCTGAACGCCTCGGCAGGTGGAATTTCTATTGATTTCAGTCAGATGAACCGCATTTTACAGGTCAATGCCGAGGATATGGATGTGGTGATCCAACCTGGTGTCACGCGCAAGGCCTTAAACAGCCATTTGCGCGATACGGGGCTTTTCTTTCCCGTGGACCCGGGCGCCGATGCCACGCTGGGGGGCATGGCGGCCACGGCACAATGCAGTGCCATGGCACGATGAAGGAGAATATCCTTGGGCTTGCGAAGCGGTTTTGGGCGAGGGTGTGGACGAAAACGCCATACTGCGCTGGGCGCGCAAGACATCGGCGGCTATGATTTGACCCATTTGATGGTCGGCTCTGAGGGACCTGGGGTTGATCACCGAATTGACCTTGCGGTTGCGCGTGGTATCTCCTGCCGCGATTTCAGCGGCAACCTGTTCTTTCGAGACGGTCGAGGCGGCCTGCCAATGCGTGATCGCGACAATCCAATATGGCTTGCCCGTGGCGCGGATCGAGTTGGTCGATGCGCTGATGGTGGGGGCGGTCAATCGCTATTCCAAACTGAACCTGCCCGAGACCCCGCTTTTGCTTTTGGAATTTCACGGCACCGAGACGGGCGTGGCCGAGGATGCCGCCACGTTTGGCGAGATTGCAGCGGAGTTTGGTGGCACGGGCTTTGCCGCCACCACGCGCGAGGAGGAGCGCAACAAATTATGGCAAGCGCGCCATGATGCCTATTGGGCGGGTCTGTCCTTGCGGCCTGGGGCCAAGGGGATTTCCACCGATATTTGCGTGCCTGTCAGCCGTTTGGCTGAAGCGTTGACACGCGCGGAGACGCGGGCGGCAGAGTTGAACATGATCGCGCCCGTGGTCGGCCATGTGGGAGATGGGAATTTCCATGTGTTGATGTTGATCGACACCGACAATCCCGCCGAAATTGAATTGGCGGAAAGCTATGTCGCGTGGCTCAACGAAATGGCCATCGAGATGGAGGGCACCTGCACGGGCGAGCATGGGATTGGTCAGGGCAAGGCGGCCTATCTGGAGCGTGAATTGGGACCAGAGGCGATGGATGTCATGGCCACCATAAAACGCGGGATTGATCCGCAAAACATCTTTAACCCTGGCAAGATGGGATTGCCCAATTATGGCTGAACACCGACCAAACACCCATAATGTGCCTTCCGCCCACGAAGAACCGCATTTGTCGCAACGCGCAGGCTGGCTGCGCGCGGCTGTGATGGGGGCCAATGATGGGATCCTGTCCACCGCCTCGTTGATTGTGGGCGTGGCCGCAGGGGGTGCGGATCACGGCACGATCCTGTTGTCGGGCGTGGCGGGCATGGTCGCAGGCGCGATGTCCATGGCGGCGGGGGAGTATGTTTCGGTCTCCAGCCAAGCTGATGTGGAGCGCGCCGATGTCGAGCGGGAGCGGCGCGAATTGAAACTGAACCCCGAGGGTGAATTGGCCGAATTGGCCGCGATCTATCGCCATCGCGGCCTGTCCGAGAAGCTGGCCGATGAGGTGGCGCGCGAATTGACCCGCAAGGATGCGCTTGCCGCGCATCTGCGTGATGAGATCGGTCTGACCGACCTGTCACCGCCCAAACCTGTAGAGGCGGGGCTTGTATCGGCGACGACATTTGCGGCAGGGGCCATGGTGCCCTTGGCCATGGGGGCAATGGCCCCGATGGATCAGGTCACAATCTGGGTGGGGCTTGCCACATTGGCCGCGCTTGGCACACTTGGGGCGCTTGGCGCGCAGGCAGGCGGCGCTCCCAAAGGGCGCGCCGCATTCCGTGTCATGTTCTGGGGGGTTTTGGCGATGGTGGCCACATCCCTGATCGGGCGATTGGTGGGGATGGCGATCTAGATCTCGCCCGCCGCCGCCAAAAGCCGTGCATTTCCGCCCGCTGCGGTGGTGTCGATGCAGATATGCCGCTCAAGGATCAGGCGCGGTTTTGGGTCGCGCTCGCAAATCAGCGGGATCAAGGCCCCCTCACGCGCAGCCAAAGCGGCACGATAGGGGCGGGCATCTTCGGCCGCGGCCCATAGGATGACAGCATCGACCCCCGACAAGGTGGTCAAAACCTCGGGCGGTAAGCGCCCCTCCACACCATTCATCCCGACACCGGGCGCAATGGCAAGCGCGGTGCAGCCCGCCTCTTGCGCGGCCTGCGCCTGTAGCATCGCCGCTTCGGCGCTCGGACCAAGGCAGAGAACCCGCCCACGCGGATAGGATGACAATAGGTTTGACTCCCCCGTGGGGCCCGCCATTTCCACTTGGCTGATTGGGCTGTCAGACGGCGCGGACAGCGCGGCCAAGGCGCGGGTTACATCACTGACATTGCACAGCGCGCTGTCGCTCATATAGGCGTCTGTCACGCTGGGTGCGGCGGTGAAACGCGGCAGGTAATTTGGCCCGCCCGCCTTTGGACCTGTGCCCGATAGCCCCTCGCCCCCAAAGGGCTGGCTTCCGACAATCGCCCCGATCTGATTGCGGTTGATATAGAGATTGCCGACCTTGATCTGGCTGGCCACGGTTTCGATGCGATCATCAATGCGGCTGTGCATCCCGAATGTCAGGCCATAGCCCTTGGCATTCACATCCGCGATCACGCGGTGCAGGTCGCGCGCCTTGTAGGTGCAGACGTGCAGCACGGGGCCAAACACCTCGCGCTCAAGATCCGCGATGCCCCCAGGCAAGGAGATCAGCGCAGGCCCGACATAATGACCCTGTTTGGGGGGGGTGATCTGTTTGATCAACCGCCCCGCGTGGCGGGCCTGTTGCACATATTCATTGATCTGTGCGGCGGCACTGGCCGAAATCACGGGTGCGACATCGCATGATATCTCCCATGGGTGGCTCATCGACAGCTCATCCATTGCCCCCTGTAGCATATGCAGCACCCCTTCGGCGATATCCTCTTGGAGATACAGCAAACGCAGGGCGGAGCAGCGCTGCCCCGCCGATTGGAAGGCGGAGGCGACAATGTCGCGCACGGCCTGTTCGGGCAGGGCGGTGCTGTCAACGATCATGGCATTCAGCCCGCCGTCTCCGCGATGGCAGCGGACGGGTCCATATGTTTGGCCATGGCACGGTTGCAGTCCCTTGGGCGGTTGCGAGTGGAGCCTGTCCAAGCACACCCCCGCCACACGCGCATCGCTCTAGGGCCGCGCCCACCTTGGCACCTTGACCGGGCAGGGTGCAGGGCGCTGCGCGGCACGCCTGCTTCATGCAGCAATTCCACGGCGCGCGCCGATTAATGTGGTTGTCTCTGGCGAAGCCCCAGCCAAAACGCCATTGCCCGCGGCCAGCGCGACGCGATTTGCCCTCGAAAATCTCCAGGAGAAAATTCCACGGGCTGGTGCAGGTGAACACCCGCGTGCGAGCAGCTGCAAATGCGGGGCATGGGCCGCGTAATGGCGCAGAAATCCACCGCCTCGCGCAATTCAGCCCTGGCATCGGCAGGGCTTTGCCCGCCTCGCGGCAAGCGCAAACAGTTCGGCATGATGCGCTTCGTAAAGATCGGCGGCGCGCTCTATAGGCAAGCGCGCGCTCTTCGGATGTCCCAATCCGCCGATTGGGCCGCAGTCTCAACATCATGTTCTGCTGTCTACCGGTAACTGTGCCCACGATATCGCGGGATCTGCGGGGCAGGTTTGCATGATCTTCGCCGCACCTTTGGCGGGGCGGAGCCAGGATCGGCCCCGCCTGCCATTGATGGGTTCGAAACGGTGCGCGTGCGGCATCAAGCGCGGCCAATTCCAATGTGTCCGTCAGGTCAAAGCCCCGCGCATTCGCGCGTTCGGGCGCAAACAGCGCGCTTGGATGACGCACCGCCAGATTTGGCCCTGCACCGTCCAGTTTCTCAAACGGACAGGCCGCGACCACTTCGGGGGGCGTGTTCTCATCCATGATTTGATTCACAAATGAGGAGTTCGCGCCATTTTCCAACAGGCGGCGCACCAGATAGGCAAGCAGATCCCGATGCGCCCCCACGGGGGCATAGATGCGGCAGCGCGTGGCATTGCCCTTGAGCACCAGATCATGCAGCGCCTCGCCCATGCCATGCAGGCGCTGGAATTCAAAGGCGGTTGGGTCGCTGGACATCTCGATAATGGCCGCGACCGAATGGGCATTATGCGTGGCAAATTGCGGATATATCCGATCGGTCAGGCCAAGCAGCTTTTGCGCCAAGCATAGATAGGCCACATCGGTGGCGGATTTGCGGGTATAGACAGGGAAGCCCGACAGCCCCTCCACCTGTGCAAGCTTGATCTCGCTGTCCCAATAGGCCCCTTTGACAAGCCGCAACATGATCTTACGATCAAGCCGCGTGGCCAGCGCGTAAAGCCAGTCGATCACCGCGCCCGCGCGCAGGCCATAGCCCTGCACAACCACGCCAAACCCGTCCCAGCCTGACAGGCGGGGATCGGCCAAGACCGTCTCGATCACATCAAGCGAGAGATCAAGGCGATTGGCCTCCTCCGCGTCAATGTTCAGCCCCATGCCAGCGGCACGCGCGTCCAAGGCCAATTCCAGAACACGCGGCACCAGCTCCGCCATCACGCGGGCCGTTTGTGCCACCTCATAGCGCGGGTGCAGGGCTGAGAGCTTGATGGAAATGCCGGGATTGTTGCGCATATCCTTGGCAGTGCAGCGCGGGGTGATCTGTGCAATGGCGTTTTTGTATGAAGCAAAAAACGCATCCGCGTCCGCCATGGTCATCGCCGCCTCCCCCAGCATATCGTAGGAGTAGCTGTAGCCTTTGGCCTCCTGTTTTGCGGCGCGGGTCATCGCCACGGGCATGGTTTGCCCCAATACGAATTGCCGCCCCATCTCGCGCATGGCGCGCGCCACGGCGGTGCGGATCACAGGCTCCCCCAGACGGCGCAAAGCGCCGCGCAGCACGCGATCCATCCCCTCGCCATCTTGTAGCACGCGCCCCGTCAACATCAGCGCCCAAGTGGAGGCATTGACCAATGATGAGGATGATTTTCCCAAATGCTCACCCCATGCAGAAGGGGCGATTTTGTCCTCGATCAGCGCGTCAATTGTGGTTGCATCAGGCACGCGCAACAGCGCCTCTGCCAGACACATCAATGCGACACCTTCACGGGTGGAGAGGCCATATTCCGCGAGAAAAACCTCCATCAACCCCGTATCTGCATCCTCCCTGATGCTTTTAACCAAACGCGCCGCGCGGGTTTTGGCCGCCGCACGGGTGGAATGATCTGGACCATGGGCCGTGATCAAACGGTCCAGCATAGCGGCTTCATCGGCCAAATGATCCTGACGGATCGCATCACGCAGCACGGAAAGGTCTTTCATGGTCGCACCAAATTGAAATGAAGATGCGCCATCATATGAAAAAAGTCACAGGAAATCTGCCTTGACTTTGCCGCCAAGCGGGAAAATAATCCGCATATTAGACAGGAATGGGGGCTTCATGACAACAAAATTAACTGAGCGCGGGCAAATTGATGGGTTTGACCTAAAGATTCTCAAGGAAGTGTCCGAGGATGGCCGTGTGTCCGTCACCGAATTGGCGGATCGCGTGGGTTTGTCCAAAAGCCCAACCCAAGTGCGCCTGCGCCGATTGGAGCAGGAAGGATATATTCGCGGCTATCGGGCGGAGTTGGATCCCGTGAAACTGGATCGCGAACACGTGGCCTTTGTGGAGGTGAAGCTGTCAGATACGCGCGAGGCGGCCTTGGCGGCGTTCAACAAGGCCACAATTGGCGTGGCCGAAATCGAAGAATGCCACATGATCATAAGGGGCTTTTGATTATCTGGTCAAATTGTTGTCGCGATATACGCGCCTATCAGCGGGTCTTAGGTGAGGTGCTGTCAAGCCTTCCCCATGTGGCCTCAACCTCCACCCATGTGTCGATGCAGGCGGTCAGGACCGCGCCTTCACAAAGCCCGTTCAGCGCCTGGCGCACAGCCCGTCAGTGCCGCGAAATCATCCTCGACCACGCTGACGCCGGGTGTCATAAACGGGCCAAAACGCCCGCTTATCGGCAAAGGCCTCGGCAAAGCCGAATTGGATCAAATAAGGCGCAAGCGCGCGTGACACCGCCGATGAGTAAACGCCGCCAAAGGGCAGGTTCACCAACGCCAGATCCCCGCGACATTTCCCAAGACGCGGGTCACAAGCGTGGCGGTGGCGCGGGCCTGTGGATCATCTGCCTTGAGCGCATCCATGATGGTTTGTGCGGGTTGATCCAGCCCATGCAAAAACGCGTGGACATGGCTGATCCCACGGCCAGAGAGAACCTCCTCCACAGCGGCGAAACCGTGCTTTTCGGCCAAGAACCGCGCCAAATCGCGGGTCTGATCGTCAGGGGCGGGCAGGGTGATGTGTCCCGATTCCGAAGGCGGCACAACGCGGCCGTGATCGCCATCGAACACCGCCGCCGCATTAAAGCCTGTGCCAAGGCCAATCACCAATTTCGCCGCATGGGCCGAAGCAGGATCATGGGGCAGGATCGCGCGCAAATCCGCATCCGCGATATGGCCAATGGCGTAGCCTTGCGCCTGCAAATCATTGAGCACCGCAACGCGCGATGCGCCAGAGACATCGCGCAACATGGCACGGTCGATATGCCAATCCAAATTGGTCATTTTGGCAACGCCATCGCGCACGGGACCTGCGGCGGCGACACATATACCCGCAAGCGCGCCATGGGTCAGGCCAGACTGTGCCATGAATTGCGCCAATATTTCGCGCAGATCGGCGGCGTCCTTATTGGCAAATCGGCGGATGCTGGTGCGATCAATGATGCCCGCGTGCGCCAAGGCTACACGGGTGTTGGTGCCGCCGATATCTGCGACCAAATCAAAATCTTGGGAAGATGTCATCGTGTCTCGCCTTGTTCAGCCCGCGCACCAGCCTGCGCGCCAGCCCTGTGCGAGCGCGTGATAGGATGCTTTCGGGCGTCTTTGCAAGCTGTCGAAATCGACATGGACAAGGCCAAAGCGTTTTTCATAGCCAAAGGCCCATTCGTAATTGTCCATCAGCGACCATGCGATATAGCCCTTGAGCGGCGCACCATCCTCAATCGCGCGCAAACAGGCGCGCATATGTGCATCAAGATAGGCCATGCGCGCCACATCTGGTTGATCGGGCAGGTCCTCATTGGCCATGCCATTTTCGGTCACATAAAGCGGCAGATCGCCCGTATAGGTTTTTGCCGTATGGGTCAGGAAATGGTGCAGGCCTTCGGGATAAATTTCCCACCCCATTTGCGTTTTGGCCAGTGGCCCTTCAACTGATTGATAATTGGGCCAAATGCCATTGCCCTCGCGCAGGCGCTGACAGGTGTAATAATTCAATCCCAACCAATCGAGAGGGGCCGTGATATGGGTGAAATCATCATGGTAATTCTGGGGTAGATGCGCCTCTAGCCCCTGCAACACCAGATCGGGATAGCGGCCATGAAACAGGCCCGAGAGGAAGAATTGATTATAAATTGCATCGTAACGCGCGGCGGCGGCAGGCGGTCGGGGTTTCATCGGCGGGCCAGGCGGCTTCGAAATTACAGACCGCGCCGAGGTTTTGCATCCCAAGCCCGCGCATCACCGCAATTGCACGACCATGCGCGGACAGCACATGATGCATCGCGCGGGTGGCGGCGCGAATGTCGCGCAGGCCCGGTGCATGATGCCCCTCGAAATGTGAAAGCCACGAGACACACCACGGCTCGTTAATGGGGGCAACGGACCACAGCCTGTCGCCAAAACGTGCCATTGTGGCCTCGGTATAATCGGCAAACCAGTTTGGCATATCGCCATTGACCCAGCCGCCTTGGTCGGCCAGGGCCGCGGGCAATTCCCAATGATAGAGCGTGGCCGCAGGGCGCAATCCGCGCGCCAGCATCCCGTCAATCAGGCGGTCGTAGAAATCCACGCCCGCATGGTTCACCGCGCCGCGCCCTTCGGGCATAATCCGCGCCCAAGAGAACGAAAAGCGATAGATATCCGCCCCCAAATCGCGGATCAGGTCGAGGTCTTCTTCCCATCGGTTGAGATGGTCACAGGCGCGCGCGCCATCTTCGGCGCGGATGACATTGCCGCGTGTGGCGGCGAATGTGTCCCAATGGGTGAGGCCCGCGCCGCCTTTGCCATGGCCTTCGATTTGATAGGCCGATGTGGCGACACCCAGCATAAAATCAGGCGGAAAATCCGCGCGTGTGGGAAGGGAGGGGAGGGTCATATGTGTTGGCTCTCGGTGAGGTGTGAGAAACAGAAAAATCTTTTCGGGTGGGGTGGCCCATCAGGGCGCGGGACCCGTGGAGCGGCCCACCATCAATTCCGCCTCCCATAATTCATGCACAAAGGGCGCGTCTGGATGTTTGATCCGCTCGATCAGAATTTCGGCGCAGCGCCGACCTGCCGCGCGAATGGAGCTGCGCGTGGCGGTAAAAGCGGGGCCTTCGGCGTCATTGTTCAGATAGGAGAGCACATCATCATGGGTGATGATCGAGATATCGCGGCCCAAATGCAGGCCCCGCTCAATCGCGGCTTGGCGCACGCCTATGGCGGAAATCACCGATGAGACCAGAAAGGCGGTCGGGGCATTGCTGCGGTCCAAGAGATTGGCAGCGGCGCGGTGACCATATCCTTCTGTCATGACATCTGCGGACATCAACGCAGGATCAGGGGCGATGCCACGGGCGCGCAAGGCCTCCTCATACCCGCGGCGGCGGCGGGCGGCAAAATCCATCGCCTCCTGCCCATTGATCAGCGCAATGCGCCGGTGGCCCAGATCGAGCAAGAATTCCGTTGCACGGCGAAACGCGCGCAGATTTGCAATATCAAGCCAGTTATATCCCGCCGAATCGCCCGTGCGCCCATGCACCAAGAACGGCAGGCCCAGTTCCTGTAGGACGCCGATGCGCGGGTCTTCGACACGCGGGCCTTGCACCATCACCCCATCGACAGAGCCATTGGCGGCCATTTGCCGATAGGCGCGTTCGGCAGCGCCCTCATGCACGATGGAGAGCAGCAGGTCATAGCCCTCGCGCGCGTAAACCTCCCCTGCGCCTGCCAAAAAATCGGCAAAGATCGGGTTGACCATCTCGGTTTCGCCCGTGTGGGTGATCACATGACCGATGGTCATCGCGCGCCCCGTGGCCAAGCGGCGGGCGCGCGAATTGGGTTGGTAATTCGCCGCCCTTGCAGCGGCCTCGACCCGAAGGCGCGTTTCAGGGCTGACTTCGGGATAGCCGTTCAAGGCACGGCTGACCGTGGTTTGCGACAGGCCCAATGATGCGGCCAATTCACGTAGATTCATGGCGCAACCATCCCATTTGCCATGCCTCACCCTCCCTTGCGCGGTGTTTTGCCATCCCGTATCGCCAGATCACATCTGTCGGTCGGGGGCCAAACATCGGCCAGCAATTCCCAAAGCGCTTTCAATTCAGACTTTAGCTAGGCGTGTTTTTGCGGGATTGTCAAAAGTAAATTTTTTCGCCCATGAAATGCTGCGTTTGCGAAATATCCCTCAAAATAATTGAAAATTGAAATTTCATACAGGTTTCAAGGCCTTGCGCTGCCATGCGCGCGGGTTTGAAAAAAAGTTTTCCAAAGCGCTTTGAAACACCCTTGACGGAATCGTATAATAGGGTGTCAAATAGCGCCTCTAAGCATCCCCAAAGCGGGGATGCGGTTCTGGGAGGTTCCATATGAAACGTTCATTTTACGCCAGCGCGGCGGCCCTTGCGCTATCCTCTGGGATGGCTGTGGCGGATGCGCATGGCGGTCTCGTTTTCCCTGTCGGTGAGGGTGATTTCAACTGGGCCAGCTACGAGGCATTTGCCGCTGCCCATGATTTGACGGGTCAGACCGTGACCATCGCAGGTCCGTGGCTGTCGCCCGAGGCCGATCGCTTTGATGCGCTTTTGGCCTATTTCGAGGCGGCAACAGGCGCGGATGCGACCTATACTGGCTCGGACAGCTTTGAGCAGCAGATCGTGATCGATGCTGAAGCAGGCTCTGCCCCGAATATCGCGGTGTTCCCGCAGCCTGGCCTTGCAGCCAATATGGCGGGCAACGGTCTTTTGACACCACTTGGCGCTGAGAATGCGGCATGGGTTGCGGATAATTTTGCCGCAGGGTCGTCTTGGGTTGATCTGGGCACTTATGCCGATCCATCTGGCGCGGATCAGTTCTATGGCTTCTTCTTCAACGTCAATGTGAAATCCCTCGTCTGGTATGTGCCTGAGAATTTCGAGGATGCGGGCTATGACGTGCCAACAACCATGGAAGAGTTGATCGCGCTCGATCAAATCGTGGCGGATGGCAGCACCTTCCGTTGTGTATCGGTCTGGGTTCGGGTGCGGCCACGGGCTGGCCTGCGACCGACTGGGTCGAAGATCTGATGCTGCGCACGCAGACCCCTGATGTCTATGACGCATGGGTGGCCAATGAGATTTCCTTCGATGATCCACGCGTGGTTGAGGCAATTGAAACCTTTGGCACATTTGCCCGCAATGACGCCTATGTGATGGGCGGCGCGGGTGCCGTGGCCACCACCGATTTCCGTGACAGCCCCGCAGGTTTGTTCCAGTCGCCTCCCGGATGCTATATGCACCGTCAGGCGAGCTTTATTCCTGCCTTCTTCCCCGAAGGCACGGTTGTGGGTGAGGATGCGGATTTCTTCTACTTCCCTGCCTTCGCGGAAAAAGACCTTGGCAGCCCTGTTTTGGGTGGCGGCACATTGATGGCAATCACCGATCCATCTGATGCAACGATGGCCTTTGTCGAGTTTCTGAAAACACCTGTCGCGCATGAGATCATGATGGCGCAGGGCGGCTTCCTGACACCTCATGCGGGGGTGAACTTGGCCACATATGAAACCGATACGCTGCGCGGTCAGGGCGAGATCCTGCTCAATGCAACCACCTTCCGCTTTGACGGGTCCGACCTGATGCCAGGTGCAATTGGCGCAGGCAGCTTCTGGACGGGGATGGTCGATTATGCGGGCGGCGCGGATGCGGCGGGTTGAGGCCCCATCCAGCAAAGCTGGAACGCGATTAAGTAATCTGCCAGAACAGTGATCAGCCGCAGAACGCGGGCTGATCCCCATGCGGCGGTGCGGTGTGTGCCGCTGCGGGCGTATCTGGAGGTCTCATGTCACCAATCATGCAAGCGGCATTTACCATCCTTGCTGGGTGGGCGGGTGCGTGGGCTATTTCTACTTCTCCAATCAATTTCTGGATCGGGTCCTTACCCGCGCCAGGGACCGAATGCGGGACGCAACATCAACCGCGCCAATGCGATCCGTCCTTGGCTGTTTTTGCTTCCCGCGCTTTCGCCTTGACGCTGTATCTCGCCTATCCTGTTCAGACCCTGCGCCTGTCCCTGACCGATCGCAGACTTGATGGGGCGTTTGTGGGTTTGGAGAATTATACGCGCATGGCCGATGACCCAAAATTCTGGAGGCGCTGCGCAATAATTTCTGTGGCTGTTGATCAGGGCCCGCGCATCCACCGCTTTTGGCTCGTTACCGCATAGCTGACCGATCGCATTTCATGGGGCAATATCGCCAAGTCCTTGATCTTCATGCCGGTGGCGATTTCTGTCGGTGCGGCTGTGATTTTAAACGATCTATGATGCCCGCCCCGAGGATGTGGCGCGAGTGGCATCCTGAATGCGGTCTATTTGCAACTTGGCGGGGACAGTCCGATCACATGGCTGACGGTGCCGTTTTGGAATAATATTTTCCTTATCATTGTGTTGATCTGGATACAGACGGGCTTTGCCATGGTGATCCTTGTCCGCGGCGTTGCGCGGTATCCCCGAGGAAACCATTGAGGCCGCGATTGTGGACGGGGCAAAACCCGTTTCAGATTTTCTTCAAAATCAAAGTTACCAGATCGCGGGCACGATTGTCGTGGTGTGGACATATCATCACGATTGTGGTGCTGAAGGTGTTCGATATCGTGTTCGCGATGACCAACGGCCAATGGAAACCAAGTTCTGGCCAATTATATGTATGACAAACTCTTTCCGCGCCAAAGATTGGGGTCGGTTCGGCCGCGGCCATGGTGATCATGATCTTGGTTCTGCTGATCCTTGTGTGGAATGTTTATAACGCCAGACGGGAGATGCGCTGATGGGTCATATCGCGGGGCGCAAATCGGCCTGTCATGGGCGGTGCATTTCTCGGCCCTGGCCTCGTGATCGTCTGGGCTCTTCCCACATTTGGCTCTTTGGTATCAGTCTTTCCGCACAACGGATCAAATCCGCACATCGGGATGGTGGGCGGCGCTGTTCCCTGCGGTGCAAAACGAAACTTATCGCACCGCCAACCCTGACGCGGCGCGATTGATTTGGGCGATGGTGTCTTTCTGGTCGCGGGCAATATTTTTGTCGAAGGCGGCGCTGCAACAAACCTGAGGATATTGCCGTAGAAATCACGGCATGGGGGCATCATCGCGCGATTGATGCCTATCTGCCCGATGAGGTTGCTAATCTGGGCGAGGGAGAAACCCTGACGGTGACGGCGCGCGGCGATTATGAATGGCGCGGCACCGCAGATCAGATCGAGGGGCGCGGCGCGCGGATTTTCGTCACCGTATCTGCGCCGCCAGATTTCACCCTTGCCAATTATCAAAACGTGCTCTTTGACCCTACGAACCGCGAAGGCATGGCAAAGGCGTTTTTCAACACGCTGACGGTGACCATCCCCGCCACGATCATCCCAATTTTGATCGCGGCCTTTGCGGCCTATGCGCTGGCGTGGATGGAATTTCCTGGGCGCGCGCTGTTGATCGCGGCGATTGTGGGGTTGCTGGTCGTGCCGCTGCAATTGGCGCTGATCCCGCTTCTGAAGCTGCACAATGATATTGGCATCGGCAAAGGCTATCTGGGGGTTTGGCTGGCCCATACGGGCTTTGGCCTGCCTTTGGCGATTTACCTGTTGCGCAATTACATGGTGGGCCTCCCGCGCGAGGTGATTGAAAACGCGCGCGTGGATGGCGCGAGTGAGTTTCAGATTTTCACGCGGATCATCCTGCCGCTCAGTTTCCCCGCGCTTGCCTCATTTGCGATTTTCCAATTCCTGTGGACATGGAATGACCTGTTGGTTGCGATGGTTTTCTTGATCGACAGTTCAGGTGAAACCACCGTGATGACGCGGCAACTGGTAGAAATGATGGGCACACGCGGCGGCGATTGGGAAATTTTGGCAACCTCCGCCTTTGTGTCGATTGCGGTGCCTTTGATCGTGTTTTTTTCCCTACAACGTTACCTGGTGCGCGGCCTGTTGGCCGGCTCTGTGAAGTGAGACAATAAATGACAATTATGCCTGAAATTAACCCCAACGAGATCCTTGCCATGGATAAGGATTGGTGGCGCGGTGCGGTGATCTATCAGATTTACCCGCGCAGCTATCAAGACAGCAATGATGATGGCATTGGCGATTTGGCGGGGATCATTCACCGCCTTGACCATATCGCAAGCCTTGGGGTAGATGCGATCTGGATTTCGCCGTTCTTCAAATCCCCGATGCTTGATTTTGGGTATGACGTTTCGGATTACCGCGATGTTGACCCGATGTTCGGCACCTTAAGCGATTTTGATGCCCTGATTGAGAAGGCGCATCGTCTGGGGTTGAAGATCTTGATTGATCTGGTGCTGTCGCACAGCTCGGACCAGCATCCTTGGTTTGTCGAAAGCCGTGAAAGCCGTGATAATCCAAAGGCAGATTGGTATGTTTGGGCCGATGCCAAGCCCGATGGCAGCCCGCCCAATAACTGGCTGTCTATTTTCGGAGGCAGCGCGTGGGAATGGTCGCCCGAGCGGATGCAATATTACTTGCACAACTTCCTTGTCGCGCAGCCTGATTTGAACCTGCACAATCCGGATGTGCAGGACGCGCTCTTGGATGTATGCCGCTTTTGGCTGGATCGTGGCGTGGATGGATTCCGCCTTGATACGATCAATTTCTACTTCCATGACAAGCTGTTGCGCGACAACCCCGCGCTTGCGCCCGAACGGCGCAATTTCACCATCGCACCAGAGGTAAACCCCTATAATTGGCAAGATCACCTTTATGATAAAAACCAATCCGAAAATCTGGATTTCCTGCACCGTATGCGCGCGGTGATGGATGAATATCCCGCCGCCACCGCCGTAGGCAATTGGGCGATGCGCAATATGGATTGGAGATTCGGGCGCAATATACCTCGGGCGGCGATAAGGTGCATATGTGCTACAGCTTTGATTTCCTGTCGGGCCAGACGCCGAGTGCCGAGGCCGTGGGGCCGGTTATCAACAAGAGATAGCATCGGAGACGGCTGGGCCTGTTGAGCCTTTCCAACCACGATGTTGTGCGCCATCCGACCCGCTGGAATTTGGACGAGGCGGGCCAGCGTGTCTTTACCGCGCTTTTGATGTCCTTGCGCGGTTCGGTCTACTCTATCAGGGGAGGGAACTGGGCTGACCGAGGCCTATGTCGCCTTTGAGGATCTGCAAGATCATATGGCATCCGCTTCTGGCCGAAATTCAAGGGTCGTGACGGGTGCCGCACCCCAATGCCCTGGGTCAGCGACAATCACAATGGCGGCTTTAGCCAAGGCAAGCCATGGTTGCGGTGGAGCATCTCAACCGCTCGGTCGAGGCGCAAAGCCGTGTGGAAGACAGCATTTTGGATTTCTATCGCCAGATCATTGCCTTGCGAAAATCCCTGCCCGAACTGGTGAAAGGGGATTTTGAATTCGTGACCCATAGCGGGGATGTGGTCGCATTTTGGCGCAAGCATGAGGGGCGCGCGATTTTCTGTGCCTTTAACCTGTGCGGCGAGTCGCGCGAATTACCCCTTCCCAAAGGGGAATACGCCGAAATCGCGGCACCATTCACGGCCAAGGCGGGGGCGGGCAAACTGACATTGCCGCCCCATCAAGCATGGTTTGCAGCACAGGCGCGCTAAGGTGCGGCTGAGACAGGGGAGGCAAGATTATGACCGATTTGAAACTCAGCGCTGGTGAGAAATCCTATGGCAAGGTCAAGGTGCTGTCCGATATTGATCTTGAGATCAAGACGGGTGAATTGGTCGTTTTCGTTGGCCCATCTGGCTGTGGGAAATCCACGCTGTTGCGGATGATTGCTGGGTTGGAGCGGATCACGGGCGGCACGTTGGAAATTGACGGGATGCGCGTCAATGATATGCCGCCTTCGCAGCGGGGGATTGCGATGGTGTTCCAGTCTTACGCGCTTTATCCGCATATGAGCGTCTATGATAACATGGCCTTCTCGCTGCGCATTGCGGGGCAGGGCAAAGAGGCCATCGACACAGCGGTGCGTGCGGCGGCCGAGAAATTGCAGCTGGGCAATCTGCTCGATCGATTGCCCAAGGAATTGTCGGGCGGTCAACGTCAACGTGTGGCGATTGGCCGTGCGATTGTGCGCGACCCCAAGGTATTCTTGTTTGACGAACCTCTGTCGAACCTGGACGCGGCGCTGCGCGTTGCGACCCGTTTGGAAATCGCACAGCTCAAAGAGGCCATGCCAGAAACCACCATGATCTATGTGACCCATGATCAGGTGGAGGCGATGACCTTGGCCAGCCGCATTGTTGTTTTGGCGGGCGGTGGTATCGCACAGGTAGGTGCGCCTTTGGAGCTGTACGAACGCCCCAACTCCACCTTCGTGGCACGTTTCATCGGCAGCCCTGCGATGAATCTGTTATCGGGCGAGGTGATCCAGACAGGCGCGCAGACCACGGTGCGCTGCGATCAGGGGGGCGGCATGATCACCGCCGCAATCCCCACGCAAAAGGGCGATGTGGGGATGAAAGTCGAAATCGGCATCCGCCCTGAAGATTTCATGCCTGCTGAGGGGGATGATTTCGCCTTCGAGGGCCGTGTGGGCATCACCGAGGCGCTTGGCGAAGTGACGCTGCTTTATTTCGACACCAAAAGCAGCACAGGTGATGATCCCGTGATTGCGAAACTGTCGGGGATCCACCCGTCAATGCGCGGTGAGGTGCGGCGACTGGGTGCCGCGCCTGAGAAAATTCACCTGTTCCACAACGGGGTTTCGCTGCTCCATCGCCATGAAAAGGTTTTTTTGCCAAATGTCGCACCGCATTGACACGGATTTCTTCTGGCATAGTTAGCGCTAACATATTATAGCAAACCCAGAAGATGGAGGTTTGTGTCGATGTCCCTTGATCCCCGTATCGAAGCTGTCACCGCGCGGATTGTGGCGCGCTCGCAACGGCCGCGTCAGACCTATCTGGATCGGATGCGTGCGGCCGCCGCCGATGGCCCGCGCCGCGCCCATTTGACCTGTGGCAATCAGGCCCATGCCTATGCCGCAATGGAGGGGGACAAGGACCCTCTGGTTGCGGCACGCGCGCCGAATCTCGGCATCGTCACGGCCTATAATGATATGCTTTCGGCGCATAAGCCCTTTGAAAGCTTCCCCGAACGGATCAAAGCGGCGGCCAGGGCTAATGGTGCCACCGCACAGGTGGCGGGCGGCGTGCCTGCCATGTGCGATGGTGTGACCCAAGGGCAGGTGGGGATGGAACTTAGCCTATTCTCGCGCGATGTGATCGCCTTGGCGGCGGGGGGGGCCCTCAGCCACAACACCTTTGACGCGGCGATTTATTTGGGTGTCTGCGACAAGATTGTCCCGGGCTTAGT
>JAGYKZ010000022.1 GCA_018401385.1 Roseicyclus sp.
GCCTGATCTCGGGTTTCGAGGATGATCTTACGGGGCGCCGCATCCTTGTGGATCGCGGGTTTTTGCCCGTTGCAGATGAGACCCGCACCCCGCCCGAGGGTGACTATCGCCTCATGGGCAATCTCCATTGGCCCGATGATCGCAACAGCTCCACCCCCGCGAATGACGGTGCCGCGAATATCTGGTTCGCGCGTGATTTGGCGGATATGGCGGCGGTGTTGGGCACGGAACCCTATCTGGTGGTGCTGCGCGACAGCATCCCAGCCGAGCCTGACCTCACCCCCTTGCCCGTGGACACATCGGCCATTCCCAATGATCATCTGGAATATGCGGTCACATGGTTTTCGCTTGCTGCGGTGTGGTTGGGGATGACAGCCTATCTTCTGTGGCGTATCAGGCAACGAACGGTTTAAAGGGACTCACCCATGCGTTATATCTCCACCCGTGGCACAGCGCCCGAGCTGACATTCGAAGAAGCCATGCTGACGGGTCTGGCCCGTGACGGTGGCCTCTATGTTCCCGCCGAGATACCGCAAATCTCGCACAGTGATATCGTAGCGCTTGCGGGGCTGTCCTATGAGGAGGTTGCCTTTCGGGTGATGCGCCCCTTTATCGGCGATACGTTCAGCAACAGTGAATTCGGCGACATCATAACCCGCGCCTATCAGGGGTTTCGCCACGCCAGCCGTGCGCCGCTCAAGGAATTGGCCCCCAATCATTTCCTGATGGAATTGTTCCACGGCCCCACCTTGGCCTTCAAAGATTTCGCGATGCAGCTGATCGGCCAGATGTTTGAGCACACGCTGACAAAACGCGGCCAGCACGTCACCATTGTTGGGGCGACATCAGGCGACACCGGCTCTGCCGCGATGGAGGCGTTTCGCGGGCTTGATGCGGTTTCGGTTTTTATCCTTTTCCCGCATGGGCGTGTCTCCGAGGTGCAGCGCCGTCAGATGACCACGGTCACCGAAGCCAATGCCCATGCCTTGGCCATTGATGGCACGTTTGACGATGCGCAGGCGCGCCTGAAAGATATGTTTAATGATCTGCCCTTCCGCGATGAGGTGCGTCTTGCGGGGGTGAACTCCATCAACTGGGCGCGGGTTATGGCGCAGGTGGTTTATTACTTCACCGCAGCGGTCAGCCTTGGCGCGCCGCATCGCGCGGTCAGCTTTACGGTGCCAACGGGCAATTTCGGCGATATTTTCGCAGGCTATATCGCGCGCCAAATGGGGTTACCGATTGACCGCTTGGTGGTGGCGACCAACAGCAACGATATTCTTGATCGCGCCTTGCGCACGGGCGGCTATCATATGGGCGGCGTGCAGGCCACGATCAGCCCCTCGATGGATATTGAAATATCCTCCAATTTTGAACGCGCGCTTTTCGATGCCTATGGCCGTGACGCGGGTGCAGTCGTGCAATCCATGGCCGCGCTGAAATCCGAAGGTGGGTTTGACATCAGCCAAGGCGCGCTGGAGGTGCTGCGCGAGATTTTCGCCTCTGGCCGCGCCAGCGAGGGTGAGACGTCCGCAAGGATTGCCTCTTGCCTGTCAACATCGGGCGAGCTGCTTTGCCCCCATTCCGCTGTAGGGGTTCATGTGGCCGAAAATTATGTGGGGACCACCCCGATGGTCACATTGGCAACCGCGCATCCCGCGAAATTCCCCGATGCGGTCGAGGCCGCAACGGGCATCCGTCCCGCATTGCCACCACATATGGCTGACCTCTTTGAGCGCGCAGAACGGGTGCAGCGCGTGCCAAATGACCTTACCGCCCTTGAGGCGCTGATCCGTGAAAAGGTGGCCGCATGAGCGTGCAGATGCATCAATTGTCCAACGGGATGCGGGTCATCACCGAACGGATGGAGGGGCTGCAATCCGCAGCCATCGGAATTTGGGTGTCGGCAGGTGGCCGTCATGAACGGGCCGAACAAAACGGCATTGCGCATTTTCTTGAACACATGGCCTTCAAGGGGACCAAACGGCGCAGCGCGCTGCAAATCGCCGAGGAAATCGAAGATGTGGGCGGCTATATCAACGCCTATACCTCACGCGAGGTGACCGCCTATTATGCGCGCGTCCTGGAGCAGGATGTGCCGCTTGCCCTTGATATGATTGCCGATATCGTGCTGAACCCTGTGTTCGATCCACGCGAGATTGAGGTGGAGCGTGGCGTGATCCTGCAAGAGATTGGTCAAGCCAATGATACGCCCGATGATGTGATTTTCGACTGGCTTCAGGAAATCGCCTATCCCGACCAGCCGCTTGGCCGCACCATTCTTGGCCCCAGCGAGCGGGTGCGCGGTTTTGGCCGCGCGGATTTCAGCCAATTCGTGGCCGAACATTACGGGCCAGATCAGATGATCCTTTCCGCTGCGGGTGCCGTTGATCATGATCAGATCGTGCGCTTGGCCGAAGAAAACTTTGGTCATCTGCCCTCGCGCCGCGCCGCGCCTGCACCCATGGCGCAATTCGCAGGCGGGGAGTTCCGTAAGGTCAAGAAATTGGAACAGGCCCATATTGCCATGGCCTTCGAGACGCCAGGCTATCGGTCGGATGATATTTACACGGCGCAGATTTACGCAAGCGCGCTTGGGGGCGGGATGTCCTCGCGCCTGTTCCAGGAGCTGCGCGAAAAGCGCGGCCTGTGCTATTCGATCTTTGCCCAAGTGGGGGCCTTTGATGAAACGGGGCTTTTGACCATTTACGCAGGCACGGGCGGCAAGGATGTGGGTGATCTGGCGCTGTTGAGCATGGATGAGATCAAACGCGCAGCCGGTGATCTCAACCAAGCAGAGCTTGACCGCGCGCGCGCGCAGATGAAAGCGGGGCTGTTGATGGGGCTGGAAAGCCCATCTTCACGCGCGGAGCGTCTGGCGCGGGTCTTGGCGATTTGGGATCGCGTCCCCCCTCTTGAGGAGACGGTGGCGCGCATTGATGCTGTCAGCCTTGCGCATATTCGCGATTTTGGTGCAGGGATTGCGGAAAGTGGCACGCTTGCCATGGCGCTTTATGGCCCTGTGAGCAAGGCACCCGACCATGCGGATTTATCCGCGCGACTGGCGGCCTGATGCTGCGGCGGCGGCCGAAACTTGCCATCGAGACGGAGCGTATGACCCTGCGCCTGCCGCTGCATGAGGATTTTCGCCATTGGGCAGGTCTGCGCGAAGCATCCGCTGATTTCCTGAAACCATGGGAGCCGTCTTGGTCCACGGATCATCTGACCCGCAAAAGTTTTTCCGCGCGGGTCTATTGGGCGCAGCGCGCCTCATCCGAGGAAAGCGCGCTGCCCTTGTTTCTGATCCGCCGCGAGGACAACCGTCTTCTTGGCGCTGTGACCTTGGACAATATCCGCCGTGGCCCCGCACAGGCAGGCACAATCGGATATTGGATTGGCGCGCCCTATGCCCGTCAGGGTTATATGCGCGAGGCGGTGGTGGCCTTGATCCATTACGCCTTCACCCGTCTAGACTTGTCGCGCATTGAAAGCGCGTGCTTGCCAGAAAACGCCCCCTCGCGTGGCCTTTTGGAAAAATGCGGCTATAAATACGAGGGTGTTGCGCAAAGCTATTTGCAGATCAATGGGCGTTGGCGCAATCATGTGCTTTACGCCAATTTGCGCAGCGATCGAAGGGGCCGCACTGACGTGGGCTTGTAAAGGAAACTGGAGGGCCGAAACGTGACCGCGTCACCGAATATCGAGGCACTGAAGACCGTCTTGCCATCAGATATCTGGCGCGAGGCCACCCCGAATTATCTCGAGGAGCCGCGGGGCCGCTGGCAGGGCAAGGCCGCTGCGATCCTTGCCCCGAAAACCACGGATGAGGTGGCGCAGATCATTCGCGCCTGTGGCGCGCATGGCGTGGCAGTGATCCCCTATGGTGGTGGCACGGGATTGGTCGGCGGGCAACTCTCCCCAGGTTTCGAGCATGGCGTGATCCTGTCGATGGAGCGGATGCGCGCAATCCGTGCGATGGATGAGGATGGGCGCAGCATGACCGTGGAGGGGGGCATGATCCTTGCGGATATCCATGCAGCGGCGCAAAAGGCGGGGCTGCTTTTCCCCTTAAGCCTTGCAAGCCAAGGATCGGCCCTCATCGGTGGGCTTTTGGCCACCAATGCGGGCGGGGTCAATGTGCTGCGCTATGGCAATGCGCGGGATTTGGTATTGGGGATCGAGGCGGTGATGCCCGATGGCAGCATCTTCAACGGTCTTTCGCCTCTGCGCAAAAACAACACGGGCTATGATTTGCGCCATTTGTTGATTGGCTCCGAAGGCACGCTGGGCTTGATCACGGCGGCCAGTTTGCGGCTGTTCCCGCAACCTGCGGCGCAAGGCGCGGCCTTGATGGCGGTGTCTGACCCGCGCGCCGCCCTGTCCCTGTTGCGCATGGCACAAGATCAGGTGGGGGAGGCGTTATCGGCCTTTGAATTGATGCATCGCCAAGGGTTTGATTTTCTAGCGGAGGTTGGGCCTGATCTGCGTCAACCCTTTGACACCATCCCAGAGTGGTGCGTGCTGATTGATCTGGGCTGTGGCGCGGGCCAAGATCCCGCCACGCTTTTGGAGGGGCTTTTTGCCGATGCGTTTGAGGCGGGATTGGTCAGCGATGGGGTGATCGCACAATCCATGGCGCAGCGTGATGATTTCTGGGCCTTGCGCGAAAATATCCCCGAGGCCAATCGGCGCATTGGTGCGGTCAGCTCGCATGATATTTCGCTGCCTGTGGGGTTGGTGCCGCAATTCATCGAGACCATCCCCGCGCATATGGCGCAAATTGGTGATTTTCGGCACAATTGCTTTGGTCATATGGGGGATGGGAACCTGCACTATAATATCTTTCCCGTATCAGGCAAAACGCGTGCCGATCATGCCGCGCAGCGCGATGAGATCAAACGCGTGATGCATGATTTGGTGCACCAGATGGGCGGCTCGGTCTCGGCCGAACATGGGATCGGTCGGCTGAAAGTCGATGATCTGGAGCGCTATGCCGACCCTGCCAAATTGGCCGCCATGCGCGCGATCAAGGCCGCGCTTGATCCACAAGGCATCATGAACCCCGGCGCTGTTCTCCGCTCGAACGCGGGTTAGCGCCTACTCTTCGGGCGGGATCAGGCGCAGCTCACCCGCCTCCTCCAAATCGCGAATGGCCGCGATCACCGTGTTCATGGCCGCTTCGCCCTCCTCCAGACGTGGGGTTTCACGGGCATTGGCCTCTTCGCGAATTTGTTCGGCCAAGCGTTTGGACATATTCCCAAGCAGGAATTCCACCACGGCGGGGCAGGATTTCAACCCTGCCGCCAAAGCGGTAAGCATGGTTTCGCCATCCACCTTGCGCATGACCTTGGCCACGTCCTTGGCATCCAGACGGCGTGGGATATGTTCGAAGGTAAAGATTGCGCGTTTGACCTCCTCGCCAAAGGCGGCATCACGGGCCATCAAACCCTTGAGGATTGCTTCCCGCGCGGAGCCACGCGCGGCGTTGAGCATGGCCCCGACCCGCTCCACGGCCGATGCCTTGAACACCGAGCGGGGCTGCGACTGGATCTGTTTGAGCAGCGCCTTGCCGATTTTTTCGACCATGATGGGCGTGACGGTCGCGGTCAGGGAAATTGCATGGGCCACTTGCGGGGCGCGATCCTCAGGCAGGCCCGCCAGAATTTCGGCGGCCTTCGCCACGCCAATTTTCGACAGCAAAATCGCGCAAACCTCGGCGCTTTCATGGGCCAAAAGCGGCGCAAGGCGCTCGGAGGGCATCGCGGCAAGGATCGGCCATGGATCGGAGCCGTCGCCCGCCGCCGCCTTGGTTTTCAGATTTTCGGCCGCATTGGGCGATAGGTGCTGTTCCAACATCTGCACCGCATCGGGCAGCGCGCTGGGGAAGGTCAGCGCCAGATCATCCAAAGCTTCGGCAAATTCGCGGATCACCGCGTAGAGCGTGTCACGATTCACAGGCCCCAAGCGGGACATCGTCATCGCGAGTGTCTCTTGATGTTCGGGCGGCAGACGGTCAATCGAAGGGGCCAAGCCTTGTGATAGCAGCAGGCGCACAATCACCGCCGCCTTTTGCGATTGCGCAAGCGGACGCACCCGCGATGCACGGGTCTGTAGCCCCTGAATTGCCATCGCGGCGGGGCCAAGGATATCCTCCTCCTGCGTCTCATCGAACCGCGACCCGCTTAACGGGTCTGTGACCTTGGCTGCGGGAAAGCCCGCCTCCATATCCTGCGCCAGTATATCCATGCCCATCACCCTTATCTCGCTACACCCAAGGACGAATGTGGCGGCAAATCCTTAATCATTGCCTAGCGCACCGGATGGCCGTGGCGACATTATGCGCGGAATTTTAAGCGATTTAACGAAAACCCCGCCACAATTGGGCGGGGTTCATTGATCCCAATTCAGGTGCGGGGCGCATCAGCCAAAGACACGTTTGAAAATCGTATCCACGTGTTTGGTGTGATAGCCGAGGTCGAATTTTTCTTCGATCTCGGCGGCGCTGAGGGCGGCGGTGACCTCAGCATCTGCCAAAAGCTCGGTTTTGAAATCCGCACCCTGTTCCCAAACCTTCATCGCGTTGCGCTGAACAAGGCGATAAGCATCCTCGCGGCTGACCCCCGCCTGTGTCAGCGCCAAAAGCACGCGCTGCGACATCACCAAGCCTTTGAACTTGTTCATATTGGCCAGCATGGTTTCCGGATAGATCACCAATTTCTCGATCACGCCCGCCAAGCGATTGAGGGCGAAGTCCAAGGTGATGGTGGCATCGGGCGCAATCCCGCGTTCAACGGAGCTGTGCGAGATATCCCGCTCATGCCAAAGCGCCACGTTTTCCATCGCAGGGATCACCGCCATGCGCACCAGTCGCGCAAGACCTGTGAGGTTTTCTGTCAAAACAGGGTTGCGCTTATGCGGCATCGCGGAGGAGCCTTTTTGGCCCGCAGAAAAGAATTCTTCCGCCTCCAACACCTCGGTGCGCTGCATATGGCGGATTTCGATGGCGATATTTTCGATGCTGCTTGCAATCACGCCAAGCGTGGCAAAGAACATCGCGTGGCGATCCCGTGGGATCACTTGCGTTGAGATGGGTTCGGGGGATAGGCCCATCATTTTGCACACGTGCGCCTCCACCGCGGGGTCGATATTCGCGAATGTGCCAACCGCGCCTGAAATCGCACCCGTGGCAATCTCGGCACGCGCGGCTTGCAGGCGCGCCTTGTTGCGATCCATTTCAGCATAGAACCGCGCAAATGTCAGGCCCATGGTGGTGGGTTCTGCATGGATGCCGTGGCTGCGGCCGATGCGCACTGTGTCTTTGTGCTCAAACGCGCGGGTTTTCAGCGCGGCCAAGACCTTGTCGAGACCGGCCAGAAGGATATCCGCCGCGCGCACCAGCTGCACATTCAGCGTGGTGTCGAGAACATCCGAGGAGGTCATGCCCTGATGCACAAAACGTGCGTCCTCGGCCCCGATATGCTCAGCCAAATGGGTGAGGAAGGCGATGACATCATGCTTGGTCACCGCTTCGATCTCGTCAATGCGCGCCACATCGAATTCCACATCCTTGGCCTTCCACACGGCGGCGGCGTTTTCGCGGGGGATCACACCAAGGTCGGCCTGTGCATCGCAGGCGTGCGCTTCGATCTCATACCAGATACGGAATTTGGTTTCGGGCGACCAGATGGCGACCATTTCAGGGCGGGCATAGCGGGGGATCATTGGCGAACCTTCTTTGGGTCTGTTTCAAGGGGTTGCGCGCCTTCTAATCTAAATGTCACAGAAGGGGAAACCGCTTTTCGTCCGCCTGCGACCATGAGGGATGTCAAATTGGACCAGATCGCGCCATTGCCAGACACGGATATGTTGGAGGGGGCATGGACTGTCTCGCGGCTGATCCATGATCATCGGGTCGAGGTGCAGGGGCGCTTTGACGGGCGCGCCCTGTTCCGCGCAGCGGGGCAGGGGGTTTTGAACTATCACGAGACGGGGCGGCTGACCTATCAGGGTGATACCTTCGAGGCGGAGCGGCGTTATATCTGGCGGCGGGTCGCTGCGGGGTGGCAGGTGGATTTGACGACAACCGCCCTTCCACCTCATTCGGGCCGCAGATCACCCTGCGCGCCATGATTGCGCGCCTGATCTCTATATGCTGCGCTATCAATTTGATGCGCTCCCGCAGCAGTGGCGTAGCCAATGTCGCATCACCGGCCCGCGCAAAGATTTGGATTTGGTGACCGAATATTATCGCGATTAATCGCGATTGAGCCGCTCCGCCTTTTTGCGAACCAGCACGCTGCGCAGATCATGCATCGCCAAGAGCAGGCGATCGGTGAAATCCTCAAGATCGTCATCATCGGCGCGTGATTGTGCCCAATGGACGGTTTGGTTCAGGTGGTCAATCGTGCGGTGAATATCATCGAGATCACGCCGCTTCAGCAGGGCGCGCCGCGCCTCCATCCATTGGGTGATGGCGCTCATCTCGTCTTGGGTTAATTCATGGCTTCCATGCGGTTTGATATTGCCATTGCGAATATTAACCATGGCGATTTCATGCATTTCCACACGGCGATGGCGGTTTTCGGTATCCACCCGAAACACCGATGCCCCGTTTTCACGCACACGAAAATAGTATTCAGGCAGTTCGGCCATGGCCCCCCAGTAGATCATCACCCAAGTTTAACAGCCGCTTGACCCTGCGCGGCTTCGCGCGAAAGGTCAAGTGATCTTGGCCAGTATCGTTGATTTATGGGTGTTTTATATAGGGCACGGCATCGCCCTTGGCCATGCTGCGGTTTGATTTTGGAGTTATGTCAGTGCCGCACAAAAGCGTTGGATGCGGGCGCAGGCTTCGCGCAGATTGTCGTCTGAGGTGGCATAGGAGACACGGAAATTGGGCGACAGACCAAAAGCGCCGCCAAAGACCACAGCCACGCCTTCTTCCTCAAGCAATGCGGTTGCGAAATCCTCGTCCGTGTCGATCTTTTTGCCGCCAGGGCTTGTCTTGCCAATGCAGCCTGCGATCGAGGGATAGACATAAAACGCGCCGTCAGGTGTGGGGCAGGTGATCCCCTCTGCCGCGTTCAGCATCTCAACCACCAGATTGCGGCGGCGCAAGAACAAGGCCACGTTATCGGCCGCGAAGAACCCCTGCGGCCCATTGAGCGCCTCAACCGGCGGCCCATTGGCTGACGGAGGAGGGGTTCGAGGTGGACTGGCTTTGGATTCTGCGCATTGCACCGATCAGGTGTTCTGCCCTGCCGCATAGCCGATCCGCCAACCTGTCATGGCATAGGCCTTGGAGACACCATTGCAGGTCAGTGCGATCATAGAGTGCAGGCTCCACCTCGGCGGGGGGTGCAGAATTCAGCCGTCAAACACCAGATGTTCATACATATCATCGGACATGATCCACATGGGGATGGCGCAGCAACACATCGGTCAGCGTTTCAGCTCGGCGCGGGTATATCCTGCACCCGTGGGGTTGAGGGGCTGTTGAAGATGAACCATTTGGTCTTGGGCGTGATGAGAGGAGCCTAAGCGCTGGCAGGCGCCGCTTGAAATCTGTCTCGATCGTGGCTGTGGCAATCACGGCGCCGCCTGCAAGCAGCACCATATCGGGGTAGCTGACCCAATAGGGCGCGGGAATGATCACCTCATCGCCAGGGTTCAGCGTGGCCATAAGCGCGTTATACAGAATTTGTTTGCCGCCCGTGCCAACCGACACTTGCGAAGGTTTGTAGCTGAGGCCGTTTTCACGCTCGAATTTCTTGCAGATCGCCTGTTTCAATTCGGCAATCCCATCCACGGCGGTGTATTTGGTCCGCCCTGCGTCAATCGCGGCTTTGGCCGCGTCTTTGATATTTTGCGGTGTGTCAAAATCAGGCTCGCCTGCACCAAGGCCGATCACATCCTTGCCTTGCGCCTTAAGCTCGGCGGCGAGGTTGGAGACGGCGATTGTGGGCGAAGGTTTGACCCGTGCAAGCGTGTCGGACAAAAAGGCCATTGGATTTCTCCAGTTTTGTGGCGCGCCAATGCGATAGGGGATCAGCACGGCCCTACGGTTTACTTCATTGCGCCACAGCTTTAGGGTTTGGCGCAATGCTGTTCAAGCGCGGAATTGTTGGGTGAAGTGCCGCATATATGCATTTTCCCTGCCGCCGTCCCTTTTAGGTTGAACAGCGCAAGCCGTGGCATTCGCCGCGTCAGACCAAGATAATGGCCAAATTGTCAAAGGAGCCCCCGCGATGAGCGATGATGTGACATCCAATGAACCCATTATCGGCAGCAGCTGGTATGATGAAGACACCGCCACATTTGGTGACCGCATGGCAGGTGCGCGCGAGGCGTCTGGGATGGGGCAGGCAGAACTGGCACGGCGCTTGGGGGTCAAAGCCAAGACCATCCGCACATGGGAAAATGACCAAGCGGAACCGCGCGCCAATAAATTGCAAATGTTGGCAGGCATGCTGGGTGTTTCGATCATGTGGTTGTTGACGGGGCGCGGCGATGGGATTGACGGCCCGCATGAGGCCAACAACCTCAGCGATGACAGCACCGCCATTTTGAAGGATATGCGCCGCATCCGTGCCGAGCAGGCCAAGCTGTCCGAAGAATTGGGGCGTTTGGAAAAAAGATTGCGCCAGACACTGGTGCAGGAAACCACAGGCTCGTAAAACAGGGCGCATAGAAATATGCCCTGCAACATCATAGGTCCGTCATGTCTGAAGAACCCACCCTTGAGCCTCGTGAAATCCGTCTGAAGCGGCTGCGTATGCGGGCATGGCATCGGGGCATCAAGGAGATGGATTTGATCCTTGGGGGTTGGGCGGATCTGCATCTGGCCACTGCCGATGATACCACCTTGGATCAATTTGAGGCGGTTTTGGAAGAGGCGGATCAGGATCTCTATCAATGGGTCTCGGGGCAAACGGCACCTCCGCCCGCGATTGCGGATTTCCTGGGTCAGATCAGCCGCGAATTTCGCGCCACATTACGATCGCGCATTTAACTTTTTTTTCGCATTTTCCCGTCATCTGTGGGGTCGTGATTGAAACACGGAGCAGCAGATGAGTATCGAATCCCCGATCATGCCCATGGGTTCGCGTGCCTTGGCGGCAGGTTATCTTGAGTCGCTGGCCTTGGTGGAGCGGCTTCATCGTCTGCTTCTCGATGTGATTAAAGACGAATTTGAACGTTTGGGAATGTTGGAGGTGAATTCCGTTCAGGCGCTTTTGCTGTTCAACATCGGTGAGCATGAGGTGACCGCAGGCGAATTGAAAAGCCGCGGATATTATCAAGGCTCGAACGTATCATATAATCTCAAGAAATTGGTCGATATGGGCTATATGCACCACCAGCGCTGCGATATTGACCGCCGCTCTGTGCGGGTGCGCTTGACGCCAAAGGGGCGGGAGGTGCGCGATGCGGTCGCCTCCTTGTTCGAGCGGCACGCGGATCAATTGGACACACAAGGATTTCTCAAGGCGGATGGCGTGGGGCAGATCAACCATTCGCTGAAGCGATTGGAGCGGTTCTGGACCGATCAAATCCGCTATATTTACTGATTGGCCCCGCGATCAGCCTTCTGTGGCCTCAAACCCTTCGGGCAGCACCAAATCATAACCGTTTTCGCGCAACTGCGGCAAAATCTGGTTTTGCAGCGCCCGTTCTGTCACAGGTCCGCGAAAATGCAGCACGACAATCCCCTCATCATTGATGAAATAGGTCTCGGGCATGGCGACCACGCCCCAGTCGCGGCCATTGCGCGCCTCATCATCGCGGCCAATGCGGTCGTAGGGGTTGCCAAGTTCCGCAAGGAAGCTTTGGGCTTGGCTCAACTGGTCGCGATAGTTTACCCCGAACAGCGGGTTTCCCGCCTCGGCCAAGGCGGTTAGGGTCGGATGTTCCGCGCGGCAGGGCGGGCACCAGCTGGCCCAAAAATTCAAGATCACAAGCCCGTTGCCCTCCAGATCATCGCGCATCAAAAGCGGTGTCTGGTCCAGCGCGGTCAGATTGAGGTCGGGCGCCACGCGCCCCTCGCGGGTGGAGGGGAGGGCGGTCGTGTCTACGCCAATGCCGCGCGCATCTTCGGTGCGGCTCAGTTGCACCGCCGCCAAGCCGAAAAAGCCAAGCGTCAGCATCAAAGGCACGATCATCATGGGTCGGAATTTCATGCGCCTGCATCCCCATCGGAGTCGCGCTTCTGGGCGCGGCGGGCCTCGTAGTCATCCAGCCGCGCGCGGGTTTTGCGCCCCTGCCAGATGGAGGCCACCACCAAGGCCAAAAGCAGCAGAATCGTACCCGCATAGGCCGAAAGAACCTCGACCTTATAGGGCCCAAGATCGGGGAAGATAAACGGGATCATGCCATCCGCTCCTGCGCGATGAGCGCGCCAAGGCGGCGTGCGCGAATTTCCGTCCGCGTGCGCAACAGCACAAGGCAGACAAACAGCAGACCAAAGCCGATGATGCACACCCACAGCGGATAGGCAAAGACATCGGCTACGTTCTCCTCTGCATCCATCGACAGCGATGCGCCCTGATGCAGCCCTTGGTTCCAAAACAGGATTGCATAGCGCGAAATCACCGCGAACACCGTGCCAACAAGACACAGCACAGCGGTCAAATCTGCGGCATTGTCGGGGTTCTCCACAGCGGCCCAAAGCGCCATATACCCCAAATAGAACAAGAACAGGATCAAGAACGCGGTGAGCCGCGGGTCCCATTCCCACCATGTGCCCCACATCGGCTGCCCCCAGACGGCCCCTGTGAACAGGCCGATGAGGGTGAACACCATCCCCACGGGGGCGGCGGCCTTGGCCGCAAGCGCGCTGACGTGATGGCGGCGGATCACCCAGACCAGTGAGGCGGCCAACATCATGAACCACGTCCCCGATCCCATAATGGCGGCAGGCACATGGATATAGATGATTTTCACAGTTGATCCTTGGCGGAAATCATTTGGGGTGAAGAAAAACCCCCAAATCAACCCGCCCAAAACCAAAACCACGGCCAAGCCGGTGATCCATGGCAAAACGGCGCCCGACAGCGCCATGAATTTTCGCGGATTTGCGTATTCCCAAATGCTCATGTGGGGCAATTTAGTCGGCTTCCCCGCCGCTCACAAGGGGCGGATAGGGGCGTGGCCTAGCGCAGATTGACGCGGAGGACGGCCGCAGAGGCAAAGGGCAAGATCGCCAAGCTGCCCAGGCTGATGGCGGCCAAGAGGGCCAAGGGGGTGCCAACCGATGCGCCATCTGCGCCATTTGAGACAACCATCGCACCAAAGAGCAGACTGGGCACATAAAGCGGCAGCACCAAAAGCGACATGAGCAATCCGCCCCGCCGCATCCCCACGGTCAGCGCCGCGCCGAATGTGCCGATGGCCGACAGCGCAGGCGTGCCAATTAAGAGCGAGGCGACAAGCCAGATGAACCCCGCGCTGGGCAGGTTCAACAAAAGGCCCAATAACGGGGCCACAAGCGCCAAGGGCAGGCCCGTGGTCAGCCAATGCGCAGTGGATTTGGTAACGGCGACCATCTCAAGAGGCAGGGGGGATGTGGCAAGCAGTTCAAGGCTTCCATCTTCCCAATCCAGTGCAAAGATACGGTCCAGCGACAGCAAGCAGGCCAAAAGCGCGCCCAGCCACAGCACCCCCCCCGCCACTTCGCGCAGCAAGCCTGTCTCTGGCCCGATGCCAAAGGGAACCAGCACGCAGACGATCAAGAAAAACGCCAATGCAAGGCCAAAGCCCCCGCCCGCCTTGACCGCAAGGCGCAAATCGCGCAGCAAAAGGCCCCTCATGACTTGCTCCAATCTGCACCGAAATCCTGATCCGAGAACGGGTCCGCTTCGGCCAGCCTTTTGCACATATGTGCCCTGAGGTCGAACACCCGCGCGCCGCTGAGGCCAATGTCAATATGGGTGGCAATCAGCGCGGCGCCGCCACGTGCCAAATGCGCCTCAACGGCGGTGGCAAATCGGGCCACGTTTTCTTGGTCTAGCGACACTGTGGGTTCATCAAGGCACCAGATCGCCGCCCCGTCACCAACAGCCGCGCAAGGCTCAGGCGGCGCTTTGACCCGCGCTCATTCACCCGCCGCGCGGTCGCGCAAATCATGCAGGTCAAAGGCGTCCACAATGCGGTGTGATGTCATCCCGCCCAAACACCCCAGCCCAGAAGCCTAGATTTGCGCCACGGTCAAATTGGTTTTGATCCCAACGGCATGGCCGCTATAGGCGATGCTGTCCTCGGGGCAGATCAATTCGCCCCGATGTGCAGCTGCGCAAGCCCCGCGATCACCCGCAACAGCGTGTCTTGCCTGCCCTGTTCGGGCCCGCGCAGCACCACAGCCCGCCGGCGTTCACGTTCAGGCTGACATCTTGCAGAACTTGTACAGTCGCGCGCGCAGGACACAAAGGCGATTTCAACATCATGGCGCAAGAGCTAAACGGAATTTAAGAATTTGAAAAGCAGGTAAACAGGAAAGCTTTGCGCGGGGCGCGCAAAAATGTGGCGTAACGGCATACAAAGCGACCGATCCCCATTGCAGCAGGTATCCGCATTGGCTAAGGCCGTTTCAGTTTAACCCGTTTTTCGGGATGAGGGAGGCAAAATGCCCATCACCGTAGGCCATGATACAGCTGCGACCCGCAAGACCCTGACAGCAGGGGGAAAAACCTATGCTTATTACCCACGCTGTTGCTGAGGGCAGCGCTTCGGCGCTGAAATTGCCCGCCGCGCTGAAAGTGGTGTTGGAGAATATAGCTGTGGATCTGGAAGATGGCAAGACGGTGAGTGTCGATGACATCAAGGCCTTTGCCGATTGGGCAAAGATGGGTGGGCAAACCCCGCGAAATCGCCTACCGCCCTGCGCGCGTGTTGATGCAGGATTTCACAGGTGCCCGCCGTGGTTGATCTGGCCGCGATGCGGGACGGATCAAGGCGCTTGGCGGCAACCCTGATAAGATCAACCCGCTGAACCCCGTGGATTTGGTGATTGACCACTCCGTGATGATTGACGAGTTTGCAATCCGCGCGCGTTTCAAATGAATGTGGATCGTGAATATGAACGCAATATGAGCGTTACACCTTCCTCAAATGGGGTCAGGAACGCGTTCAACAATTTCCGCGTTGTGCCTCCTGAACGGGGATTTGTCACCAGGTGAATCTTTGAATATCTGGCCAAAAACCGTTTGGTCGGATGTGGATCAAAATGGCGATTTAGTGGCCTATCCTGACACGTTTGTGGGCACAGACAGCCACACCACCATGGTCAATGGCGCGGCCGTTTTGGGCTGGGGCGCTGGCGAATGCGAGGCTGAGGCCGGGCGATGCTGGCCAGCCCATCTCGATGCTGATCCCCGAAGTGGTGGGGTTTCGTTGACCGGGCGCGATGCTTGAGGGCACCACGGGCACGGACCCGGTGCTGAAGGTTGTGAAATGCTGCGCAAAAAGGCGTGGTTGGCAAATCTCGTGGAATTCTATGGCGAGGGGCTGGATCGTCTGCCTTTGGCGGATCGTGCTACAATCGCCAATATGGCGCCCGAATATGGTGCGACCTGTGGGTTCTTCCCGATTGATGATGAAACCCCTGCGTTACCTGCGCAACACAGGCCGCGAGGAGGATGTCATCGCCTTGGTTGTGCTTCATGCCAAGGAAAATGGCTTGGCGCGATGCGACTTATGCGCCCGTCTATACCGACACATTGAACTGGACATGGGCACAATCGTGCCTGTGATTTCGGGCCCAAAACGCCCACAGGATTATGGCGCTTTCCAATGCAAAATCCGCCTGCAAGGAAATGGAAGAAACCTTTAAGCGTCCCTTGGGCAAGCAGGTCGCGGTGAAGGAAGATTACGCAATGGGAGTCGGGCAAGGCTGTGATTGCCTCCATCACCTCCTGCACCAATACATCGAACCCCTATGTGATGATCGGTGCGGGTCTAGTGGCGCGCAAGGCGGCCGAATTGGGCCTGACCCGCAAGCCGTGGGTCAAGACATCGCTTGCACCCGGCAGTCAGGTTGTTCTGCTTCATCTCTGAGGCCGCGGGCCCGGGTAAGAGGATCTGGATAAGGTTGGCTTTAACCTTGTGGGTTATGGCTGCACCACCTGCATCGGTAACTCTGGCCCGCTGCAAAAAGAGATTTCCGAGGCGATTGCCGAGGGTGATTTGGTGGCGACAGCGGTGCTGTCGGGCAATCGTACTCGAGGGCCGCATCAGCCCCGGGATGTGCGCGCCAATTATCTGGCCTCTCCGCCGCTGGTCGTGGCTTATGCGATTGCGGGCACCATGGATATTGATCTGGCCAATGACCCGATTGCGCAGACACCAGATGGCCGTGATGTCTATCTCAAGGATATTTTGGCCAACCACCCAAGAGGTGGCCGAAACCGTTGAGCGCACCAGGACGCGCGAGGCGTTTAAGACCAAATATGCCGATGTGTTCAAGGGCGATGAGAAATGGCAGGGGGCTGAGACCACTGACCAACAGACCTATGACTGGCCTGCAACCTCGACCCATGCGCAGAACCCGCCTTATTTCCAAGGCATCACGATGGACACCAAAGATCGAGAATATCGAAGGGCCAAGGTTCTGGCGCTTTTGGGCGATATGATCACCACCGACCATACTCAGCCCCAAGGTCGTCAAGGACACCACCCCCGCGGGCCAATATCTGATCGAGCGTCAGGTGCCCGTGCGGGACTCAACTCTGCGGCTCCCGCCGTGGCAACCACGAGATCATGATGCGCGGCACATTTACAATATCCGCATCAAGAACGAGATGCTGGATGGGGTAGAGGGCGGCCATACCAAAGGCCCAGATGGCAAGCAGACCTCAATCTACGAGGCCTCCATGGCTTATCAGGAACAGGGCACGCCATTGGTGATCTTCGGGGGCGAGCAATATGGTGCAGGCTCCAGCCGTGACTGGGCCGCGAAAGGCACGGCGCTTTGGGCGTAAAGGCGGTCATTGCCGAAAGTTTCGAGCGAGCGTATCCACCGCCCAACCTCGTTGGTATGGGGTTATCCCGTTTGACCACGGGCGGCGACACCGCACAGCCTTGGTTTGACAGGCGATGAAACCGTGGCGATCAAGGGTTTGGACACCATCACGCCCTTGGCCGAAGTGCCATGCGAGATCACCTATGCCGATGGCAGCGTGAAAACGATCACGCTGAAATGTCGGATCGATACGGCGGTTGAGATTGAATATATCGAGAATGGCGGCGTCTTGCATTACGTGCTGCGCAACCTCGCCCGCGCGGCGTAAGCCAAGTATTAACCAAGACCGTGCAACAAGAATAGGGTTGGCTATTTTGCCAACCCTTTTTTACATTGGTAAGTCTGATGCGATAGACAGGTGTATCACTAAGTGATAGGGTTTCTATGCGGGTTTGGGCAGAGCGATCTTTTATGAAATGGGCGATTGAGGAACATCTAACCCATGACGTTTTGTGCAAAGCGGCGCGTGAAGCTTTTGCAGGGCAAGTGGAAGGCGATCTTGGCGGCTATGTTTTCAAGAAACGGATTGCGCGAACTGGCGCTGGAAAATCAGGGGGCTATCGCACAATCATCGGTTTCCGCAAGACACGGGATGACCGCATTTTTTTCCTTTATGGATTTCCAAAAAATGCCCGATCCAACATTACCGCCCGCGAAAGAGCAGCTTTGTCTTTGAACGCTAAGGCTTTGATAGATGCCACCGATGCACAGATTGTGGCGTTGGAACAGAACGAAAGCATAACCAAATTAGAGTGTAAACCATGAACGAAATTCTTAAACAATCCCACAAATTGGCGCGGGATTTGGCTGCGGTGGGTGCGATGGATGATATCACGATGCGCGTGATGGATCAGATTTGTATGCCGCAGCCCCCCAAATTTTCGGCCCCCGATATCCAAGCCATTCGGCGAAAAACGCGGATGAGCCAACCCGTTTTTGCCCAGTTTCTAAACGTTGGCGCAAACACGGTCGCACAATGGGAGCAAGGGATAAAATCTCCAAGTGGACCTTCGGCACGGTTGCTTGATCTGATCGACCGAAAGGGGATTGAGGCGGTTATTTAGCCGCGTGTAGGCGGTTCTTCTTGAAACCCCACCTCGACAATCCGCGCTTGCCCCGTGGCCCATTGCCAGATTTGGCGGGGGGCTTGGTTGATCTCGGCACTGCCGCGTTTGAGTTTGCGCCATGTTTTGGCCCATCCTTTGGGGCGCACCGCTTTGCCAAGGCCTGAGATGTCGGAATTATAGGCATAGGCGCGCTGTGTGGCCATGGCAGGCACAATGATGCTGGTGGCAAGGGTGCGGCGGATGGGGCAGACTGTGTCATTGAACAGGAAATGGTCAATCGGCACCTGCATCTTGCCGCGCCAAGCCAGGGCCAATTCCGCGCCGCGCCGCGTCAATATATAGGCCCCACCCCCCACATGGCGGGAGCGCATAGGGTGGATCGCGCGCCCTGTGGGGGTTTGCCCGATTTGTGGGCCAAGCAACAGCTTTGACGTGCCTTCGTTGAATTTCTCAAGCTTGATTGCTTCGGTGCCGCAGGGGATCCAATCAGCGCGCGTCACGACCGAGGCCAAATCAGTGGCAAGATAGATATCATCCTCCAAAAACAGGGCGAATTGTGCCTCTGTATCCAGAAAGGCGGCCCATGCTTCGGTGTGGCTGACCGTGCAGGCGCGGTCGCCCAAACCAAGCCGCCCCAAGGGGCCGTATTCCGAAATCACATTCGCCACGCGGGCCGCATCCGCGCTTTGTGCATCACAGGCGGAATGGCGGATGAATGTCACACCGCGCGCGCGCAGATGATCCCCGATCCGCTCCAGCCGATCTGGGCGGCGGTCGAGATTGATGACATAGATCAGAATCTCCTGTGCCATATACGCCTCTGTGGTGATTGCCTGTTGCGGCGCATTTGTCATGAAAGCGGCCGTTGGGGCAAGCAATGATGCGCGGTGCTTGTGTTCAAACCCGCGGCTGGGCTATGCCATGCCAAGCGATAAAGGAGCGGCGCGCGTGCAAGACTGGCCTGTTTACGTGATCAATATGGACAGCAATGAAACGCGGCTTGCCCGCGTTGGCGCCGAATTGGACAGCGCGGGTGTCGTATGGACACGGCTGCCTGCTGTGAATGGCCGGGCGCTGTCTGATGCGGAATTGGTCCGCGTCTATGATGCGCGCGCCAATCGCCGCTGTGCACGCCATGATTTGGTCGCCCCTGAAATTGGCTGTTACCTCAGCCATCAAGGCCGCTGAATGGCTGCGTGACAGTGGCGCAGCGGCGGCGGTGATCCCGAGGATGATCTGCGCGTCACGGGCGATTTCGCGGGCAACGATTGCCGCGTTGCAGGCCGATCATGCGGCACGCGCGGGGGCGTGGGATATGGTCAAGCTGTTCTCGTTTAAGCCCGTGCGCCTCGACCAGACCCGCGCGATTGGACATGGGTTCACCCTTGGCCGCCCCGATCGCGTGCCCTCCACCACTTTGGGCTATGTGTTGACACGGGCAGGTGCCGAAAAAATACTGGCCAAGGTTCCGCCGATTTTCCGCCCCGTGGATGAGGATCACAAACATTTTTGGGAGTTTGATTTGCGGGTGGCGATGATTGCGCCGCAAACCATCGCCATCGGCGCGCAAGAAACCAGTGATGGCACCGTGGGCGACAGCCGCAAGAAAATGGCGCAGAAAGACCCAATCTGGATCAGGCTGTGGCGCTTTGGACGATATCGGGTGAATTATCGCCTGCAATTGGCGCGTGCGCGGGCCAAGGGATTATAGGCGCGTGGTCAAACGCATTTTTCATATCATGATGGGCCGCGATGGCGGCACGGAGCGGTTTTTCCTGCGTCTCACCCACGGGTTGCATGAGGCAGGGATCGCGCAAGAATTCGCCGTGCGCCCTAATCAGATTTGGCTGGATGAACTGGCCCCGCGCGGAGCTGTGCATCAGGCGACCTATCTGCGCCGTGATCCCGTCTCGCTGATCCGCCTGTGGGGCCTGCACCGCCAAATTGCGCGGTTTGCCCCTGATGTGGTCATGGCGTGGCGCGCGCCCGTGGCGCGGCTGATCCCCGATGGCCCATGGGTCAAAGTTCTGCGCCTTGGGGACTTTCCGTTCAACATCAAATATTTCCCACGGCTTGATGCGGTGATCGCCAACACGCCCGACATCATCACCCATATTCGCGGCCAAGGGTGGCTGGGGCGGGGTGATGTGATCTCGAACTTTCCGCCCGCGCCGAAAACAGCATCGGGTGCGGTTGTG
This sequence comes from Roseicyclus sp., assembly GCA_018401385.1. Taxonomy (GTDB): domain Bacteria; phylum Pseudomonadota; class Alphaproteobacteria; order Rhodobacterales; family Rhodobacteraceae; genus M30B80. Next base: position 20,277 of record JAGYKZ010000022.1, read on the forward strand.
CCGCACACCCCACCCGCAAAGGGCGGGCGCGTGGTGGCGATTGGCCGCTTCGTGGGGATCAAGGGGTTTGACACGCTCATCCGCGCGATGGGCCATGCGCCTGATGCCGAATTGTGGCTGATTGGCGATGGGCCGCTTGAGGCGGATTTGCGCACCTGGGTCACGCCGGGGATTGCTGCGCGGGTTCATTTCTTGGGGTGGCAAAGCGATATTCTGCCGTTCATTCAGGCCTGCGATATGTTGGCCATGCCCAGCCGTGATGAGGCACTTGGCAATGTCATCCTCGAGGCATGGGCGGCAGGGCGGCCCGTGATCGCCACCCGCAGTCAGGGGCCGCTGTGGTATGGGGTGGATGGGGTGAATATGGATTTGGTCGATATTGATGATGCCCCTGCGATGGGGGCCGCAATTGCGCGGATGGGGGCGGATCCTGCACGGCGCGCGCGGCTGGCGGCGGAGGGGCGCAAGACCCTTGCTGCGCGTTTTTCCAAAGAGGCGGTGATCGAACAATATCTGACCCTGTTTGATGAATTGAGCCACGCAAAGGCGCAGCCATGACCCAGCGCCGCGTGATCCATATGCATTTTGGCACCGATGGCGGGGCGGAGCGGTTTTTCGTCAACCTGTGTCAGGCTTTGGCCGAAGCGGGGGTGGAGCAGCGCTTCGTCATCCGCCCCAATCGCGCTTGGGCCGAAGATCTGCGCCCGCTGGGCGAGATATACGAGACAAATTTTCGGCTACTCAGCCCAAAGTCATTCTGGCTGCGGTGGCGTTTGCGCCAGATGCGCGCCGCGTGGCGACCTGATGCGACATTTGCGTGGATGTCGCGCGCCTCGAAACTTTTGCCCAAAGCGGGTGGCGGGGTGCGGATCACGCGTTTGGGCGATTACCCGCGCCATCTAAAAAACTTTGCACAGAATGATGTGATCGTGGCCAACACGCCCGGCATTGCGCAGACGTGCCGCGATTTGGGCTGGCAGCAGCCCCTTGGGGTGATTTCCAATTTCGTGCGCGAAGTGACACCGCGTGCCATTGCCCGCGCGACCTATGACACGCCTGAAGATGCGTTTTTGATTGTCGGGTCGGGGCGATTTATCCATCGCAAAGGGTTCGACACGCTGATCCGCGCCTTTGCACAGCTTGATGGCGCGTATTTGTGGCTTGCGGGCGAGGGTGACAAACGCCACGCACTCGAGGCATTGGCCCGTGACCTTGGGGTGATGGATCGCATTCGCTTTCTGGGCTGGGTTGAGGAGCCGATGCATCTTGTGGCCAGCGCAGATGCCTATGTTATGCCCTCCCGCCACGAACCGCTCGGCAATGTGATTTTGGAGGCGGGGCGGGCGGAGACACCCGTGATCGCCACGCGCAGCGAGGGGCCATCATGGTTTTGTCACGATGGCGCGAATGCGCTACTGGTCGATATTGATGATGTCGATGCGATGGCCAAGGCGCTGCTTCGATTGCGCACCGAACCAGACCTTGCCGCGCAATTGGTGGCCGCGGGCGCGGCGCAATTATCTGAGAAATTCACCAAATCGCGCGTGGTCGCGCAATATTTGGCGCTGATCAATGGGGATTTATCCGCGATGGATTTTGGCCGATGAAGGTGCTGATCATCAATATGGCCACGGCCACGGATCGACTGGCCTTTATGGCGGCGCAGATGGCCCATTTCGGGCTGGACTGGGCGCGGATTGAGGCGATCACCCCGGACACATTGACCCCTCCCGCCGATGATCCCGTTTGGCATCGGTGGCAGCGGCCCTTACGGGTGACGGAAATGGCGCTTTGCGCCTCGCATATGGCGGCATGGCGGGCCGTGATTGCGGCGGATGCACCGCATTTGATTTTGGAAGATGACGCGGTTTTGGCCGCTGATCTGCCTGCATTTCTATCAGATGTCACAGACCTGCGTGATGTGGATCACATCTCGCTTGAGACGCGGGGGCGCAAAAAGGTGCTTGGGCGCGTGTTGCACCCTGCCGCGCCAATGCTGCGCCTGTGGCAGGATCGCACGGGGTCGGCCGCCTATGTGGCCTATCCGCGCGGCGCAAGACTGATGCTGGATCATGCAACGCGCCTGGGCGGGCCATCGGATGCGATTATTTCCTCAACCTATGCGATGCGGAGCTATCAGGCCGTGCCCGCCTTGGCGGTGCAATTGGATATTTCCCTGCATTATGGCGTGCCGCAGGCGATCACGACCAAATCCCTGATTGATTCCGTAGAGAAGCCGCACCTGCCTGCTGCGGGCGTGGCGGCGCTTGGCTTTCGGGCGCGGCGCATTTGGGGGCAGGTGGTGATGGGATGGCGACAGATCCGCCACCGTGGACGGAGGGTCCATGTGCCCCCCGCGCGCGAATGGCCAGAGATTTCATTATGAAGCGCGCGCTTTCCCTTGTCGATATTCCCCCCGTTTGGTTGATCTTGGCCGCCGCCGCCGCATGGCTTTTGGCGCGGGAATTGCCGTTGGTCATGGCTTTTGGCCTGGTGTTCCGTGCGGTGGGGGCGCTGGCCATCTGCGTAGGTTTTGTCCTGATCCTATGGTCTGCGCTGTGGTTTTGGCGCGCCAAAACCCCGATTGAGCCGCGTCATACCCCAAAAGCCTTGATCACGTCAGGCCCGTTCACATACAGCCGCAACCCGATTTATCTGGCCATGGTGGTGATCTTGGGCGGTTGGGTGATGATGCTTGGGGCGCTGTCGCCCGTATTGATCCCGTTTCTGTATTTCGGACTGTTGGATCGCCGCTTTGCCGCGCCCGAGGAGGCGGTGTTGCGCGCTAATTTCGGAATCGAAGGGGCGCGCTATATTCAGACCACCCCGCGCTGGCTCTAGCGGTTTTCCTGTCAGGTGATATGAATGGGCCAGAGGGTCTTGTAACGAAATCTCGCAAAGGCTTGATTGGAACATCGCCACAGGTGTCGCTAACTGGTTTGAGGCACATATGAAAAGGGCAGCCATGTTCGGATTACGCGATCAACGGGGGCGATGGGGGTGTGGTATATGCGTGCCGCAGCTTCTTGCGGCACTGTTGCTGATCGCGGGCTTTGTGCTTTCCGCGCAATCGGCCCGCGCGCAAATCTCGGCAACCGGCCCTGTGGTGGTTGAGCTTTTCACCTCGCAAGGCTGTTCTTCCTGTCCGCCCGCAGATGCGTTGATGAATGAATTGGCCACCCGCGCGGATGTGCTGCCCTTGGGTCTTCACGTCGATTACTGGGATTATATCGGCTGGCCTGATACATTTGCGCAGCCGCAGTTTTCGCGCCGTCAGGAGGCATATGTGCGTGCCGCTGGCGGGCGGCGGGTCTATACCCCGCATATGGTCGTTGCGGGGGCGGATCATCTGGTTGGGGCGCAGCCCATGGAACTGGCGGATCTGATCCGCGCCCATGCCGCACAGGGCTATCCGGTTGCGGTGGCGCTGTCGCGCAGTGCCCAAGGGTATCGCGTCATCGCGCAGACGGATCAACCTGCGCCGATGGTGGTGCAGCTGATCCGCTATATCCCGCGCGCAACGGTGGATATCAGCCGTGGGGAAAATGCGGGGCGCGATGCCCATTACAGCAATGTGGTGCGTGATTTGGAAATCTTGGGCGATTGGGATGGTCGCAGTCCCTTTGCACGCGATATCGCGGAAGCGCCTGAATTGGATATGGCGGTCGTTGTTCAGCTGCGCCTTGCTCCTGGCGCTTTGGGGCCCGTGGTGGGGGCTGCAACCGCCCCGCGCTAAAGATTGCGGCGCAGCGCCTCCTCTTCGTCGGCATCCAGGTCGAAATAGCGTAATTGCCGTTCGGGCTTCCAGCGGCGATGCACCCACAGCCATTGGTCGGGCGTTTCGCAGATGCGCCGTGATATGGCGTCCGAAATTGCCTGCGTCATCGCTTCGGCTGTGTCATGCGGGATTGGGGCATCGACCAGAATATCGAAGTCCAAGCCATTGGCGCGGCGGCGCGCGAAAATCGGCACCACCAATGCATCATGGCGCAGCGCCATTTCCGCCCCCGTCAGGGCGGTTGGTGCAGGTTTGCCTAAGAAATCCACCCGCACCCCATCGGCGAAATATTGATCGAGCAGGATCGCGCATTGGCCGCCCGATTTGATATGGCGCAGGAATTGTGCCACCCCACGCCGCCCGCGCGGGAAAGCAGGGCCACCAAAGGCGCGCATCGTCTCCACATAATGCGCATTCACATAGCCATTGTTCATCGGGCGATACAGCCCGCCCATCTGATAGCCGCGCTGGTTCATGGCGCTGCGAAAGGCTTGGTAATTGCCAAATGCCCCGATACGAACAGGACGCGGCCCCGCGCGCCGCTTCGGCTGCCTCCCATCCCGCGCCGGATGGTTCCCATTTTTCGCGCGCGCGATTAGATCAGGGGCGGAATATTGTTCGATCACTGAACGTCCCAGATTATCGAGGCTTGCATCGGCAATGGCGCGCCGTTCCGTGGTGGCTGATAACTCGGGCCAGATATAGGCCAATTGCGCCATTGCGCGGGTGCGAAACCCGGTGATTGGCCCCAAACGCGCCGCGTCAGCCATCCGATCAGGGCGACCCGCTGCGCATAAGGCAGGGCGCGTGCCGCCCCGAGCACGGCTTGAAACAGTGCGTTGACGACCCAACCGGCAGGGGTGCGGCGGTCTTGGTCATAGGCGGCCATGGCGGCTTTATCTTTCGTCAGCCATCCGCGCGGGCAGAAGCCACATGGTCGATCTGCGCGCCAAGCTGTGGCATCGGATAGCCCGCTTGGGCAATCGCGTCCAGAATATCATCGCGCGCCATACTGCCTGCAAGCGCAAAGGCCGATAACACCGCAGAGCGCGTGCCAGAGGCGCAATAGGCCAAAATCTTGCCACTGCCGCCCTCAATCGCATCGGCCTGTTCGTCAATCATACCATGCTCAACCCCGCAGCCCCCCATCGGATTATAGACAAATTCCAATCCTGTTGCTTGGCTGCTGTAAGGCCGCGGCTTGGAGGAGTTCGGGGTTTTCGGTATCGGGGCGGTTGCAGATCAACGTGGTGAAGCCGTCCGCCTTGAGGGTTGCCACATCCTCGGGCGCGACTTGCGGTGAGACGAAGATTTTTTCGGTGATCTGGCGCAGCTCCATCAGCGTGATCCTTTGGTTTGGGGGCATCCTGCCCTGTATCAGCTGTAATGCAATCTAAGGAGGCTTGTCCCAGAGGGCAATTGCCGAAGTTGACACATATCAAAGCAGCGCCGCGCAAGGGCGCGCAGGATCATGCGTAATACAGGGTTTAAGAAAGGACAGTGTTATGGTTGCGAAATTGGACAAAGCCGCGCTTGCGGCCATCCGTGATACTTTGAATGCGCGCCTTGATCTCTTGGGGCAGCGCCTGCATCAATTGGAGGATGCGCTGGACAGCCCACATTCCAACGATTGGGCCGATGCGGCGAAGGAACGCGAAGATGATGAGGCGATGGAGGCCTTGGGCCTTGAGGCGCAGCATGAGGTGGCCATGATCCACGCCGCGCTGGCACGGATCGAGGCAGGAACCTATGGAACCTGCACCGACTGCGACCTGCCGATTTCCGAGGATCGTTTGGAGGTTTTGCCCTTCACGCCATTTTGTCGTGAATGTGCCGCCGCACACGCGCGCTAGGTCAGGAACACCCCCACCACCACCAACATCAATCCGCAGGCCGAAACCATCAGCGCGCCCATATTGACAAAGACAATCCGCTGCAATTTGGCGCGCGTCTCCGCCTCGGGCAGGCCCGGACGCTTGGCCGCGATGGCCGCGAAAATGCAATAGGCCAAGAGACCAAGCCCGACCACAGTCAGCGCTGTGCCAACCCAAACAAGCCATTCCATTTTACGTCCCCCTAGCGAGATATGCTATGCAAAAGCGGGCTACCGCGAACCGACACAAGGTGCAATGGTTTTGCGCCATACGCCCTTGCGAAATGGGGGCTGAGGAGCTAGGTCCTAGGGCCTGATAGCCCCGCCTGTCCGTCTCAAGAGGAGCCCTTTTTAATGGATCAGCCAAACGCCCCGACCCCCGCCGCCGCCGCCGATGCGACCTACCGCGTCACCGCCGATGAGCTGCGCGCCTTTATCGAGCGGTTCGAGCGTCTGGAAGCCCAAAAAAAGGACATTGCCGATCAGCAAAAAGAGGTGATGGCGGAGGCCAAGGGGCGCGGATATGACACCAAAATCATCCGCAAGCTGATCACGCTGCGCAGGCGTGAGCCTGACGACATCGCCGAGGAAGAAGCCGTTCTTGAAATGTATAAGGAAGCATTGGGGATGCGCTAGGGCGCAATCAGGCGGACCCCATCCATCGCGGCAATGGTTTGCAAATCCGCCTCGTAATTGGCGCTCAGGCGGTCGATCAAATCCTGATCCCAATCAGGAATGCTGCAATCTTCCACCATCAAATCCGCTTTTGCGTAGCGCTCTAGAAAGGCCAGATGGATGCGGCGCAGATGTGCGTCTGATTGGGGGGGATTTGTCATCAAATACAGCTCCAGTTGCCCCGCCACGGATGGATCAAGCAGCGTCTGCACCAGATCGCTTTCCCCCTTCAGGCGTGTATTGGGCGCAAGCCCTGCCAGCGCGCGCATGATATCGCCCCAGATCAGCGGCGTGTCCTCATTGGCCCAAACCGTGATTTGGGCATCGGGTTGCGCCTCGCGCAAGCGGATCAGCATTTCTGACCAGCGCAGCGCCTCGGGCTGCACATCGCCGCCGAATTCCGCAAAATCCGTATAGCGCGAGGCGCGAAACAGCGCGGGCAACAGCGTGCCTGGATCGCGCAGGGCAAGGAAAAATTCAATCTCCGCCTCTGGAAACAGCGCACGCATATTGTCGGTCTGCCGCGCGATGGCGGGCCAGAATTGCGCGCCCTGTGCGACCAATCGGTTGATCGACACGAGGCGCGGGTCAGACAGAACCAGACGCTGCGGGGTGTCGCCCCCCCATATGGCATCCAACAGCGCCTCGGTGATTTCGGGCGAGGCCGACTTGCCCTTGAGGGCGCGCATGGTGTCGCGCAAAACCGTCCGAAATTGCGCCGCCTCGGGAATGGCGATGCCATGCGGTGCGAGGGCCGCGCGGTTTTTGCCCAGTGACGCCAATACCATATCGTCATCCGTGCATGGCGCACCGAGATGAAAAGCAACCTGCATGAGCGGCCAATTCCCTGATTTATGCTCGTAACCCTGAGGCTTAG
>JAGYKZ010000023.1 GCA_018401385.1 Roseicyclus sp.
CGCCTGCGCGAGCTTGGGCTTGACCCCGAGAACCCGCATTTGCGCTTGGTTATGGATTTGGTGGGTCAGATCATCGGCTTCCCGCGCCATCTGAGCCAACACGTGGGCGGGTTTGTGATCACCGAGGGGCGGCTGGATGCATTGGTGCCCATTGAAAATGCCGCGATGGAGGATCGCACCATCATCGCATGGGATAAGGATGATATAGACGCATTGGGCATCCTCAAGGTCGATGTTCTGGCCTTGGGAATGCTCAGTTGTTTGCGCAAATCCTTTGATCTTTTGCGGGGGCATTATGGGCGGGATTTTGATCTGGCCACCCTGCCTGCCGAGGATGGCCGCGTCTATGATATGCTGTGCAAGGCAGACAGTCTGGGCGTGTTTCAGGTGGAATCGCGCGCGCAGATGAATTTTTTACCGCGTATGCGGCCACGGTCTTTCTACGATCTGGTGATCCAAGTGGCGATCATCCGACCAGGACCAATTCAGGGCGATATGGTGCATCCCTTCATTCGCCGCCGCAATGGCGAGGAGGCGGTCGAATTTCCGTCAGATGCCTTGGGTGCTGTGTTGCGCAAGACTTTGGGCGTGCCCTTGTTCCAAGAGCAGGCGATGCAAATCGCGATTGTAGGGGCCAGCTTCACCCCGACCGAGGCCGATGCGTTGCGCCGTGCTTTGGCGACGTTCAAGAAAAAGGGCCATGTCTCCGAATTTCGCGCGCGGTTTTTGCGCGGGATGCAGAATAATGGCTATGATCTGGAATTTGCCACGCGCTGCTTTGCGCAAATCGAGGGGTTCGGGGCCTATGGTTTTCCCGAAAGCCATGCGGCCAGTTTCGCGCTTCTGGTCTATGCAAGCGCGTGGATCAAATGCCATTACCCGGCGGTTTTTGCCTGTGCTTTGCTCAACAGCCAACCGATGGGGTTTTATTCCGCTGCACAAATTGTACGCGATGCGCAGGCCCATGGTGTGCGGGTGCGGCCCGTTTGTGTTAATCTCAGCGCTTGGGATCATCGGCTTGAGCCAGATGATGGCGGTGCGCTTGCGCTGAGGCTTGGGCTGCGGCAAATTCGCAGCCTGTCCGAGGAAGATGCACGTTGGGTGATTGCCGCGCGCGGCAATGGTTATCTCAGCCCGCGCGATTTATGGCGCCGTGCAGGCCTGTCACAAAAAGCATTGCGCGCTTTGGCCGAGGCAGATGCCTTTGCCGCGCTTGGGTTTGACCGCCGTGCTGCGCTTTGGGAGTTGCGCGGACTTGGCCCTGCACAGGAATTACCACTTTTCGCCCATGACCTGGAGGGTGAGGCGCATCATGAGGCCGCGCCAAATTTGCCACAGATGACGGAAGGGGAGGCGGTGATCGAAGATTACGCAAGCCTGCGCTTGACCCTCAAACGTCATCCTGTTGCGTTTTTGCGCGGGACACTTAGCCCCAATTGGGTGGCGCGCCTATAGGCCGAATTTTACGGCGTGTTCGCCTACTGATTTCATCACCCGCACCAATTCTTGGCTGATGCCTGGCTCAGACAGGGCATGGCCTGCGGCCTTGACCATCTGCAATCGACCCGAAGGCCAACGCGCAGCAAGGCTATGGGCGGATTGAGGCGGGCAGATCATGTCATAGCGCCCCTGCACGATCACGCCCTGAATATGGGCAATGCGGTGCATATTCTTTAAAATCTGTCCATCTTCTTCAAGGAAACCGCGATTGACGAAATAATGATTCTCAAGGCGGGCAAAGGCGCGGGCGTAATCGGCGGGGCAATCACCCCCATGGCCATCGCTTTCGATGGAGGCCAAGGCATTTTCCCACGCCGCCCAAGCCCGCGCATAGCGGATCTCGACCATCATATCGCCTGAGAACAGGCGGCGGTTATAGGCGGCAATCAAATCGCCACGTTCTTCTTCGGGGATCAGCGAGACGAACCGCTGCCATTGTTCAGGCCAGAATTGCCCCGCGCCGCCACCATAGAACCAGTCCAGCTCCCGCTGCATGGATAAGAAGACACCGCGCAGGGCCAGATACCCGATCGCATGGGGGTGGGTTTGCGCATAAATAAGCGCCAATGTGGCCCCCCAAGAACCACCAAAAACCGCCCATTTCTCTATCCCAAGCGTATGGCGAATGCGTTCAATATCATCCACCAAATGCCATGTGCTGTTGCCGCGAATGGCCGCATGGGGCCGCGAGCGGCCGCAACCGCGCTGATCAAACAGGATGATCCGCCAGACAGAGGGGTCAAAATAGCGCCGCATGGCGGGGCTGCACCCGCCCCCTGGTCCACCATGTAGCACTACAACGGCAGGGCCATTGGGGTTTCCACATTGCTCCATATAGATTTGGTGGCCTTCGCCCACGTCCAACATACGCTGATCGAACGGGTCGATCGGCGGGAAGAGATGCTGCACTGCGCGCTTTTGGCCCGTGAACTTATCCATAAGCTTCCTATATAGGACAGTAACGCCACCCTAACAGCCCCACAGACCTTGGCAAGGCTAAGAGCACCCTATGACAGAGAAGACCGGAACAATCGACCCCGCGGAAATTGCAAAATTCGAGGCGATGGCCGCCGAATGGTGGGATCCGAATGGCAAATTTCGTCCGCTTCATATGATGAACCCTGTGCGGCTTGACTATATCACCCGCCAAATCGCGGCAGAGTTCGGGCGTGACGTGACAGCCGAACGACCATTTGAAGAGCTGCGCATCTTGGATATCGGGTGCGGTGGCGGGCTTTTGTCCGAACCCATGGCGCGGCTTGGGGCTGATGTCGTAGGGGCGGATGCGGCAGAACGCAATATCCCCGTGGCCCGCGTTCATGCCGAGCAATCAGGGCTGACGATTGATTATCGCCACACCAGTGCTGAGGCCCTTGCGGCGGCAGGTGAGCAATTCGATGTCGTTCTAAATATGGAAGTGGTGGAGCACGTGGCCGCCCCGCAAGCCTATCTCAACGCCTGCCATGATCTGTTGAAATCGGGCGGGTTGATGCTGTGTTCCACCATCAACCGCAATCCCAAAAGCTTTGCCATGGCGATTGTTGGGGCGGAATACATCATGCGTTGGCTTCCCAAAGGCACCCATGAATGGTCAAAATTCATCACGCCAGATGAGCTGTTCAACATGATTGAAACAGCAGGGCTGAGGCCCGTTGATCGCAAAGGCTATGTGTTCAATCCCATTTCTTGGGGTTGGTCTATCTCGGAGCGGGATTTGTCGGTGAATTACGTCACAGCGTCTATTCGCCCCTAGGAGCGCAGATCGGCTTCGTCCTCAAGCCTTAGGCGCATCTCGCGCAAAACGGGCAAGGCTGCGCGCACCTTGGCGGCGCCAATCGCCTGAATCGTGTCCGCAAGAATGGGTGCAATCGCCTGCAACGCCGCATCGCGCGCCGCGCGCCCTGCAGGGCTGATAGTCACAAATTTACGCCGCGCATCATCCCAATCGGGGCGGATGTGGATATGCCCCGCCCATTCCAAACGATTGAGCGTGTTCGTCATTGCCCCTCGGGTGACGTGGAAAAGCCGTGCAAGCTGTGCAGGGGTCCGCTCCTCATTGGCGCGTGCGAGGTGATTAAGCACGGAAAAATGGCTGATCTCCATCCCTTTTGGCAGCGCTTTGGACAAGCGATTACGGGCCAATTGATCGGCCATGAACAATTCGCTGAACAGCGCGATGGAAAGGGGATCGCTGGTGTCACTCATGGCGCGGAATAGACCCCAAGCGACCCTTTTGGCGCAAGGGAAATCGTTCATAATGCAGGAAATTTACGCGCAGAGCAGCGGATCAAGCTTGCCCTGCCGGTCGAGTGCCGCGAGATCGTCATAGCCCCCGATATGTTGGTCATTGATGAAAATCTGAGGCACAGTGTGGCGACCACGGGCGCGGGACATCATATCTTGGCGCAATTTCGGGTCGCGGCTGACATCCGTTTCGACAAAGCTGACATCCTTGCTGGCCAAAAGGCGTTTGGCTGCATGGCAATAGCCGCATAGCGGGCTTGTGTAGATTTCGACCTGCGCCATTGGCAGCACTCCTTCTTGCTATCCCGCATATGAGGCGCGGGCCATCACAAGCGCATATATCGGTCCTGCGCCTTCCGAGCGCAAGGCATGGGTTGCAGCCCAAACTGTGGCACCTGACGTCAACACATCATCGACCAAGATCACCGCGCGGTTGCGAACCCGCGCGCGGTGTCGGGGTGTCACCGCAATTGCCGCGTCAAGATTGGCAAATCTTGCCTCCGCATCCAACCCATCTTGGGACGGCGTGCGGCGGCGGCGGTAAAGAGCATCTGGCAGGCAGTTGATCTTCTGCGCGCGAAATTTCGGGGTTTTGCACAGACCATGCGCCAGAAGGGCGGATTGATTGAACCGCCGTTTGATCAAGCGCAACGGATGCAACGGGATGGGGATCACAAGCGGGTCATGGATCAACCATGCGTCAGCGCGATCGGCCATCCATCGGCTGGCCGCATGACCAATATCGGCGCGATCACCATGTTTGAGCGCCAGAACCAATCGGCGACCTGTGCCAGAGTAACGCAAGGCGGCCCGCCCTGCATCCCATGGCGGTGGGCGTGTGAGGCAGGCATCGCAAAGATCGGTGGGTGCTGCCTCCTCCCCCACCCAGCTCATCGCCGCAGCTGTGGCAGGCCGCGCTGCTTATAAAATGTGCCTCCGCCCAACACGCGCCGCAAGGCCATAGGGCATTTCGACCCGTGCGCCGCAAGTCAGGCAGTCGGGCGGGAAGGCCAATTTCATGGCCCGATCAAGGATTTGCAATTGAGCGCCCATCACTTACATAGCCTTTTATCCGTTGATCTGACCGAGTATCCCACCCGTGCGCCAAGCCCAGCCCCCCAAAATGACCGATGCTGATGCATTGACGCGTGCCCGTGCCCGTGCGCGCTTGGACCGTGCTGGGTTTTTGCACGATGAGGTCAAGCTCGAACTTCAAGAGAGACTGACAGATGTTAACAGGCGCTTTACGGCCCCAGCCCTCATCACGCCTTTTATGCACTATTGGGCAGATTTCATGCCCGAAGCGCCGCGCATTGCGGCTACGGATCATCTGAACCTCATCGAGGGTGCTCATGATTTGGTGATCCACGCCATGGCGCTTCATTGGGCTGATGACCCGGTGGGGCAGATCGTGCAATCGGCCCGCGCGCTCAAGCCTGATGGGTTGTTCCTTGCAGCGTTCTTTGGGGGAGAAAGCCTCAGGGAATTGCGCGATGTGCTGCAGCAAACGGAGATTGCACTTTTGGGGGGGCTGTCACCCCGTGTCGTTCCAATGGGTGATTTGCGCGATACGGGCGGGTTATTGGGCCGTGCTGGTTTGGCCCTGCCCGTGGCCGATAGTTTGCGCAAAACCATCAGCTATCGGGACATTTTTCATCTGATCCAAGATTTGCGCGACATGGGTGAAACCAATGCGCTGGCGGATCGACACCGCACACCCGTGCCACGGCAGTTTTTTGCCGAAGCGGATCGGATTTATAAAAATACCTATCCATTTCAAGAAAATCGCATCCAATCCACGGTTGAGATCGTATTCCTTTCAGGATGGAAACCTGATGCCAGTCAGCAAAAGCCGCTCCGCCCCGGATCGGCTCAGGCGCGACTCGCTGACGCGCTTGGTGTCACCGAATTTGACGAAACCGCGCAGCCCGTTGAAAATAACGGCAAAGAGGGTGGCCGTTTGTGACCCGCTGCGATACTCAGTCTGAAAGTAGAAGTGCAAAAAGATGAATATGATGCAAAACGCGACCGAAGCTGCCTTGCCCCACGCGCCCGCCGATCACCCAAAGGTGAGATTTGGCAAAATCGGCATTTTGCTGGCGAATTTGGGCACGCCTGATCATTACGATTATTGGTCGATGCGGCGCTACCTCAATGAGTTTTTGTCGGATCGCCGCGTGATTGATTACAGCCCGTGGATCTGGCAGCCGCTTTTGCAATTGGTGATCCTGACCAAGCGGCCCTTTTCTTCGGGCGCGGCCTATAAGTCCATCTGGAATGAAGAGCAGGACGAAAGCCCGTTGATGACCATCACCAAAGATCAGACAGTAAAGATCAAAGCTGAAATGGCTGCGATCTATGGGGATCAGGTGGAAGTGGATTTCTGTATGCGTTATGGCAATCCATCGACCAAGTCCAAGGTGGATGAATTGGTTGCAAAAGGCTGCACGAAAATATTGTTCTTTCCGCTCTACCCCCAATATGCGGGTGCGACTTCGGCCACGGCTTGTGACCAATTTTTCCGTGCGCTGACAGATATCAAATGGCAACCCACTGTGCGCACAGTCGAGGCTTATTACGAGCATCCGCTTTACATCGAGGCCTTGGCGCAATCGGTCGAGCGCGCCTATGCCAAGATTGAAGATCGGCCCGATGTTCTTGTCGCGTCCTATCACGGTGTGCCAAAGCGCTATTTGTTGGAGGGCGACCCCTATCATTGCCAATGCCAAAAAACCTCGCGCCTCTTGAAAGAGCGGTTGGGTTGGCCTGATGGTGAGATTGTAACGACCTTCCAAAGCCGCTTTGGCCCTGAAGAATGGCTCAAGCCCTACACGGTCGAAGAAGTGGCGCGATTGGCCGAAGCGGGTAAGAAAAAGATTGCGGTGATTGCCCCTGCATTCTCGGCCGATTGCATCGAAACTTTAGAAGAGATCAACGAAGAAATCCACGAAAGCTTTGAAGAAGCGGGTGGGGAGCAGTTCACCTATATCCCCTGCCTCAATGATAGTGATGCGCATATCAAGGCGCTTGTCACCGTGGCACAAGAGCATCTCAAAGGGTGGATTGGCGGCTAAAGCCAGTCGCGCAAGATCGGGATTAACGGAATGTCCGCAGGTGGCATCGGGTAGTCGCGCAAATCTTTTGCGCGCACCCATTTGAGCGCCTGCCCCTCGCGCGATTGCGGGATACCGTCCCATTTGCGGCAGGCAAAGAGTGGCATGAGCAGGTGGAATGTCTCGTAGCTGTGGCTGGCAAAGCACAAAGGTGCAAGGCAGCTTTGCCATGTTTCAATGCCCAATTCCTCGTGCAATTCGCGGATCAAGGCGGCCTCGGGCGTTTCGCCCTCCTCCACCTTGCCACCTGGGAATTCCCAAAGACCCGCCATGGATTTACCCGTGGGGCGCTGTGCCAAAAGCACGCGGCCTTCACCGTCAATCAATGCAGCCGCAGAAACCAGCACTGTTTTCATGAGCGATAATCCGCATTGATGCTGATATAGCCATGGGTCAGGTCACAGGTCCAAACTGTGGCCGCCCCTGTACCAAGGCCCATATCCACCGAGATCCGCAATTCTTGCTGTTTCATATAGGCGGCTCCTGCCTCCTCGCGGTAATCGGGGCTGACCCATCCATTCTCAGCCACCAGAATATCGCCGAATGTGATGGTCAAGCGGTCACGATCCGCAACTGCACCAGACTTTCCGACTGCCATAACAACACGGCCCCAATTGGGATCCTCGCCCGCGGCTGCGGTTTTCACCAGCGGGCTATTGGCAATCGCGCGGGCAACACGATCCGCATCCGCATCACTCGCCCCGCCTGTGACCTGCACTTCAATCAGTTTGGTTGCGCCTTCGCCATCGCGCACCAGTTGCAGCGCAAGGTCTTTGAGAACCGATTCAAGCGCGGCATAGAAGCTTTGGGCATCTGTGTTGTTCAAGTCGGTGATCTGTGGATTGCCCGCCTTGCCCGTGGCCGCCACCATCAAGCTATCGGAGGTGGAGGTGTCACTATCCACGGTCACTGCGTTAAAGCTGCGCGTGGTGGCCTGAGACAGCATCGCCTGTAACGCCTCACGCGAAACAGCAGCATCGGTAAAGACATATGCCAACATCGTGGCCATATCGGGCGCAATCATGCCTGACCCTTTGGCGAAGCCCGCGATGTTGACCTCTACCCCTGACAGGGTGACCGTCTGAGTCGCACCTTTGGGAAATGTGTCCGTGGTCATGATGGCGCGCGCGGCCCCATCCGCGCCATCGGCATCTAAGTTCTCCGCCAACTCCGCGAGGATGTGTGTGATCTTTTCGGGCGCGAAAGGCTCTCCGATTACGCCCGTGGAGGCGCTGAATATATGGTCGGCGGGAATACCCAATACGCGGCCCGCCTCGGCGGTCACCGCCGCGACAGTTTCGTCCCCTGCGCGGCCCGTAAAGGCGTTGGAATTGCCAGAATTCACGACAATACCAAATCCGTATGGGCTGTCTTCGGGCAAAGCTGCCAATTTGCGCTCACAATCAAGAACAGGTGCGGATCGGGTGGAGGATCGGGTGAAAACACCCGCAATCGCGGCACCTGCGCAAATCTCGACCAACATGACATCGGTGCGGTTTTTATAGCGCACCCCCGCAGCACCACTGGCATAGCGCACCCCTTCGATGCGTGGCAGTGGCGGAAATCCGGCTTTGGGGGCGAGCGGGGAGACAGGAAGCGGAGCTTTTGCCATAATCGGGCCTATGCGAGAGGTTATTGGTTCAAAAGCTCCATATTGCGTATCAGGCTTGGGTCAACAGCAATTTCAGGGCGGCTGATCTCGGCCGCATCGGTCAGTTCTGTCAAATAGGCATCGACCTTTGCCATCCGCAATTGGTCCTCAAGATCGGCGCGCACATCCGCCAAGGCGGGTGGCTCACTGATCCGCTGATCGTTGAGGATGATCACGTGCCACCCAAATTGGGTTTGCACGGGGGCGGAGACCGCACCCAGCTCCAAACCGCTGACGGCATTTTCAAATTCAGGCACCATCATCCCTGTGCCAAACCACCCCAATGCGCCGCCATTTGGGCCTGACGGGCCAGTTGAAAATTCCTGCGCCAGCGCCACGAAATCCGCGCCATCGTTCAATTGTTCGATCAGGCTTTGCGCTTCGGCTTCGGTTTCCACCAAGATGTGGCTCGCATTCCATTCGATATCGCCGCCCGTACTGGCGAAGTTTTCGTCATAGGCGGCTTGGACATCGGCCTCATCAAGGGGCTGAAATGCAATCTCATCAATCGCCACACTGGCCAGAAAGGCGCGATCCTCATTTTCCATGGTCAATTTGGTGCGTGCATCTTCTGCGCCGCGCAGCGTGTCTGCGACCACTTCCTGTTGGATCAATTGATCCAGCATCCCGTCAAACAACACTTGGTCTGGCAATTCTTGATATTGTGCAGGCAGCATACCGCGCATCGCAATCAAATGCCCCAAGGTGATATCCGTTCCATTGACGGTGGCCAGGACCGTATTGGCATCTTGCGCTGCCACAGGCGCAGCGAGCGAGAATGAAATTGCGACAGAGGCAAGCAAGCGTTTCATAGAACAGTCCTTATATTATGGGCGCGCAGATGGGCGCCCTCGTTGACAGGCTAAAAGCGGGCGCTTATGTCCCAATGCGGACGGGGACGTTGACACAGCTTCCTTACAGGTCTTCTAGACCGCCGCAGGGTTGCAAACAACCCGAGCGGAGATCACATTCTTTTGGGTCTGCCTGTGTGTGGATCAGTTTTGACATAAGGCGCATGAAATGCTTGGGCTTGGATCTATCGCGAAGAAGGTTTTCGGAAGTTCGAATGATCGGTTGGTCAAGGCGCAAAGACCGCTGATTGCCACGATCAATGCGTTGGAGCCTGAGTTTGCGGCATTGGATGATGCAGGTCTGATTGCCAAGACCGCAGAATTCCGCCAGCGCCATGCCGATGGCGAAACGCTTGATGCGCTTTTGCCCGAAGCCTTTGCCAATTGCCGTGAAGCCGCCAAGCGCGCTTTGGGGTTGCGCGCCTTTGATGTGCAATTGATGGGGGGCATTTTCCTGCATCTGGGCAATATCGCGGAGATGAAAACGGGCGAAGGGAAAACCCTTGTCGCCACCTTCCCCGCCTATCTCAATGCTCTGAGTGGTGAAGGCGTTCATGTCGTCACGGTGAACGATTACCTTGCACGGCGCGATGCGGAATGGATGAGCAAAGTGTTTGCGGCCTTGGGTATGACCACGGGCGTTGTCTATCCACGCCAGCCCGAGGATGAAAAGCGTGCGGCCTATGCCGCCGACATCACCTATGCCACCAACAATGAGCTTGGCTTTGATTACCTGCGCGACAATATGCGCGCTGCCCTTCCTGAAATGTGCCAGCGCGGGCATAATTTCGCGATTGTGGATGAGGTGGACTCGATCCTGATTGATGAGGCGCGCACGCCATTGATCATTTCTGGCCCATCTCAGGACCGCTCTGATCTTTATGTGGCGATTGACAAAGTGATCCCTGACCTGACGGAGGATCACTATACACTGGACGAAAAAACCCGCAACGCGACCCTGACCGAGGAAGGCAATGACTTCCTTGAACAGCGCCTTGCCGAGGTGGGTCTCTTGCCAGAGGGCCAAAGCCTCTACGATCCAGAAAGCACCTCATTGGTGCATCATGCCACCTGCGCATTGCGCGCGCATAAGGTCTATCTGAAAGATCGTGATTATCTTTTGCGCGGCGATGAGGTGGTTTTGGTTGATGAATTCACAGGCCGCATGATGCCTGGTCGGCGCTTGTCGGACGGATTGCATCAGGCAATTGAAGCCAAAGAGGGCGTGGCGATTCAGCCTGAAAACGTGACTTTGGCCTCTGTGACGTTCCAAAACTACTTCCGCCTTTACAAAAAACTGGGTGGTATGACGGGCACCGCCGCGACCGAGGCCGAAGAATTCTTCGAGATTTACAAATTGGGGGTGGTCGAAGTCCCAACGAACCGTCCCGTGGCGCGGATTGATGAACACGATCAGGTGTATCGCACCGCCGCCGAGAAATATAACGCCATCGTGGACTCAATTCGCGAGGCGCATGAAAAGGGCCAACCTGTCTTGGTTGGCACAACCTCGATTGAAAAATCCGAGATGTTGAGCGCGCTTTTGACCAAAGCGAAATTGCCCCACAATGTTCTCAACGCGCGCCAGCATGAGCAAGAAGCCCAGATTGTGGCGGATGCGGGTAAATTGGGCGCGATCACGATTGCGACCAATATGGCGGGACGCGGAACCGACATCAAACTGGGCGGCAATGTCGAGTTGAAGGTGATGGAGGTGATAGCCGCCCATCCTGAGGCTGATCCAGAGACATTGCGCGCTGAGATTGAAGAAACGCATCAAGCCGATGAGGAGGCCGTCAAGGCCGCAGGCGGTCTGTATGTTTTGGCAACAGAACGCCACGAAAGCCGCAGGATCGACAACCAGTTGCGGGGTCGTTCAGGCCGTCAGGGCGATCCAGGCCGCTCGGCATTTTTCCTGTCGCTTGAAGATGATCTGATGCGCATTTTCGGCTCGGAGCGTTTGGAAAAAATGCTCACCACGCTGGGTTTGAACGAGGGTGAGGCCATTGTGCATCCTTGGGTCAACAAATCTCTGGAGCGTGCGCAAGCCAAGGTAGAGGGGCGCAATTTCGACATCCGCAAGCAATTGCTGAAATTCGATGATGTGATGAATGAGCAGCGCAAGGTGATCTTTGGGCAGCGCATGGATATTATGGCCGCGGATGATATTGCCGATATCGTCCAAGATATGCGCTACGAGGTGATCGCGGATATGGTCGACACCCATATGCCGCCCCGCTCCTATGCGGATCAATGGGATGTGGAGGGTATGGTCGCCGCGTGCCGTGAGACATTGGCGCTTGATCTGCCAATCCCCGCTTGGGCCGAGGAAGATGGCGTTGACCAAGAAGTGGTGATTGAACGCATCGAAGAAGCCTCTGACCGCTTCATGAATGACAAATCCGCCGCCTTTGGCGAAGATCAAATGCGCAATATCGAAAAACAGATATTGTTGCAGACGATTGACCAGAAGTGGCGGGATCATCTGTTGAAGTTGGAACATTTGCGTTCGGTCGTGGCCTTCCGCGGATATGCGCAACGTGATCCGTTGAACGAGTATAAATCCGAAGCCTTCCAATTGTTTGAAGGCTTGCTTGACGGGTTGCGTCAGGATGTGACGCAGAAATTGGGCCGCATACAGCCCCTCAGCCCTGAGCAGCAGGCGGAACTGATCCGCCAATTGCAGGCGCAGGCCGCCGCGCAGCAGAAAGCGGCGCTTTCAGCTGCAGATGCCGCCGAAGCCAAGGCCAGTGGCGATGGCACAGGCTTTGATGAAACCCGTCCCGAGACATGGGGCAATCCCGGACGCAACGATCCATGCCCCTGTGGGTCAGGCAAGAAGTTTAAACATTGTCACGGGCGCTTGGCGTGATCAGATCAACCCTTCGGCGCGAAAGCTGAATTCGGCATTTGGGGTGACGATCAGATGATCGTGCAAAGTGAGGCCCATAATCACGGTGGCTTGCTGCAATTGTTTTGTAAGGGCCACATCACCCGTGCTCGGTCTGGGGTCGCCTGACGGGTGATTATGCACAACAATCAGTGCGCAGGCGTTCAGCTCGCTGGCACGTTTGATCACCTCGCGCGGATAAAAGGGCGCGCATCCACCGTGCCGCGGCTGTGCCAGTTCATCCGCAATCAGGTGATTTTGCGATTCAAAAGAAAACGCACTTCTTCGACATCGCCATGGGCCATAGTGGCACGGCAATAGGCCATCACGTCATGCTAAGGATCCGAGGATTGCGCGGTCATCCAGACGTTTGCGGGCCACATCCACTGCGATCTCTGGGCAAGGCGCAAATATGCGATCAAGCCATCGGTCATATGGGGAACGGATTTCAATCGTGCATCACTGACCGCCAAGACCTCGTGCCACGCTGCCATATTGTGCCAAGAGCCGCTTGGCCATGTGGGCCGAAGGCACTCTGCGCACCGCCGCCAAGAGTTCGCGTCAACAAATCTTCTGCTTTGCAGCATCCGCAGACGCACGCGCGCGCGGCAAAATGGCGCGGTCGGATCCGAAAAAGGTTGGATTTCAGAAGCCTGAGGTGAACACTTGGCCTCAGATTTTGGAACCTAAATTAAGGACGATAAAGGAACCTACTGAAAAATTTAAGTTATTGATTTTTATTGTTTTCTTGAAGTTTTGATATAATCAGCGATTAAGCCGATCACCCCCAAGTGGGATGGAATTTTTCCCCAGGTGAGAGCGTGAAAATCTCAAACACGTCTGCGGTGACCCCGATAGAATGCTCAAACTGTGCAGAGAGCGATTTATCCCGTGTCACGGCCGTCCACTCATCTGCCAAGACTTTGGTTTCTGGACGGCCAAGGTTCACCATTGGCTCGATGGTGAAGAACATCCCCTCTTCCAACACGGGGCCTGTGCCTGCGCGACCATAATGCAGAACATTCGGGGGGGCGTGGAAGACCTGTCCCAAACCATGCCCGCAGAAATCCCGCACCACGCTCATGCGGTTGGCTTCGACAAAGCTTTGGATCGCATGGCCGATATCGCCAAATGTGGCGCCAGGGCGCACTGCTTCAATACCTTTGAACAGCGCATCATGCGTCACTTGGATCAACCGCTCCGCCTTGCGGTTGAGGCTGCCCGCCACATACATTCGGCTTGTGTCGCCGAACCAGCCATCCACAATGACAGTCACATCAATGTTCAGGATGTCACCGTCTTTGAGCGTTTTGTTGCTTGGAATGCCGTGACAGACCACATGGTTTACCGAGATGCAGCTTGCGTGTTTGTAGCCGCGATAGCCGATGGTGGCCGATTTTGCGCCAGCGGCGTTGACCATATCCTCGATGGCTTGGTCAATCGCTTCGGTTGAGACACCAGGTGTGACCATGGGCGCGATATCATCAAGGATGCGTGCGGCCAAAGCACCTGCGCGATGCATCCCCGCAAAGCCCGCCACATCATGGATGCGAATCCCGTCTTTCGTCACTTGGCCTTTAAAATCCTGCAAAATCTTGCTCCCGTTATCTGGTCGTAATTTAGGGTCTTTCACGCCAAAATTCCAGCCAAGCCCTTCGCCAAACCTACTCTCAATCCCCAAGAGGGATCCTGCGTTGCGGCGCGACAGCGCTTGGCCTATACCGCAGAAAGGGTGCATGACAAGTGGGGGCTTTGAAAATGCCGCAACCTACCGCTGCGATGTTGGTGATTGGGGATGAAATCCTGTCAGGGCGGACCCGTGATGCCAATATGCATCATCTGGCCAATGCCTTGACGGCAAAGGGCATTGCACTCAAAGAGGTGCGGATCGTCTCGGATGATCATGATGGTATTGTGGCGGCGCTCAATGCGTTGCGTGGGGCGTATGACCATGTCTTTACCTCAGGTGGTATCGGCCCAACACATGACGATATCACCGCCGATGCGGTCGCAGCGGCCTTTGGGGTGCAGATTGATGTGCGCGCGGATGCGCGTGCGTTGTTGCAGGCCCATTATGATGCGCGCGGGCAAGAATTGAACGAAGCGCGTCTGCGCATGGCGCGTATCCCCGATGGCGCCGCGCTGATCGAAAACCCTGTTTCGACTGCGCCCGGGTTTCAGCTTGGCAATGTCTATGTGATGGCGGGCGTGCCTTCGGTGTTTCAGGCCATGGTGGCCTCGGTGATGCCGCGCTTGACGGGCGGTGCGCCTTTGATCAGCCACAGCATCCGTCTTGAGATGGGTGAGGGGGATATTGCGGGGCCATTGGGCCAGATCGCGGCAGATTTCCCTGATGTGTCTATTGGCTCTTATCCCTATCAATTGAACGGGGTGCATGGGGCCAATATCGTGCTGCGCAGTGACGATGCGGCACTGCTGCAACGCGCGATTGCCGCAATGGCCCAAGTGTTTCCACAAGCGGGCTGATATGCATCTGTGCGAGGCTCGTTTGTTTGATGCGCTTGAGGCGACATGGCCCGCCAAACGTGTCTTCACGGAGCGCGGGTTCACCTTTCGCGAAGGTGCAGGCGGCGGCAGTCGGGTCTCTGCCGCAAGCTGGGAAGGGGCAGGTGCCCCAAGATATCGCGATCTTGATTTTGCCCAGACGCGCATGAAAGCGATGGCGCAACCACGCCTCTTTATCATTCGCCAAAGTCAGGAAACCTTTGACGCGGCTCTCGCGGCGCGGGGCTATAGGATTAAAGACCCCGTCTGGTTCTATGCACTGGATTTGCGCAGTCTGACGGTTGCGGCCGCGGCCGAATGTTTCATATTGTGGCCGCCCTTGGCGGCGCAGGCGGAGATTTGGGCCGAAGGTGGTATCGGCCCCGCGCGCCTTGCGGTGATGGATCGGGTGCAGGTGCCCAAGACCACGGTGTTTGCGCGGTATGAAGATCGGATTTCAGGCACGGGGTTTCTGGCTTGTGACAGGGAGATTGCAATGCTTCATGCGATCGAGACGTGCAAGGCAGCGCGGCGGCACGGCGTGGCGCGGCGCATGGTGGATCACATGGCCCATTGGGCGCGCGATGCGGAGGCCGATTGGCTGACCCTCGTGGCCACGCGGGCAAATCTGGCCGCCCATGGTATGTATCAATCCATGGGTTTCGCGGTGGTTGGCGGTTATCATTACCGTATCCACCCTGAGGAGGCCGAACCCTAGATCACCAGTCCATTGGGCCTTTGTCTTTGAAGCGATCCACGAGAAAATCAATGAAGGCGCGCAGCTTGGGCTGGGTATAGCGTCCAGGCGGATAGACGGTGTGAAGGCTTTGGATTTCAAGCGGAAGATGTGGCATGGCCTCTTCGACTGCACCCTCCCGCAAGGCTTCGCCAAACAGGAAACTTGGCAAAAACGCGATGCCAAAACCACCGATGGCGGCCTTGAGAAGCGCTTGCCCATCATTCACCGTCAAAGCACCCGTAGAGCGCACGAAGCGCCGCTCCCCCGAGGGGGCGAGAAGCTTCCAGACATTGCCTTGCGCTTCATTCGAGAAATGCAGCAAGCGATGCGCGTTCAAGTCTTCGATCCGCTCGGGATAGCCATGCGCTTTGAGGTAGGAAGGGGCCGCCACCATGCGCATCGTGCTGTCGCAAATGCGGCGTGCCTTGAGCGTGCTGTCTTCCATCTCGCCCATGCGAATGGCCACGTCAAACCCTTCTGAGATCAATTCGACATGGCGGTTTTCCAAGACCATACTGACGGACACCTGTGGATAGGCTTTGAGAAAATCACCAATCAGCGGCGAGAGATGACCCGATCCGAAATCTGTGGGCACGGTAACCCGCAACAAACCCGATGGGGCTGATTGCATGGAGGAGACCAACGCATCCGCCTCACCCGCATCATTGAGAACGCGGCAGGCGCGGTCGTAATAGGCCAGACCGATTTCCGTGGGGCTGACACGGCGCGTGGTGCGGTTCAAAAGCCGTGCGCCCAGTCTGGTTTCAAGCGAAGACACGTGTTTGGAGACCGCAGATTTCGAGATACCCATCTTGCGCGCCGCATCGGTGAAGCCACCTTGGTTGACCACCATGGCGAAGGCTTCCATTTCCGTCAATCGATCCATCTTCCGTCCTCTGGACATAATTCTTCAGGCCTCGCAACATCGTTTCCAAATGGGGCGCTATTGGGGAAAGGAACGGACCAAAGACGGGAATTCTGAGGGAGTGTTGAAGGCAAAAGGACCAAAATCGGTGGATTTTCGGCCATTTGCCTCATTCTTGCCGATTTTGTTGCCACGCGCTTAACAATGCCAATAAAAAAAGGGCCGCTGCTGCGGCCCCTTTTTTGATTGCGTTCGTGCGGTTCTGTTCAGTCGCGCAGCAATTCATTGATCCCCGTTTTAGACCGGGTTTTTTCATCCACGCGTTTCACGATAACGGCGCAATAGAGGTTGATCCCGTTCTTTGAGGGCATGGAGCCTGCCACCACCACGGAATAGGGCGGCACTTCGCCATAGAAAACCTCACCTGTCTCACGGTCTACGATCTTGGTGGATTGACCGATGAACACACCCATGCCCAGAACGGCGCCTTCGCGCACGATGACGCCCTCTACCACTTCGGAGCGCGCCCCGATAAAGCAGTTATCCTCGATGATGGTGGGGCCTGCCTGCATCGGCTCCAATACGCCGCCAATGCCCACGCCACCCGACAGATGCACATTCTTGCCGATTTGAGCGCAGGATCCAACCGTGGCCCATGTGTCGACCATGGTGCCGCTGTCCACATAAGCGCCAAGGTTCACGAAGGATGGCATCAGCACCACGCCCGGCGCGATATAGGCGGAGCGGCGCACGACACAATTCGGCACGGCACGGAAACCCGCCGATTTCCACTCGCCCGCGCCCCCAGTCTTTCCACTTGCTGTCGACCTTTATCCACCAGCTTCCACCTTGGGGGCCGCCTGATTGCAGCTCCATATCTTTCAGGCGGAAGCCCAGGAGCACAGCCTTCTTGGCCCATTGATTGACCACCCATGTGCTATCCAGACCCGCGTTCGGCCACGCGCAAACTGCCTGTATCCAATGCGTTCAAAGTGTCTTCGATGGCGGAGCGTCTGTCCCGGTGGTCGTGGGGGTGATCGTGTCGCGCGCATCCCATGCGGCCTCAATTGCCGTTTCAAGTGCGGTGATGTCGGTCATTGGTTTTGTCCTTCGCTCGGCTGTTTGAGTTGCGCTTAGCGCTATGGGCCCGTGCTGCGCAACGCTGCCCTCTGGCCGTGCTTTGTGAATATCGGTATGAGGGCTTTATGGCCATAACAGGGGGAAATCGGACAGAAACGAAAAGACACACCTGATGCGCGATGCGCAACTCGATGTCTATGAGGTTGCCAAACATCAGATACGCCACAAACCCGCAGTCCCGCCTATCGTCTTGCTTTTGCGGACCCGATTTCTTGTGCCTAGATGCGCTTCGGCTGCGCCTTCAGCGAACTTCTCAAAACCGAGATGGAGATGGACGCTCCAAGGCATCAAATCGACTGTTGTGCTCTTTGTGGTGCCCATCCCGCGCCTTCGGATACCGAGGCCCGACCCAATTGCGGCCATGGCGCAATATTACGAGGAAGCGCATCGCTTCGCCTATCAGATCACCAAACGCAGTGCGCGGGTGAGAATGTGATTGTCACAGGTGGCGGTCCGTGTGATGGAAGCAGGCAACCGCGGTGCGCAGGAGGCTGGCGGCGTTTCAGTAGGTCTTAACATCGTGTTGCCGCATGAGCAGGCCCCCAATGCCTATGTTACGCCTGAACTCAGTTTCAACTTTCACTATTTTGCCATTCGCAAAATGCATTCTATTGCGCGCCCGTGCGCTGCGATCTTTCCAGGTGGCTTTGGGACGCTGGATGAGCTGTTTGAAAGCCTGACCTTGATCCAAACTGGCCGAATGGAGCAGGTGCCTGTGCTGCTCTTTGGGCGGGACTCATTGGCAGCGGCTGATCAATTGGGAGATGCTGGTCGAAATTGGCACAATCTCGCCCGAAGATCTTGACCTCTTCCCTTTGTCGAGACAGCCGAAGAGGCCTTGGCCTGTATTGAGAGCTGGCCACTATCGGGTCGCCGCGGCGATATTCCGGGTCGCTGAGGTTTACAGCTGACTGATGGCTTGGCATTGCGCGGGCAGATCGCCAAGCCGTAAAGCGCGGCGCGGTTCAGGCGCGGGGGCATCAGGATCAGGCGGCGGCGGGTTCTGGATATTATTGACCCAAGCCTCTGCATCGGCGCAACCATCCCCAAGGGGGGGTGCCTCTGTGCTTCGCAATCCCGTGCGCCTACGGGGCAGTTAAGGCGCACATGGATGTGGTAGTGGTGGCCAAACCATGGCCTGATTTTTCGCAGATAGCTGCGATCCCCAGTTTCATTTTCACACATCCAGACCTTGGCGGCAGGGAAAACAAAAATCCGCGATACGCGGGGGTCACGCCGCCAGCCGCAGCGCGTTGCGTGTTCTGCTGTCCAATTCTCATTCACCGCTGCGCCGCGTTGCGCCTGCATGGGATATGGAGGAGAAAGGCTTTCGCGTGCCGCAATGCTGAGGTTCAGGTCGCGCGCGGGCAAGAGCCAGATATCAGCATCGAGGCCTGATTGATGGCTTGTGTGCCCAGACAGCATCGGCCCCCCGCGCGGTTGACTGGAGATCGCCCACATAAAGACCGCTCCACGATGTGGCTTCGGCCATGCGCGCGCTGGGTCTTGCACGAAATCCCACCATTTTTGGATGCGCCCAATTGCGATTGCGCGACAGGCGCATGGCTTGCCATGTTGGCCCCGTTTCAGGCAATGGAATCGCGCCTGCAACACAGCCCCCTGCATAAGTGCCAAAGACATTGGGTGTTGTGGCGGGTTGGGGTGGGCAGGTTGCCGAAGACAAGCCGCGCTTCACGGCTTAGATCAGCACTGGAGATCGTGACTTGAGGCAGATCATTGACCTCGGGGGCGTGGTTGGCGCGCAGGCGGCAAGACCAAGAGAGACAACCCTAAAGCCAGCCATATAACGCATATCCGCATTTATTTCCCCCCTTATTCGCGCGGCTCTGGGTTCGCCTCAACCCCGCGCAACAGCCATAACCCCACCAAGAATAGCACAATCAGCGGAGAAACACCCCAATTTTGACTGCCTGTGAGTGATGTCACCACAGCAATCAACAAGGGGGCCAAGAAGGCCGTGGCTTTGCCCGCCAGCGCGTAGAGGCCGAAATGCTCGGTGATGGCGTCTGGATCCGCTTGGCGCAGCATCATATGGCGCGAGGCGCTTTGCACCACGCCACCTGCCGCACCAATGCCAATACCAATGATGTAGAACAGCAGGTTGGGCAGGTCCGTGCCTTTGCCAAGGGCCAATCCAAACAGGCTGTCACGTTCGATAAAGGGGATCAGAATGGATAGAACCGTGAGACACAGAACGGACCACCAGATGACCTTGTAGGGGCCGAAACGGTCATCCCATTTGCCGCCCATCCATGCCGCAAAAGCCCCAGAGATGATCGCAAGAATGCCAAAGATTCCGATGTCCATGATCGACCACCCCAACACCCCAGCCGCATAAATGCCACCAAAGGTGTAAAGCCCGTTCAGCGCATCACGATAGAACATGGAGGAAAGCAGATAGCGCAGCAGGCTAGGTCTGTGGCGCAGCGCTTTGAGCGAGGCCAAAAGATCGGGCAGGGCGGTGCGGATCGCGCGGCCGAGCCGTGGCGCGTGGGAGGGACGCGCTGCGCGCGGCTCCTTCACCCATAAGAAAAACGGGATCATGAAGATCACGAACCACAAGGCGGTAAACGGCCCCACCGCACGGGTGCCCTCGCGCGTTTCGGCGTCCAGTCCGAACGCAGGTGCAAGGCCTAAGATGGTGCGCCCTGTGGCGGCATTCTCCGCAAAGAATCCCAGCATCAGGATCATCGCCACAAGCCCACCCACATAGCCAAGTGCCCACCCCGTGCCTGAAATGCGCCCCATTTGCGCACGGGGGCCAAGCTTGGGCATCAGCGCATTGGTGAAAATCGTGGCACATTCCATTCCGAATAAACCAAGCGCGAAAAGGATCAGGACAAGTGCGAGGTTCATGCCTTCGGGCGTGGCATACCAAGCGCCCCAAGCGCCAATGACATAAAGCGCGGAAAACACCCAAATGAAGGGAAGTTTGCGCCCGCCTTGATCGGCAATCTTGCCCAAAATCGGTGCCGCGATGGCAATAACCAACCCCGCTGCGCCCACACTATACCCCCAGACCGCCTGCGCGCGGCTGCCATCGCCCAAAACTTCGGCAAGATAGGGCGCGAAAATGAAGGTGAGAAGCAGCGTGTTGTAAGGCTGGCTTGCCCAGTCAAAGGCCCACCATCCCAGAATCCGCTTTTTGCTTTCAGTCATGCGCCTATGCCTCTACGGGTTGACCCGATAACTGTGCGAGGCAGTGTCGATTTGGCAAAGGAAATCCGCAGCCCGTCCCGCAGCTTTGGGCCAATATTGGCAAAAATGCCCCTGCCCTTGCGCAAATGCGGCGCAAGGCTTAGATCATTTTCAACGATTTTTGATCGAAAGGGCCTATTGCCGTGACTTCGCTCTTCATGATTTTGATGCTGCTGCTCAATGTGGCGACTTATATCATCATCGCCCATATCATTATGAGCTGGCTGATCAATTTCGGGGTGCTGAATATCCGCCAGCCCTTGGTCGCTCAGATCTATCAGGGATTGACCAATTTGCTGGAACCGATCTACGCGCCCATTCGCCGTGTGCTGCCACAGATGGGCGGATTGGATTTGGCGCCGCTGGTCGTGATTTTGGGGATTTATGCGTTGGAGATTGTTCTGCGCAACAATGCCATGATGTTTATGTAACCGCATGACGGCGGCCCGTTCGAATTTTGACGTGATTGTCATTGGGGCGGGCATTGTCGGGGTTGCCTGCGCATTTTGGGCGCAGATGCGTGGCCAAAGCGTGGCCTTGGTTGATCCAGCGCCTGTCGGGTCGGGGGCAAGTTCTGGCAATGCCTGCACCTTGGCCACCTATGCCTGTATGCCTGTTAATGATCCTTCGGTCTTTGCCAATCTGCCGCATTACCTGTTTTCCTCTGACAGTCCGCTTGCGCTATCTTGGGTCCATGCGCTGCGCAATCCGTTGTGGATGTTGAAATTCCTCGCAAACTGCCGCCCTGCAAAATCGCGTCAGATCGCAATGGAACTGGCGGCACTCTTGGCCCATGCGGATGCAGGGCTTAACCCGCTGATCGCAGCTTCGGGGGCCGAAGATTTGATTGTGGCCAACGGGCAACTGACCGTCTGGCGGAGTGAGAACGCCGCCCGTGCGGATCGCGCGGGATTGGCCTTTCGCCGGGCACAGGGGATCATGTTCGAAGAGGTCAGCGGGACAGAGGCCCATACCATGGAGCCCGCCTTGGCCTTTCGTCCCGCTTGTGGGGTTTACTATCCCACCGCGCGCCATATCCGCGACCCACTTGCCCTGACCCAGCGCTTTCATCGGGCATTCACCGATTTGGGGGCAAACCGTGGTCGATCGGGTCACCCGCGTAACCGATGAGGGCGTGGGTGCGCGTATTTGGGCCAAGCTGATCTTATGGCTGCGCGGGTCGTGCTTGCGGCAGGGGCTTTTTCAGCGCGTATCAAAGGCGGTGGGGCGGAGCATTTACCCCGCAAACCGAGCGCGGCTATCATCTTCTATTTAAATCCTTGGGTCATTATGCAACACGCCCTGTCGGGTGGGTTGAGGGGGGGTTCTACACCGCCCCGATGGCGCAAGGTTTGCGCCTTGCAGGAACGGTGGAACTTGCCGCGATGGACGCGCCCGAAAACCGCCGCCGTTTGCACTATATCGCGCGCAAAGGGGCCGAACTTTGGGGTGATTTGCCCGCGCCTGATGCCACATGGATGGGGCGCAGACCGACCCTTCCCGATGCGTTGCCCGTGATCGGACAAAGTCCGACCTCGTCACGGATCATCCATGCCTTTGGTCACCAACATTTGGGTTTGACTCTGGCGGGGGTGACAGGGCGGATCGTGGCTGATCTGTTGGAAGAGCGGCAGCCAAATCTGCCCTTGCGCAGCTTCTCCGCCGCACGATCCTTTGTCTGATTTACCTTGAGTTAACGCGCATCCCGCATTCTGCCTCTGCAATGAAGGAGGCGCAGAATGCCCATTTTGGTGGTTGGTGCGGGGGTGTCTGGGGCCACACTTGCGCGCGTGTTTGCCGAGGCAGGCTATGCGGTTACCGTCTGCGAGGCGCGCGATGAACCCGGCGGCCATTGTGCCACGCGCATCGACCCCGAAACGGGGGTGATGGTCCATTTTCACGGTCCCCATATCTTCCACACGGGCGATCTGGCGACATGGGCCTTTGTCCAAAGGTTTGGGGCGTTCGTGCCCTATCGGCATCGGGTTGAGGCGCGGTTGGACGGAGAAAGCTACGCGCTGCCCGTGACACTGACCACGATCAACCAGTTTTTCCGCCGAGATTTATCCTCGGATGAGGCACGGCGCACCATTGCCGCGCAATGCCTGCCCATAGAGCATCCGCAAAACTTCGAGGAGGCGGCGCTGGCCAACATCGGACCCGCGCTTTATGAGGCGTTTTTCAAACCCTATACAGAAAAGCAATGGGGCCGCCCTGCGCGCGATCTGCCCGCTTCTGTTTTTGCGCGTCTGCCAGTGCGCTACACGGAGCGCGCGGATTATTTCGACCATCCCGTTCAGGCGATGCCCGTGGCGGGATATAGCGCGCTGGTCGAAACCATGCTCCACCATCCCAAGATTGACCTGCATCTGGGCCATACTGTCACCGCAGAAATAGCGGCGGGGTTCGATCATGTATTCTGGACAGGGCCGATAGACGCCTTCTTTGGGCATTGCTACGGTCGTTTGGCCTATCGCAGCCTGCGCTTTGTGCATGAGCGGATCACCGGCAGGGCGCAATCGGTGGCGGTGGTGAATTATCCTGCGCGGGACGTGCCGTGGACACGGATCACCGAGCATCGACATTTCGCACCCCACTGCATGGCACGGGGCAGCGTTCTGACGCGTGAATACCCGTTTGAAGCAGGGCCAGATGACACCCCCTATTATCCCGTGCGTCTGGCCCATGACAAGGCACAGCTTGGGCAATATGTTGTGGCCGCCTTGGCACAAGACCGCGTCAGTTTTGCTGGGCGCCTTGGCACGTATCGCTACCTCGATATGGATGTGGCGATCCGCGAGGCGCGCAGTTTGGCCCATGCCTCCCTCGCCGCGCTGCGCCGTCACG
Source organism: Roseicyclus sp. (assembly GCA_018401385.1). GTDB lineage: Bacteria > Pseudomonadota > Alphaproteobacteria > Rhodobacterales > Rhodobacteraceae > M30B80. The sequence continues at coordinate 23,565 of JAGYKZ010000023.1, forward strand.
CGCGCCCCCCTGTGTTTGCGCCTGAGGTTGAAACTTGCCTCTCTGCCCAACCCGTCCTAAACCTTGGGCAGATTGGCAGAAAGGCACCGCAATGCGCGTGAGCACGCAAAAGAAACCCGTCATTCTCTGTATTTTGGACGGCTGGGGAATTGGTCCAGACGTGGCAGGGAATGCACCCTTGCAGGCCAAAACCCCGAATTTTGACCGCCTGATGTCCAGCTGCCCCAATGCAACATTGGTGACCTTTGGCCCCGATGTGGGGCTGCCCACAGGGCAAATGGGAAATTCCGAAGTTGGCCACACCAATATCGGTGCAGGTCGTGTTGTGGCGATGGATTTGGGGCAGATTGATCTGGCGATTGAGGACCGTTCCTTTTTCGAGAATACCGCGCTCTGCCGTTTTATCGCGGATGTCAAAGCGGTGGGCGGTCGGGCGCATATTGCGGGGCTTGCTTCGCCGGGCGGCGTCCATGCCCATCAGCGCCATATCGTGGCGGCGGCCGAGGCCTGTCGGCACGCGGGGCTTGACGTGGTGGTTCACGCAATCACGGACGGGCGCGATGTCGCCCCGCAATCTGCGCAAGACCAGATCGCCGCGCTGGAGGCCGCGTTACCCGAAGGGGCACGGATCGTCACCGTCACAGGGCGCTATTTCGCAATGGATCGCGACAACCGTTGGGAACGGGTCGAGACCGCTTATCGCGCAATCGCCGAAGGCAAAGGCGCGGCCGCACCTGCCGCACAGATGGCGATTTCTCAAGGCTATGCTGCTGGCAAAACCGATGAGTTTCTACCTGCCACCGTGATTGGCGATTATGCGGGGATGGCCGCGGGCGATGGGTTGTTCTTTGTCAATTTCCGCGCGGATCGCGCGCGTGAAATTTTGGCCGCGCTGTGCGCACCTGAATTTGGCGGATTTGCACGCGGCGCGGCACCTGCGCTGTCTGCACGTTTGGGGATGGTGAATTACTCCACCGCGCATGATCGATATATGCAGACCGCCTTTCCCAAGCAGGAATTGAAAAACACGCTTGGCGCATGGGTGGCCGCACATGGGTTGCGGCAGTTTCGGATTGCTGAGACGGAGAAATATCCTCATGTGACGTTTTTCCTCAACGGGGGTGAGGAAAATGCAGCAGCGGGTGAAGACCGCCATATGCCACGTTCCCCGAATGTGGCCACCTATGATTTGCAGCCTGAAATGAGCGCCGCGGAGGTCACTGCGCATTTGGTTCAGGCCATCGAGGCGGACTATGATCTCATCGTGGTCAATTACGCCAATCCCGATATGGTCGGACATACGGGCGATTTGGCCGCCGCCATAATCGCGTGCGAGGCGGTCGATCAGGGGCTTGGCGCGGCCTTGGACGCGCTTGAGGCAAAAGGTGGGGCAATGATTGTCACAGCGGACCATGGCAATTGCGAAACCATGATTGACCCTGTGACAGGTGGGCCGCACACGGCGCATACACTCAATCTTGTGCCTGTGGTCGTTTGGGGTGCCCCCGAAGGGGCGCGGTTGGTGGATGGGCGCTTGGCGGATCTGGCGCCAACGGTCTTGGCCCTGATGGGTCTGGCGCCACCGCCCGAGATGACCGGGCGGTCTTTGTTGCGATGAAGATCGCGCTGCGCCTTGCTCTGTGGGTTTGGTTTTGCACCGTGCCGCAGGCGCTGTGGGCGGAAATTGACCCCAAGGCCGCGGCAACGGAAGCAATTTCCGAGTTGCAATCTGCGGCGACAGCATTGGCCAATGCGCAAACGGCTTCGGATCGCATATCCGCGCTTACGCAAACCATCCGCGGCTATGAGCGCGGGTTGTTGTCTTTGCGGGATGCGGTGCGCCGTGCCGCTTTGGCCCAGGCCGCGATTGAGACGCGGCTTGACACGGAAACAGCGGCGCTTTCGGGTATTTTGATGGCCATGCAAAGGATTGCAGCCGAACCTGCCCCGGCGGGGTTGCTGCATCCTGATGGGCCAGTTGCCTCGGCGCGCGCTGGGGCGATGATTGCGGATATCACGCCCGCGCTTTCAGCCGAGGCGGTGACCCTTCGCCAAGAGCTTGAGCAGATCGTGGTTTTGTCACAGCTTCAATCAGCGGCCGTTGTGCAGATGGAGGCGGCGCTGTCCGAGGTGCAAACCGCACGCGCCAGCCTTGCCGCCGCAATGGCAGAGCGGCGCGATGCCCCCGAACGCTTCAGCCTCAGTGATGATGCGCTGCGCCAAATCGTGGAAGCGGTGGACACGTTGGACGGGTTCCTTGAACTTCTGAGCGCAGCGCCGATCTCCGAGACGAGCGCGATGGGTGGATTCAGCGATGCGCGGGGCGCGATTCCCTTGCCTGTTCTTGGCGTGCTGTTAAGCGGGTTCGAGAGGCAGGATGCGGCAGGAATTGCCCGCCCCGGTTTGGTTCTCGCCACGGCACCTGCGGCACTGGTTACCGCACCTTGGTTTGGGACGGTGCGCTATGCGGGGCCATTGTTGGACTATGGGAATGTCGTGATTCTCGAGCCAGAGGGCAATGTGACCCTGGTATTGGCGGGATTGGGAGATCTTTATGTCCGCTTGGGACAGGTGGTCACCAAGGGTGCGCCATTGGGCATTATGCCTGTGGAGCGACAAGCGCGCGCAGATTTGATGAGAGAATCGGGAGATGACACTGGCGCTGCGCTGTCAGAAACTATTTATATTGAATTGAGAGAAAATGGCGCGGCGGTTGACCCGCAGCCATGGTTTGAATGGGAATAAGCGCTGCGCGTGGCACCATCGCACAGCAAGAAAGGATGCGTAACGATGAAAAAACTGGTCTTTGCGGGCATCGGTGGCGCGGTTGCTGGGGTCATCTTGGCATCTCAATTGGCGGCTCCGCTGTTGGCGCAGGAGCAAGCGCAAAAGCTGAGTGTCTATGAGCAGCTTGATCTGTTTGGGGATGTGTTCGAGCGCATTCGCTCCAATTATGTGGAGGAGGTGGACGAATCCGCCCTCATCGAAGCAGCCATCAACGGGATGTTGACCTCGCTCGACCCGCATTCCAGTTATTTGCCACCGCGCGATTTCGACTCGATGCAGGTGCAGACCCGTGGTGAGTTTGGGGGGCTTGGCATCGAAGTGACCCAAGAAGACGGCTTCGTGCGTGTCATTACGCCGATGGATGACACGCCTGCGATGGAAGCGGGCGTTGAAGCGGGCGATTTCATCACCCATGTCGATGGCGAAGCCTTGCTGGGTCTGACCTTGGAGCAGGCTGTTGATCTGATGCGCGGACCTGTGGGTTCGGAGATTGTGATAACGGTTGTCCGCGAAGGTGTGGATGAGCCGTTTGATATTTCCATCATTCGCGACCGCATTCGCCTGACCGCCGTGCGGACGCGGTTGGAGGGAAACACGGCGATTGTGCGCGTGTCTACGTTCAACGATCAAACCTATCCGAATTTGGAAGATGGATTGAATGAGATCATTTCCGAAATGGGTGGGATTGAAAAACTGAACGGCGTGGTCCTTGATTTGCGTAACAATCCAGGCGGTTTGCTCAGTCAAGCCATTCGTGTTTCGGACGCGTTTTTGGAACAGGGTGAGATCGTCTCGACCCGTGGCCGCAATGGGGATGGCGGAGATCGCTACAATGCCAGCGCGGGCGATTTGATCCAAGGGTTGCCGATGGTGGTTTTGGTCAATGGCGGCT
>JAGYKZ010000024.1 GCA_018401385.1 Roseicyclus sp.
ATCCCCAAGGATAAACGCGTGCTCGGCGTGTTCGTGCCCCTGATCGAGGCGCTGACCGAACGCCAATGGGGGGATAATTCACCCCCCCGCGAGGTGGCCGTGAAACACGTGGCGCTTTTTGCCACGCCCGCCACCGTCTCAAGCCGCGCCTTTCAGCGCGAATTGGCCTTTCGTGCGATTGGTGTGGATGTCGAGGCGCAACCCTGCGGTGGCTTGGTTGATGCGATTGAGATGGGCGATATGATCTTGGCGGAGGCGATGGTGCGCTCTCATGTCGAGGCGCTTTTGCGCCGTATGCCGCGCCCCGAGGCGGCCATCTTGGGCTGCACCCATTACCCATTGGTGGAAGGTCATTTCCGCGAAGCATTGGGTTCAGATGTGGCGGTCTACAGCCAGCCGAATTTGGTGGCGGAAAGCCTTGCCGATTATCTGGCCCGCCGCCCAGAAATGGCGGGGGCAGGGTCAGCCAGCACCTTCCTGACCACGGGCGACCCACAAAAAGTATCGAACAAGGCCACGCAATTCTTGCGGCGCAAAATCGCCTTTGAATCCGCAGTGCTTCCTGATGAATGAAAGAGACGCAATGACAAAGAATATCGCGATCTTGGGGGCCTCTGGATATACGGGCGCGGAATTGGTGCGCCTGATCCACGGGCATGGCGCGATGCAGATCGCGGCCCTGTCAGGCGAACGCAAGGCGGGCATGGCGATGGGGGAAGTATTTCCCTTTCTGCGCCATGTGGATGTGCCCGTGCTTCAGAAAATCGAAGAAATCGATTTCACGCATATTGATCTGGCCTTTTGTGCGCTGCCTCATGCGACCTCGCAGGCGGTGATCAAGGACCTGCCGCGCGATTTGAAAATCGTGGACCTGTCCGCTGATTTCCGTCTGCGCGACCCTGCCGCCTATGAAAAATGGTATGGCCAACCTCATGCTGCCCCAGATTTGCAGGGTGAGGCGGTCTATGGTCTGACCGAATTTTATCGCGACCAGATCCGCAAGGCACGTCTGGTCGCGGGCACGGGCTGCAACGCGGCCACGGGACAATATGCGCTGCGGCCTTTGATTTCGGCGGGGCTGATTGATCTCGATGAGATCATCATCAACATGGTGGTCGGGGTGTCAGGTGCGGGGCGCAGCCTCAAGGAAAACCTGCTCCATGCGGAGCTGTCCGAGGGCACCAACCCCTATGGCATCGGCGGCACCCATCGCCATCTGGGGGAGTTTGATCAGGAATTCTCGGCGCTTGCGGGGCGCAAGGTGGAGGTGCAATTCACCCCACATCTTGCCCCGTTCAATCGCGGCATCTTGGCCACGGTCTATGTCAAAGGGGATGCGCGCGCGATCTATGCCGCATTGGAGGCATCCTACGCGGCGGAGCCATTCATCCACCTGCTACCCTTTGGCGCAGCCCCCTCAACGCATGATGTGCGCGGCACCAACCATGCCTATATAGGGGTGGCACAGGACAGGCGCGCGGGTCGCGCAATTGTGTTTGCTGCACTCGACAACCTGTGCAAAGGATCGTCAGGGCAGGCGCTGCAAAACGCCAACCTGATGCTGGGATTTGAGGAGACACAAGGGTTGGACGGCCTTGCCCTGTTCCCGTGATGATGTGATGGCGTGACAAGAAGATAGGGTCAGACGATGCAAACATTAAAGAAAAGACGCCGTATCCAGATTGTGATGCTCGCCGTGTTTTTCCTCGGCGGTATGACTGCGCTGGTGGGATATGGTTTTCGCGATGGCATCAATTTCTTCATGCCGCCCGCCGAAGTGGCCGAAAACCCACCCGAAGCCAACAAAACCTTCCGCATTGGCGGCTTGGTGGAGGAGGGGACATTGCGCCGTGGCCAAGGGGCAACCATCACCTTCAACGTGACCGATGGCGCGGCCTCCATCCCCGTGGCTTATACGGGTGTTTTGCCTGACCTGTTTGGCGAGGGCGAAGGCATGGTCGGCACAGGCCGCCTGATCGATGGCGTGTTTGAGGCCACCGAAATTCTGGCCCGCCATGACGAGACCTATATGCCCGCAGAAGTGATTGATGCGCTGAAGGAACAGGGCGTGTATCAGGCGCCTGAAAGCTAAACCACCCGTGCGTGTCGATCATATTCCACGAGGGCTGCATCCCATGTGGGGATGTGGTCTGTCTCATATCCATGCACCTTGCCCGTGGCGATCTGCGCGAACACCCGCATGGATTTAAGATGCGCAGGTGATTTGCGATAGGCCATCATATCGGCCTTACTGTCCCATACAGTCAGGGTGTGATGCACGCCGTGGCGGATTTTTGTGCCCGTGAAACGCACGCCCTTGGCCGTTTGCGCGGCGCGAAAGGCAGGGATCGCCAAGGCCCAAAACCTGATCCAACTGACGATACCTTTGGTTTGCAGGCCTGTTACCGAGACATACATCATCTCACTCCCACTCAATCGTTCCCGGCGGTTTTGAGGTGATGTCATAGGTCACGCGGTTGATGCCCTTGACCTCATTAATGATGCGGGTGGCGGTTTCGCCCAAGAATGCATGGGTAAACGGGTAATAATCCGCCGTCATCCCATCAACTGACGTCACCGCGCGCAGGGCGCAGGCGTAGTCATATGTGCGGCCATGACAATCGACCGTGTGCGCACAGGTGACCGCACAAAGGCCCGCCATCTTGTCATACAGCCCATGTTTGCGGATTTGTCAATATAAACGGCATCCGCCTTGCGCAGATTCCAGCTTTCGCGGGTGATCTCGCCCGGGCAACGGATCGCAATAGCCCAGGGAAGGGTGAGGTGGCCATGAAATGCGTGCGGGGTAGGCTCCAATTCACGCCCCAAGGCGCACCTCGTCCTGAACACTGTAGCCTTAAACTGGTTTCAGACCCATCTTTTCGGGCAGGCCACCCACATTGTGGTGACTTTTGATCGTCACGCTGAAGCCGCCAGAAAAGCTTACGCTTTCAATGACATCAGGGTAAAGCGTGCCCTGCGCCAAAAGGCGGCACCTCGATCTGATCGGTTATTTGGAACACACTATGAACAATTTGCCGATGGTTTTGCGGCTTCACCACGCGACCCTTCAAGCGCGCCAAGGAACAGCTCCGTTCTTGGGCATGATCACGGACAGGTTCATGTGGTCGCGGAACATGGTGACCACTTCCTCCGCTCACCCATACGCAGCAGGCCGATCCACAAAGACGCAAGTTAGTTGATCGCCACTGCCTCTGATCAAGGCCGCCGCCACCGAGCTGTCAACACCGCCCGAAAGCCCGCAGATCACCTTGGCACGCTCCCACCTGTTCGCGGATGGCCGCCACGGCTTGCCTGCGGTAGCCCGCCATGGTCCACCGCCCTGAAAGCCTGCAATGCCCAGCAGTCTTTATACAGCTGCGCGCCATTGGGGTGTGATGCACCTCGGGTGGAATTGCACCGCATAGAAGCGGTGGTTTACATCTGCGGTGATCGCAAAGGGCGTGCCCGGAGATGTGCCACACCTCGAACCCAGGGGCGATTTTGCTGACATGATCGCCATGGCTCATCCAGACCTGTTCGCGCCCGTCTGTGGCACTGGAACCAACCCGCCACAAAATCCGATTGCGTGGACGGTTTTGGTCACATAGGCGCGGCCGGTCTGGCGGTGGCGTGCTCGCCCGCCCGACCTGCCGCCCAAATCCTGCATCATCACCCGCTGGCCATAGCAGATGCCCATGTGATCGGCACGCCCAGATCATAAATGGCGCGCGGCGGTCGGGGGGAGCCTTCGCGCATCACCGAATCTGGCCCGCCCGAAAAGATCAACGCTTTGGGGGCAAATTCCGCCAAAAACGCGGCATCGACATTTTGATAAGGGTGAATTTCACAATAGACATTTTGCTCGCGCAGGCGGCGGGCAATCAACTGCGTCACTTGGCTGCCGAAATCAATGATCAGAAGCCGTTCATGGGATTGGGCAATGGGTTCTATCGTCATACGCCTCGCATAGGCGAGGCTTCGCGCGCGTGCAAGAGTGCGAATGTCGCTTTCCCTTCGCAAATGGCGCAAATCGCCATCGCCGCCCCGCGTGCACAGGGTAGAACCCCCATCACGGGCCACCTGCCGATAGGGGCGGGTTGCAGATTATGTCACTTTCAGAGGGCAAGCGAGATGAGCGAAGCAGCACTTCCAGAACGGCGTCGGGGCAGAGGGGGTGGCGGTGCCGCGCGGCGTGCGGAGCGCAGCGCGCCACGCTTGGAAATGGCGAAATATATCGAACGCAATATTCCCAATCTGGATATCCTGTCGGATGAGGCCTTGGACATCATCGAGGCCAATGCGGAGACGGTCCTCGAAGAGATCGGGGTGAATTTTGTGGAAAACCCCGAAGCGCTGCAACGGTGGAAGGATGTGGGTGCGGATGTGTCGGGCGAACGGGTCCGCTTTCCCAAAGGATTGTTGCGCAAGTTGATCGCAACTGCACCAGCGCGCTTCACCCAACACGCGCGCAACCCTGAACGTAACGTGGAGATTGGTGGCAAGTCGCTTGTCCTTGCACCTGTTTATGGCCCGCCTTTCGTGTGGGACAGTAGCGGTGGACGGCGCTATGCGACCATGGCCGATTTCCAGAAATTCGTGAAACTGGGCTATATGTCGAAATGGTTGCACCATTCTGGCGGCACGGTGTGCGAGCCGACCGATATCCCGGTGAACAAGCGCCATTTTGATATGCTTTATGCCCATATGAGCCTGAGCGATAAGCCCTTCATGGGGTCGGTCACCGAACCATCGCGCGCGCAAGATTCGGTTGATATGTGCAAAATTCTGTTCGGCGCGGAATTCGCCAGCCAGAACACGGTCATGACATCGCTGATCAATATCAACTCGCCCCTGACCTTTGACGCGACCATGATGGGCGCTTTGGAGGTCTATGCGGCAAACAATCAGGCCTGTATCGTCTCGCCCTTTATCGTAGGGGGGGCGATGGCCCCTGTCTCGGTCATGGGCACGCTGACCCAAGTTTTGGCCGAGGTGATGGTGGCTGTGGCCTATAGCCAGATCATCCGCAAAGGGGCGCCGGTGATTTTCGGGGCCTTCGTGACCTCGATTGATATGAATTCAGGCGCGCCCACATTCGGCACGCCGGAGGCTGCGCAAATCACCTATGGGGCTGGACAATTGGCGCGGCGCTTGAACCTGCCCTATCGCTCGGCTGGGTCGTTCAACGGATCGAAACTGCCCGATGCACAGGCCGCGTATGAATCGGCCAATTCGCTGAACATGGGGCTGTTGTCTGGTGTTAATTTCATGCTTCATGCCTGCGGATGGCTTGAGGGTGGCTTGGCGGCAAGCCCCGAGAAATTCGTGCTTGATGCCGATCAGCTTGGGGTGTTGCACCATTTGGCGGCAGGTGTGCCCATCGATGAGAATGCCCAAGCGATGGACGCTTTGCGCGAGGTGGGGCCTGGTGGGCATTTCTTGGGGTGCGCCCATACGCAGGCCAATTTCAAAACGGCCTTCTGGAAAACCAATGTTTTGGACTACAAACCATATGAAACATGGGTGGATGAGGGCAGCCGTGATAGCGTGGCTTTGGCGGCTGCGCGGGTGGACAAGATGCTGTCTGAATATGTCCAGCCCGCGCTTGACCCCGCGATTGATGAGGCGCTCAAGGCCTATATCGCAGAGCGCAAAGCCGCGATGCCAGATGCATTTATCTGAGCAATCGGCACGGATTTAATCTCCAACCCGCCGCCCCGCGCCACCAGCACGGGACGGTTTTCTTTGATTGGCGCATCCCTGTTTCCTTGGTTCTGGGCCAATTGGATCAGCGCCGCCAAAATGCTGATATGCTCTGTTGGCGAATAATGCGCAGCGCCGCTCAGGCGCGCGCTGTTGAGGGCTTCTTCTTTTGCCAAAAGATCATGACGCGATTGGCGCAACGGCTTTTGCCCCGCTGCCGCAAAGCGCGCTGCGCGAACAAGGGTCGGTGGGCGGCGCATATCCTGAAGGGTTTGGTGCAAATCAGTCATTGCAATGCCTGCCTTTCTGTTGGGGACCAAATCTGGCCCTAGAATGGGCGGGCAGGTGATGTTTTGCAGAAAACTTTAATCACCGCGCGCTGCGGTATGATTTGTTTACGGAATTTCAACACATCTGCGTCAATGCCGCGAAATTAACCCTTCGGTAACTCTTTGCAGGAAATCTGAACCCCGTTGCTTGCGAAACTTTGCGGTATTCTACGGGGTGTGTATGGCCATTCATGATCTGACCTATCCGCCGCATCTGCGCGATGATGATCAGCTGACAGGGTTCTCGGAGCCTGTGCAGCATTATCTGTGTCATGTGCATTTCGGGATGAGTTTCACCCAAATTGCCGCGCGTGCGCAGGCCCATCCAAGCACGATTTTGCGTCATGTGCGCCAGATTGAAGATGCGCGCGATGATCCGCTGCTGGATCAGGCTTTGACGCATCTCACCGACCCATCATCTTCTCAGGATGTTTATCCCATGACCCAGCATACCCCCAAGATCACGGGCGCCTCCGCCCCCAAGACTACCCCGAACACCGAGGCCGAGGCGCGGCGGATCCTGCGCCGCCTTTGCGAGAAAGATGCGGTTTTGGTGGTGGCCCAAGACCTGGATCGCGCCGTGGTGTTGCGCCCCAATGCCGAAGGTGGCCAAACCCGCACGGCGGTTATGGATCGTCATGTGGCGCAGAATTTCGTGTTGAAGGATTGGATATGTGCCACGCGCAAGGGCCGTGTTGCCACCTATCGGATCACCGCAACGGGGCGTTTGGCGTTGAAACGTCTGATCGCCGAAGATCGCCGCCGCCGTCAATCGGATATGGTCATGGGGCAGGGGCCAAATTGCTTTGCCGCCCAGCATGGCGACTATGCCATAAGGCGTGAAAACTTTGCCGATGGCAGCCATGCGCAGATGCGCGTCAATCTATCGGAATCGCCGCTGTCAGGCCTTGCCCGGCGTAAAGGGATCGATGGAAAGCCGTTTTTGAATGCGGCCCTTGTCCAGGCCGCTGAACGTCTGCGCGAGGATTTCGAGCGCGCCCAACTTGGCCCGCGTGTGGCCCAGAACTGGGACCGTTTCCTGACATCGGCGGATCGTGGCGTCTTTGGGGATGGCGGTATTGGCGAAGGGCCAAGCGCCGCGCGCAAGCGCGTTTTGGACGCGATGGAGCATTTGGGGCCGGGCTTGTCGGATGTGGTCATGCGGGTCTGTTGCTTCCTCGAAGGGATGGAGGCGGCCGAGCGCCGTCTGGGGTGGTCGGCGCGCTCTGGAAAGATCGTTTTGAAAATCGGCCTTGAGCGCTTATTGGCCTTTTATCAAACGCAGCATGGCTTTGTGCCTGCCAGTTTGGATTAAGTGCCCTGTGCGCGATCATACTGGGGGTTACATTCGCGTCACAAAGGATTAAATTGGCCCTGTCAGACAAATGAGGCAGAGCCATGCGCGACCTGAAATTGCCCGAACAGCGCCACCCCGAAAAGGCGCATCGCCCCGATCAAACACAGCCCAAGAAGCCCGCATGGATCAGGGTCAAGGCCCCCGTTGGCGAGGGCTATAAGGCCACCCATAAAATCATGCGCGACCACAAGCTGACCACCGTCTGCGAGGAGGCGGGATGCCCCAATGTTGGTGAATGTTGGAGCCAAGGTCACGCGACCATGATGATCATGGGCGAGGTCTGCACCCGCGCCTGCACCTTTTGCAACATCGCCACGGGCAAACCGACCGAGGCCCTGGACGTGTTCGAGCCGGGCCGCGTGGCCGATGCGGTCAAGAAACTGGGCCTCAACCATGTGGTGATCACCTCGGTTGACCGCGATGACATCGAAGATGGCGGGGCGGAACATTTTGCCCAGACCATCCGCGCCATTCGCCGCCAATCGCCTGACACCACGATTGAAATTCTGACACCTGATTTTCTCAAATGCGATCCAAGCGTGTTGGAGATTGTGGTGCGCGCCAAGCCCGATGTGTTCAACCATAATCTCGAAACCGTGCCGGGCCTTTACCCAGAGGTGCGCCCCGGCGCGCGGTATTTCCACAGCCTGCGCCTGCTACAACGGGTCAAGGAGTTGGACCCAACCATGTTCACCAAATCGGGCATCATGGTCGGCCTTGGCGAAGACCGCCAAGCGGTGTTGCAGGTCATGGATGATATGCGCGCCGCAGACATCGATTTTTTGACCATTGGCCAATATTTGCAGCCCACCCCAAAGCACCACGCGGTGGATCGGTTTGTCACGCCTGAGGAGTTCAAAGCCTATGAAAAGGCGGCCTTTGGCAAAGGCTTGATGGTCTCTGCCACGCCTTTGACGCGGTCCAGCTATCACGCTGGCGATGATTTCCGCCCTCAAGGCCGCGCGCTTGGCGAAACTGGGCGCTTAGGGCGCGGCTGCAGGCAATTCCTTGAGGTATTGCGCAATCGCGGCGCGATCTTCGGGGCAAGCATGGCCATATTGCGGATCACATCCACCATATGGCCGCCTGCGCTGTCAAAACTGGGGGTGAAGCCGTCATTTAGATGGGCGGCGATATCCCTTTCGACCATGTCAGATGATCTTGGGTCAATGCAGGGATGCGGCCCTGACCTGAGGGGTTTGCGGTGCCGCGCAACCAGTTGTCATAATCCACCGCACCCAGTGCATTGCGCGGGCTGTGACATTCGCCGCAATGCGCCATCGCCTGACCAAGTAGCGCCCGGCGGTTGCCTCCCGCGCTTAAGGGGTCTGTGACCGCATAGCCGCGCTCAAGGTAAAGCGCCTGCCGGAACACGCCTGCTCGTAGGTTGAACGGAAATTTGTGATGTGATCAGGGGCGGATCGGCAGGAAGGCTTGTAAAGAGCGCAAACCTCGGGTCAACCATATCCTGCGCTTCTGCAAGCCGATAGGCGGCATACGAAAGGCGGGATATATAGGGCAGGCCATCGGCCCGCCCATGCTGCATGCGGTCAGGAACATCTCAAGGGACCAATCCCCTATCCTTCTGCCTGATCGGGGCTGATATTCGGCGCGCGAAATGTGCCAAATTCCGTCTCAAAGCTGCGCCCGCCTGCAAGGATCAAGCGGTCCGTGCCCGTGGCCCCTTCGGCCGCGTGGCAGGAGGCACATCCCGCCGCCCAAAACACGCGCCCCATGGTTCAAATCAGGCGGTGCCAGTGTGTCCAGCGCCGCCTGATGGATTGGATTGACAGGAAATATCGCCCAAATAAGGAAAAGCCGCCAACAGAGGCCAGCGCAGCACTTGCAAGCAGCCATTTCCACATGAACGGGTTCCTTTCGCCTTATTGCGGCTGGCGATAGGCATCGTGGCAGGCGCCACAGCTGCCGCCGACCGGACCCAGCGCCGCTTGCATCGCCTCAAGCCCTGAGCCAGCCGCCGCCTGCAACCCCGTGGCTGCTGTGCCAAAAGCCATCCATTTGGCGGCGAAATCATCGGTGTTTTCCCAAATCGCGGGCAAGGCGCGGTTCGTCGTGGCCGCCATCATGTCACTGCCTTCGGGCCAGTTGAACGCTTGGTTCACTTGCGAAATGGCCACCAAATTATCCGCAGCAATCTGTGCCTGCGCCGCGTCATAGTCCAAATTGCCGCGCGCCATACCGCCCAAAACACCAATGTTCAGCGCCATGATTTTAAATTGGCCTTGGCGCGCATCAATGGCCCCCTCATTTGCCACGGCGGGCAGGGTTGCCATAGCCAAACACGTTGCAACCAGCGTAGATTTCACTGTGAGTTTCGTCAAAACCGTCATGTCAAAGGCTCCGTTTCATGCGGGGGTGTGTGATGTGATCGTTTCAAGCGGCCCGCCCAGCATCAGGCCACCTTCCCAGTCCAGCAGCGTCACTATCGCGCGAAGGAGATATAAAATCTTTGCACAATAACGCACATCTCTTGTGCGTCTGCGCCCCCAAAATCACGCGTATGTGATAAATGTTAAAGCAAATCAGCGCGGCGGCAAGGTCAGGAACGCGGGCCACAGCCCCATCCGCTCGGCGATGAAAATGGCAAAGACCACCGCAAACAGTGCCAAGAGTGCCTTCACCTGCTTGGGCGAGGGCGGGTTTCGCGCCCATTTCACCGCCCGCATCAACCAAATCGGCCCCATATGATCCCCCATTTTTTGTTTAGCATGATCAATATGGGGGCGGGCGCGCGGTCTTACAATCGGGATCAGGTGAAGCGCACCGTGCCAATATAGGGCAGGTTGCGGTTTCGTTGTGCATAATCAATGCCATAGCCCACCACGAAATGATCCGGAATTTCAAAACCTATCCATGTGGCGCTTATCTCGACCTCACGGCGGGCGGGTTTGTCCAACAGCGCGATGGTCTCCAGCCGCTTGGGCGCACGCGATTTCAAAAGCGATAAAACATGGCTGAGGGTGAAGCCCGTATCGACAATATCTTCCACCACCAAGACATCGCGCCCACCAATTTCGCCGCGCAAATCCTTGAGGATGCGCACCTCGCGCGAGGAGGTCATCTCGTTGCCGTAGGATGAGGCCTCCAGAAAATCCACCTCAACGGGCAGGTTCAATTCGCGCAACAAATCCGCAATGAACATGAAAGAGCCGCGCAACAGGCCAACAACAACCAGCTTATCGGTATCGGCAAATTGCGTTTCAATCTCGCGGGCCAATTCCTCGATCCGCGCGGCAATGGCCTTGGCCGAGATCAAAACATCAATTTCATAGGGGCGATCTGTCATTTTCTTGTGCTCATTGGCTTGAATTCCAGCGTCATTTCTAAGACATCAACAGATGCAAAGAAAGACGAAAGGCACGCCATGCCCGCTCATGCTGAAACACGCGTTTTGCCCTATAGCGCTGCGCAGATTTATGATCTGGTGGCGGATGTTGCGCGCTATCCTGAATTTATTCCCTGGACCGTGGCCGCGCGCATTCGCAGCGTGGTCGATCAGGGCGATCACCGCTTGATGCAGGCCGATTTGATCATCGGCTTTAAGATGTTTCGCGAGAAATTCGGCAGTCGTGTGCGCCTCTTTGATGAGGAGATGCGTATCGAAACCGCCTATATTGATGGGCCGTTTCATCACATGATTTCAAATTGGCGGATGCGCGACCGGCCCGAAGGCGGGTGCGAAGTGTCCTTTGATGTTGATTTCGAATTCAAAAGCCGCCTGTTGCAAGGCGCTGCGGGAATGTTCTTTCACGAAGCGATGACGCGGATTGTGCGCGCGTTCGAGGCCCGCGCAGCGGCGCTCTATGGCACGGCTTAGCGCGTCATTACATTTATACATACCATGTCGCGGGGCGGGTTGTGGCTAGGGGCCGCTCTCGCCAGATTCGGTGATCGCCTGCAACACCAAGCGCAGCGCGTGGTCGCGTGCCGCGTCACGCACATTTGCCCGGCCAAGCGCCCCGAAATCGACCTGTTCCACATTTATGCCTGCCGCGCTGGCGATGCCAAACACACGCGGCCCTCGGGCTTTTGCGCGCTGCCCTGGCCCCGCGATGCCCGGGGATGGAGACGGCGATCTGAACCCCTGCGCGCGCCTGCGCGCCTGCGGCCATTTCACGGGCCACCTCCGTAGATACAGCGCCAAAGGCCTTAAGCGTATCGGCGCAGACCCCCAAAAGCTCCATCTTTGCGGCGTTGGAATAGGTGACATATCCGCGTTCAAACACGGCGCTGGACCCTGCGATATCGGTCAAGCTGGCGCTGACCATGCGGCCTGTGCAGCTTTCCGCTGTGGCTATGGTCAGCCCCTTCTTGCCTGCGGCGGCGATGATCTGCGCGCTTAGATCAGCCATAGATGCGCCACAGCCGCCAAGATCGCCACAACCAATGCCGCCAACCAGCCCGCGATCACATCATCCATCATCACCCATATCCCGCCGCGCTTGGCATCGGCCCATGCCACGGGGGCGGGTTTCCAAATGTCAAACAGGCGAAAGGCCAAAAACGCGGTCAGGATGCCTGGCCAGAGGGCCAAAATATCCACATTGGCGAAAACCGCGCCATAGGACACGGGCCACAGGGCGATCCACTGCCCTGCAACCTCGTCAATCACGAATTCCGATGGGTCATCCTCTGCCCCACCTTGGATTTCCGCCTCAATCGCCCATGCACCCAGCGCAAACACGCCAAGGGTCGCGGCAAAAAGCAGCCAAAACCCGCCCAGCTGATGCAGACCCCAAGCCAAGGGCAGCGCCGCCAAACTGCCCCAAGTGCCGGGCGCGGGGGACAGGCGGCCGATGCCAAAAAGCGTTGCAATCCAATAGGTCATTTCTGCACCAATGTCGCCGTGGCAAGCGCGGCGATTCCCTCTTTGCGGCCGGTGAAGCCCAATTGTTCGGTCGTTGTGGCCTTGACCGACACGCGGTCGACCGCGATTTTCAACAATCCTGCAAGCTGTGCGCGCATCTGTGCGGCCACGGGGCCAATTTTGGGCGCTTCGCACAGGAAGGTCAGATCGACATGGCTAATAATATAACCCCGCTCTGCCGCCATTGCGACCGCGTGGTGTAGAAAAATATCACTCGCTGCGCCCTTCCATTGCGGATCCGAAGGGGGGAAATGCGTGCCGATATCGCCTGCCGCCAAGGCGCCGTAAATCGCATCTGTTACGGTGTGCAGTCCGACATCCGCGTCAGAATGCCCTTTTAAGCCGCGCTCATACGGGATGGTCACCCCGCATAGGATCACATGATCCCCATCGCAAAAGGCGTGCACGTCAAACCCGTTGCCAACCCGTATATCCATAGCGTCTTGTGCCCTCATCACGTGCTCGGCGCGGCTGAAATCCTGCGCGGTGGTCAGTTTGAAATTCTGTTCATCGCCCGCGACAACCTTAATCTTCACCCCATGGGCGAGGGCGATGGCCACATCATCGGCGGCCTCACACCCTGCGGCGCTATAGGCCGCCGAAATGGTTGAATAGTGAAATCCTTGCGGCGTTTGAGCGCGAAATATTCCATCACGATGTTGAATTTCTGCTACAACCCCATCTGTGGCGCGCCACAGGGCATCCACCATAGGCAGGGCAGGGGCTGCTGCGGTGCATCCAGGGTGACGCAAAGCGCTGATCACATCCTGCACAATGCGCGCCGCCACAAAGGGCCGCGCGGCATCATGAATCAAAACATGGGCGTTTTGATCAGCGACCATGGCCAATCCCGCCTGAACCGAGGCGCTGCGCGTCTCGCCGCCATAGGCCAAGGTGACACGATCAACCAAATCCCCAAGCGCGGCTTTGGCCAGCGCCAGATCATCTGGATGAATGACCACGATGGTCTGTTCAAATGCGGCCGCATCCCATAAGGCACGGATGGCATGGCGCAGCACGGGCTGACCGCCCAAGCCAAGGTATTGCTTGGGCAAATCCCCCCCCATCCGCGTGCCACGCCCCGCCGCAACAATCAGCGCGACAAGCGGGGCAGCGGCGGATGGATCAGCCGTGAGGTCATAGGGTGCTGTGCTCATGGCACTGGTGATAGGGGCTTCGCAGGTGTCGCACAATATGGATCGATGCGCTGCCTTCTTTTTGTGCGATATGATTAAATATTGTGCAATTCTTGGCGCTCAGGCAAGATAGCGCGGCGTTTCTTTTGATCTTATCCCTGAGGCAGATTAGGCCAGTCCTATCTGCACAAAGAATAGGCAGCTTGCCCGAATGCCGATCCAGCTTGGCGATATCACCCTTGATCCCCCCGTCTTCCTCGCCCCGATGGCGGGAATCACGGATTTGCCCTATCGCAAATTGGTGGCTTTTCGGGGCGGGGTCTGGTCGTCCTCCGGAGATGGTCGCCAGCCAAGACATGGTGGTCAATGCCAAACCTGCCGCCCGCGCCAAGGCGGAGCTGGCTTTGGCATTGCGGCCTCGCGGTGCAACTGGCGGGGCGTGATCCCTATTGATGGGGGAGGCCGCGCATGGCTGAGAGGCCGAAGGTGCGAAGATCATGACATCAACATGGGATGCCCCGCGAAAAGGTCACGTCCGGCTCTGGCCAAATTGTGGCGCGGCGCTGTTGCGCGATGGGATCACGCGCGCGCGGTGCTGGAGGCCGTGACGGGGGCCGTATCCGTGCCGGTGACCCTGAAGATGCGTTTGGGGTGGGACGCGAATGTCAAAACGCGCCGCAGGTGGCGCGCATACGCGGCGCTTGGGGTTGCGATGCTGGACGGTGCATGGCCGCAGCCGCGCACAGTTTTACAAGGGCCATGCTGATTGGCAGGCCATTCGTGCCTTCGTGATTGCGTTTCAATCCCGCTTGATTGCCAATGGCGATATTGTTGACGCGCAAACCGCCACCCGCGCCTTGGCGCAATCGGGGGCGGATGGCGGATGGTGGCCGTGGCGCGCAGGGCGCGGCCATGGGTGTTGCGCGATATAGCGGCGGGCTGTCGGGTCAGAGGCGTCTGACACGCCCAAAGGCATCGCTGGTCGCAATTGTGGTGCAGCATTACCAAGATATGCCTTCCATGGCCACCACCCTTGGCGCTGTCAAGGTCGCGCGCAAACATTTGGGGGTGGTATCTGATGCGGCCCAGGTCCCAGGGCACGCCGCGCGGTGTTGACCGCAGATGATCCTGCTGATGTTCTGGCATTGGTCGAGCATTACTGATCACGAACCACAGGATCAGGGCTATCAGGAGGCTGCGCCGCATGAGCCCTGTCACCTCCGATATGATCTGGTCCGCTGCCCATCCCCGCGCTGCTTTGATGGCGGCGATCATATCCTTATCGGTGAACCCCCGCCGCGGAGACATTTCTCAACGCCCGAACGCAGTCTTCGGGCAGCCCCGTATGGGATCGCGTCTTTGTCGATGCCCCGATGGAGGCGCTCGCCGCAGGGCAATCTGCGCTGTTCGTGGGGGTCGATGTCGGCACAGGGTCGAAAAACCTGTCTCCTGCAATGTGCAACTTGCCCCTGTAAGCGAGAGGGGGCGGTCAGTGATGATGCTGTGGAAAACCGCGAATTGGCGGGGGCGTTTGGACGCGGTATGGTCACTAAATCGGCTGCGCGTTCCGCGATTACATGGGCTGAGATGTTGGCCCATGAAATCAAGAAACCCGCTGGCGGGGATTGCCGCGCAGCTGATCTCGATGAATGCCAGGGCGAGGGATCGGGAGCTGACCGACCTGATTGTGGCTGAGACGCGGCGCATCGTGAAATTTTTCGGAGCAGGGTCGAGGAATTCGGCAATCTGCGCCCGCCCGAATGCAAGGCGGTCAATATCCACGACATCCTTGATCGCGCGCCAAATCTGCGGCGGTGGGGTTTGCTGCGCATATGCGCATATTGGATCAATATGACCTGTCTTTGCCTCCACGTGGGTGGATCGTGGATGATTTGCAGGTCTTTCTGAACCTTGCTGAAAAACGCCGCCGAAGCGGGGCGTGAGGGGTGGCACGATCACCATCCGCAGTTTTTACGGAGGCAGGTCTGCGCCTGCGCAAAACGCGATGGCAGCGCCGCCCATGCCGTTGCAGGTGGAGATTATTGACGATGGCCCAGGGATTGCGCCCGAACGCCAGACCGAGATTTTCGAGCCGTTTGTTTCAGGGCGCGAAAACGGCACGGGTCCTTGGCCTGGTTGCGTCCAAGATCATTTCCGATCATGATGGCTGGATCGCGCTGGATAGCGTTCCGCCGCACCGTGGATTTCGATTGCACCGCGCCGCGTGGCGCGTGACAGATGCGCCGCGTGGCGCGTGAGGGAAATCGCACCCAAAGGTGCGTGAGGGAAAAAAGGTGCGGAGTTGAGACGATGGATGGCACCGTTTTTGTCGCAGATGATGACCGCATCGATCCGCACCGTGCTGACGCAGGCGTTGACGCGGGCGGGGTGCAAGGTCATGCGACCTCCAGCCTTGTCACCCTGATGCGATGGGTGGAGGAGGGCAAAGGTGATCTGGTGATTTCGATGTGTGATGCCCGATGGCAATGGTCTTGAAACCCCACAATCACGGAGGCGCGTCCAGGTCTGCCCGTGATCACTATCTCGGCGCAAACACCATCATGACGGCGATCCGCCACCGAAAAAGATGCTTATGGATTACCCGCCCGCCCTTTGACCTGCCCGACCTGATGAAGCGGGCGGCGCGTGCGTTGGACCAAAGCGCCGCGCCACATCCGCACCAAGCGCTGCAACGGGCGGCGCAGGCGCTGCGGAGGCGCGGCTGACAGGCCAAAATGATCTTCCCTTGTGGGGCGCACAGCGGCGATGCAGGCGCTCTATCGGCTCGTTGCGCGGGTGATGAATACCGATTTGCCTGTGCTGATCTCGGCGAAAGCGGCACGGGCAAAAGCCTGATTGCCCGCGCGATCCATGATTTCTCGGACCGCCGCACATTGCCCTTTGTGGTGGCCAGTTCGGATGATCTGGAGGGGGTGGATGGCCCCTCAACCCTGCTGGCGCGGGCCAAGGGCGGCTCGATCCTGTTTGATGAGGTCTCCGACCTCAGTGACGAGGCACAGGCGCGGATTGTGCGCCTGCTCGACACGATGCGCGAAAATGATGCACGCGTGATGGCCACAAGCCAGCGCGACCTGTCGGAAAAAATGGACGCAGGCGCGTTTCGTCAAGACCTGTTTTACCGTTTGGGGGGGGTGTCCATCTCGGTGCCCTCGCTGCGGGAGCGGGTCGATGACATCGCGCTTTTGGCCGAACATTTCTTCTTGCGCGCGGAACGTGACGGGTTGCCCTTGCGCCGCCTGTCCGAAGATGCGCTGGACCTGATGCGCGCCTATTCATGGCCTGGCAATGTGCGGCAATTGGAAAACACGATCCGCCGAATTGTGGTGACAGGGCAGGGTGAAGAGATTGCCCGCGCCGAATTGCAAGCCGTGCTTGGCAACCAGCCCGCGATGGAGCCTTTGACGGGCGGCGGCGATGGGGATCGCTTGTCGGCCTCCGTTGCCAAACATTTGCGGCGCTATTTCGATTTGCATGGCGGTGTGCTGCCGCCGCCGGGATTGCACGCGCGCATATTGCGCGAGGTGGAAACCCCATTGATTGAAATCGCCCTCGAGGCCACAGGCGGCAATCAGGCCAAATGCGCGGATCTGTTGGGGATCAATCGAAATACGCTCAGAAAGAAGGTCACGGATCTCGATATCCGCGTGACACGGCGGCGCAAGTTGATGTAAACCTGCCACAGGGCGTGGCATATGGGCGACATATGGCGCGTGTCAGGCGAAATTTGGGGCCCCTTTGGGGGCCTTTGCAACATACAGGCGGGGCAGGTGGCACAGCCATCCAAAGATAAGGCCATATCGGCATGGCGCCGGTTGATTCTGCTACAAAGCACCAAACGCTTGCGCAATGCAGGCACGCTGGGGCTTGTAACGCTTGGCCCCGTTTTGGCGCTTCTGACCTTTCTCGTGCTTGGCCCGCTTGGCGATTTGGCATCTTCGCCTGCGCTGCGGCTGATCCTTTTGGCGGATTTGGTTTATATTCTT
The DNA here is from genome assembly GCA_018401385.1 of Roseicyclus sp. GTDB lineage: Bacteria > Pseudomonadota > Alphaproteobacteria > Rhodobacterales > Rhodobacteraceae > M30B80. The sequence goes on from JAGYKZ010000024.1 coordinate 17,421, forward strand.
GTGATCGCCGCATTGGTGGCCCGTCAGGTGGTGCGGATGATTGCGGCGCGGCGGTCGCGCTCGCAAGGGTCCCGCCTACATATGCGCTTGACCGCGGTGTTTTCCATTGTGGCACTTTTGCCGACAATTTTGGTCGCTGTATTTGCCACGATTACGCTCAATATGGGTCTGGAGGGGTGGTTTTCCACGCGTGTTTCCGGCGCGCTTGGCAATTCGGTTGATGCGGCCATTGCCTATCAACAGGAGCATCGCGCCGATCTTGAGGAGGATGCGCGGGCCTTGGCCGCCTTTCTCGACAATTCCGCCCGCGCCGATGGGGCTGAAAGCGATGGGGATTTGCGCCGCCTTCTGGGGCAAGGCCAAAGCCTGATCCAACGGGGGCTGCGCGAGGCCTATGTGATCGATGCGCTTGGTGAAATTCGCGCGCGTGGAGAGCGGTCCTACCTGTTTAACTATGACCCGCCCAGTGATGCGCAATTGATGGCGGCCGCCGAAGGTGAGATCATCCTGATCGAGGATCGCGCGCAAAATGAGTTTCGCGCACTGATCAAACTGGCGCAATATTTGGACAGGTATCTCTATATCAGCCGCGAGGTGGATGGTCAGATCATGTCGCTGCTGGATGAAACGCAGCAGACCGTGCAGCTTTACCGCCAATTGGAAAGCGAACGCGGCCGGGTCCTGTTTGAGTTTGGCCTGCTCTATATCGGCTTTGCGCTGATTGTAATCATGGCCGCGATTTGGTTGGGCCTGTGGTTTGCCGAACGCCTGTCGCGCCCCGTGGGCCGCTTGGCTGCGGCGGCCGAGCGGATTGGTGAGGGCGATTTGGAGGCGCGGGTTCCCGAGGAGAAAAGTGGCGATGAAATCGCCACCTTGGCCCGTGTTTTCAACCAGATGACCAAACAACTTAAAGCGCAGCGTGATCATTTGCTGGAACAAAATGAGCGCAGCGAGGGCCAAAGACGGCTGTTTGACAGCGTCTTGGGGTCCGTTACGGCGGGGGTTATCGGGGTCACGGCAAAGGGGGAAGTGGAATTCGTCAACCGTTCCGCGCAGCGCTTGTTGTGCCTGAGCGATGCCGAAGTTAATCACAGGGGCGCGTTGGACAGTCTTGTGCCCGAATTTGCGGAACTGCCTACGCGGCTGCGGGAGCGGGGCAATGACAGCTTGCAGGAGGAGATGCGCCTGACCCGTGATGGGGTGCAGGAGGCGCTTTTGGTGCGTATCGCGGTGCGTGGGCGCAGTGATGGCGCGGTCGAGGGGTATGTGATTGCCTTCGATGATGTCAGCGATCTGGTTGCGGCGCAGCGCATGGCCGCATGGGGGGACGTGGCCCGCCGCATCGCGCATGAAATCAAGAACCCACTGACCCCAATTCGCCTTTCAGCCGAGCGCGCCGCGCGCAAATTTACAAAAATTCTGCCAGAGGCCGATGGCAACAGCCTGCGCGAATTGACCGATGTGATCGTGCGCCAGACCAATGATCTGGCCCATATCGTGGATGAATTTTCCCGATTTGCGCGGATGCCAGAACCCAACAGGCGGCACGAGGATCTTGTCGGTTTGATGGAGGGGGTTGTGGTGTTGCAGCGGGCAGGGCAGCCTGATGTCACGCTCCACCTGACCGCTCCCGAGGGGCCTGTTCTGGCAGATGTGGATGCCACGATGATGGGTCAGGCCTTTACAAATCTGATTAAGAATGCAGGCGAGGCCATTGAAACATATATCGAAAAGCATCCTCAGCAGCCGCATCAAGGGGAAATCCGAATTGCGATGCAGCGTGAGGATAGCGCCGCGCAACCGATGCTGCGATCACGATCAGTGACAATGGCATTGGCCTGCCTGAAGATCGGGCGCGGCTGTTCGAGCCTTATGTGACCACGCGCGAAAAAGGCACGGGGCTGGGTTTGCCAATCGTCAAAAAGATCCTCGAAGAACATGGCGCAAGCCTTGAATTGAGAGATGCACCGCCATTTGGGGATGGCGTGCATCATGGGGCGCAGGCGGTGATTTTGCTGCCTGTGCTTGATTGTGAGAAAAAGGGGTAAACATGGCTGATATTCTTGTTGTTGATGATGAACGCGACATTCGCGAATTGGTCTGCGATATTTTGCAAGACGAAGGATTTTCCACGCGCATGGCGGGAAATTCCGATGAATGCATGGCCCAATTGCAGCAGGCCCTGCCCGCATTGGTGATCCTCGATATCTGGCTTAAGGACAGCCACATGGACGGCATCGATATTCTCAAGACCGTCAAGCGTGATATGCCCGATGTGCCTGTCGTGATCATCTCGGGCCATGGCAATATCGAGATTGCTGTGGCCGCGATAAAACAGGGGGCGTATGATTTCATCGAAAAGCCCTTTAACATCGACCAGCTTTTGGTGGTAATCCGCCGTGCGATGGAGGCCTCTAAGCTGCGCCGAGAGAACTCCGCATTCAAGCGCGGCGAGACCCGTGTGGGTGAGATGATTGGCCAATCGGCGGGGTTTCGGCACCTGAAATCGCAATTGGATAAAGTCACGAAATCAAACGGGCGCGTGTTGTTGAGCGGGCCTGCGGGCAGCGGCAAGGAAATGGCCGCGCGTTATATTCATGCGCATTCCAACCGGTCTGATGCGACCTTTGTGACTGTGGCCTGCGCCGCGATTGCACCTGATCAGATGGAGGTTGTGCTTTTTGGTCGCGAAACGCCTGAACGCGGGATTGAACAAGGCTTGCTCGAACAGGCCCATGGCGGTGTTCTGCTGCTCGATGAGGTGGCCGATATGCCCATTGGCACGCAGTCCAAAATCCTGCGGGTCTTGGTGGATCAAGCCTTTACGCGGGTCGGAGGCGCCTCCAAGGTCCATGTCGATTTACGGGTGATTTCATCCACAACGAAACACTTGCCCGATGAAATTGCCGCCGGCCGCTTTCGGGAGGAGCTGTATCACCGCCTGAATGTGGTTCCGATTGACGTGCCAAGCCTTGAGGCGCGCAGCGAGGATATCCCGCTTCTGGCGACCTATTTCATCGAGACATTTCATCGGGAGCAGGGGCTTGCCTTGCGCACAGTGTCGAATGACGCAATGGCCACATTGCAAACCATGCGTTGGCCCGGCAATGTGCGCCAATTGCGCAATCTGATTGAGCGGGTCTTGATTTTGGGCGAAGGCACAGGGCCAATTGGGATGGAGGATCTCCCCCACCCCGAGGCGCAGAAAAGCGCTGATGGCGAGGTCAGCCTTTCGCCAAGTTTGACCATGCTCCCCCTGCGCGAGGCGCGTGAATTGTTTGAACGGCAATATTTGATGGCACAGATCAATCGGTTTGGCGGCAATATCAGCCGCACAGCTGGGTTTGTCGGGATGGAGCGCAGCGCGCTGCACCGCAAGCTGAAATCATTGGGTGTGGTCTCCTCCGCCAAGGCGCATCTGGGTGAGGATGTGGAATAGCGGGCTTTGGGGTATTGGCAATTGACCCCGTGACGGGTTTCTGCCAATCCTGAGCCCCTTAGATGCGATGCGGAAGATGCACTGAAGCCATGGCGTAAGGATACGGCAAGATGAAAGTCATCATTTGTGGCGCAGGCCAAGTGGGTTGGCAAATCGCGCGACAGCTGTCTGGCGAAGGCAATGATGTGACGGTGGTGGACAACAACCCCGAACTGGTGCGCCGCGCGACCGACACGCTGGATGTGCAGGGTTTGACAGGGTTTGCCAGCCATCCCGATGTGCTAGAGCGGGCAGGCGCGCGCGATGCCGATATGGTGATTGCGGCGACCTATTCTGACGAGGTGAATATGGTCACCTGTCAGGTGTCACATTCGGTGTTTGGTGTGCCGCGCAAAATCGCGCGTCTGCGCGCGCAATCCTATCTTAAGGCGGATTATTCCGATTTGTATCGCCGTGATCATTTGCCGATTGACGTGATCATCAGCCCCGAGCGCGAGGTGGCCGAGGCCGCGTTGCGCCGCCTGTCACAGCCCGCAAGTTTTGAGTCCGAGGTGTTTCTGGGTGGCAAGGTCCAGCTTTTGGGGATCCAATTGGAGGCGGATAGCCCCGTCTTGGAAACGCCCTTGCGCCAATTGACGGAGCTGTTCTCGACCCTGCGCGCCATGGTTGTGGGGGTCCGCCGCGAGGGCACGCTGTTTGCGCCCGAACCGCGCGATCAGCTGTTTGCGGGAGATCAGATTTACGTCTTTACCCATATGGATGACGCCGCGCGCACCTTGGAGATTTTCGGCAAAACCCAATCCCGCCAGGAGCGTGTTGTGATCATTGGCGGGGGCAATGTCGGCTTGGCGGTTGCCCGCAATCTGGAAAATGCGCCGCACCGCCCGCGCGTGCGCCTGATTGAGGCGAACCGCGCCCGTGCCGAACGCGCGGCAGATGCGCTGGAACGATCCATCGTGCTCTTTGGTGACGGGATGGATATCGAGATCCTGCGCGAGGCAGGGATCGAGAAATCCGATGCCGTCCTCTGCGTGACCGATGACGATAAGACCAACCTTCTCGCCTCGGTGCGCGCAAAGGCCGAAGGGGCGTGCATGGCCATTGCCTTGGTAAATGATCCGACCATGGTGCCGATGATGGGGCCATTGGATATTGATGCCTATGTCAATCCACGCGCCACCACCGTGTCGAGCATTCTGCGCCATATTCGCCATGGCCGTGTGCAGGGTGTCTATTCGATTGGCGATGCCGAGGCGGAAATCATCGAAGCCGAAGTGATGTCCACCTCGCCGCTTGCAGGCAAGCAGATACGCGATATTGACTTCCCCGAAGGCGTCCTTGTGGGGGCGTTGCTCAAAGGGGGGAAGGTGGTCCGACCTGCGGGGTCCACCCGCTTGGACGAGGGGGATATGATCGTGGTGTTTGCCCTTGCCGAAGATGTCCCAGCGGTCGAGGCATTGTTGCAAGTCTCGGTTGATTTCTTCTGATCGGCTGCGCGTGAGGCCCCCCGTGACCAGCGTTCTGCACAGCATGGCCAAATTGCCGCTCTTCGTGATCCTGATCGGGGTCGCGGCAGCTGCGATGTTGCTGCCCTCGATCGTGGCCTTGGGGCAGGATGATATGCCGACAAGCCGCGTGTTTTTCTACTGCGCAATCTTGTTTTTCATCTTGGCCATGTTGCTGGGCTTTGTGACCACCAGCACCGCGCGCGTGGAAACCGGTTGGACGCAATTGATCACGCTGCTTTTGGCCTATCTGTTATTGCCCCTTATCCTTGCTTTTCCGATGAATGCGGCCTTGGACGGGGCGCGGTTTTTCACCTGTTACATCGAGATGGTCTCAAGCCTGACCACAACGGGGGCCAGTTTCTTTGCCGAAGGCAGCCTCAGTGATCCGTTCATCATGTGGCGTGCAACGGTGGCTTGGTTTGGCGGGTTCCTGATATGGCTTTCTGCGATTGCCATTCTCGCGCCGCTCAATCTGGGCGGCTATGAGGTCACATCCGAGGCGCAGGTGCAGGGGCTTCAGACCCGTTCTGCGGGGCAGATGCGCGCCGCTACGCCCGAGCAACGCTTGGCCAAACACGCTTTGCGTCTGGCCCCCACCTATATCGCATTGACCGTGGCGTTGTGGGTTTTATTGATGATGACAGGCTCTGACAGCCTGCCTGCGTTGATCCATGCCATGTCGACCCTCTCCACATCAGGGATCAGCCTAGACGGCCAAATCGGCAGTTTTGGGGCGGAGGTGATGGTGTTCTTGTTTTTCTTTTTTGCCTTGTCGCGGCGCACGTTTACCCATGCGTTCAATCGTGATTATCCGCGCAGAATGGTCAAGGATCGCGAAATTCGCTTGGCCGTTCTGGTCATCGTGGCCGTTCCCTTGATTTTGTTTTTCCGCCATTGGTTTGGCGCCTTCGAGGCGGAAACCACCAATTTTGCCTATGGTGCCGCAGCGCTTTGGGGGGCTTTGTTCACGGTGATCTCGTTTTTGACCACCACAGGCTTTGTCAGCCAAGAATGGGCCGCCGCAAGCCTTTGGTCTGGGATCGAGGTGCCGGGGATGGTCCTGATTGGGCTGGCCTTGATGGGGGGCGGGGTGGCCACGACCGCAGGCGGCGTGAAGCTCTTGCGGGTTTATGCGCTTTACAAACATGGGTTGCGCGAGGTTGAGAAACTGATCCATCCCATTCCGTGGCGGGCGCGGGCCCGTTTGGGCGGCGCATCCGCCGTGAAGGCGCATATATTGCGTGGATTTTCTTTATGCTCTTGGTGCTGTCGATGGCGGTGTTCATGTCGCTCTTGGCCGCAACGGGTCTGGATTTTGAACGCGCGATGATCCTGACCGTGGCCGCCTTGACCACAACGGGGCCTTTGGCCCAAGTCGGGGGGGAGGCCGCGATTGGTTATACGGGCCTGACCGATGCTGCAAAAATCATTTTGGCCTTTGCGATGATCGTTGGGCGGATGGAAACGCTTGTGTTGGTTGCGCTGATCTCGCCCCGATTTTGGCGCGGATAATGTTAAAATTCCAACATTATATTTAGGTGTGTTGAAATCGGGCTTTAATTTCCAAAAAGAAATCTACATACTTCGATCAATCTAACCGTGTTTGGACCCAACCGAACAGACCAACGATAAGGCGAAACTCAAATGGCCGAAGCAAAAACAAACTTGCAGGATTCCTTCCTGAACCACGTGCGCAAGGCAAAAGTGCCTGTGACGATTTTTTTGATTAACGGGGTCAAGCTGCAAGGCGTGATCACTTGGTTTGACAATTTCTGCGTGCTTCTGCGCCGCGATGGCCAGTCGCAGCTGGTTTATAAGCACGCGATTTCCACGATCATGCCCGCGCAGCCAATCAGTCTCTATGAAGGCGAAGAGTGACGCCAAATACGGGCCGTGATGAAGGTCTGACCAAAGGCGCGGCCATGCGCGCCTTTGTTCTCCACCCGGATATCCTAAACGACAAAAACCGACCTGAACCCACCGCCGCCCTTGAGGAGGCGGTGTCTTTGGCTTTGGCGCTGCCTGATCTCGATGTGGTGATGGCACAAGTCGTCCGCTTGCCCGCCGCCAAACCCGGGCGTTTGTTCGGCACAGGCAAATTGGACGAGTTGAAAGCGCATATCCAAGACCATGATGTTGGGCTTGTTTTGGTGAATGGGGCGGTGACGCCTGTGCAACAACGCAACCTGGAAAAGGATTGGGGGGTTAAGCTGCTGGATCGCACGGGTCTGATCTTGGAGATTTTCGCCGCCCGCGCCGCCACCCGAGAGGGGGTTTTGCAGGTGGATTTGGCCGCCCTGTTCTATCAGCGCACCCGCCTTGTGCGGGCATGGACCCACTGAGCGGCAGCGCGGCGGGCTTGGCTTTGTGGTGGCCCATGAAACCCAGGATCGAGGCGGATCGCCAGGCGCCATTGATGCGCAGATGGTGCGCCTGAAGCGGCAATTGGAAAGGTGGTCAAGACCCGATCCCCTGCACCGTGCCGCCCGCGCCAAGGTGCCTTACCCGGTGGTGGCCTCGGTGGGATATACCAATGCGGCAAATCCACGCTGGTTCAACCGCGCCACGGGGCGGATGTCTTGGCACAAAGATATGCTTTTGGTTCACGCTGATCCGACCATGCGCGCCATTCATCTGGCCGATGGGTCAGAGGTGATCTTGTCGGACACTGTGGTTTATTCGGATTTGCCAACCCAATTGCGGCGGCCTGCGCGACATTGAGGAGGTTGATGCTGATCTGATTTTGCATATGCGCGATATCTTCGCATCCAAACTGAGGAACAGGCCACAGAGGTGCGTTGATCCCTCGATCAATTGGGTCTATCCAAGGATGCCGCAGATTGAGGTCTGGGAATGAACAGACCGCCTTTGACCCCGAGGTGCAGGACAGTTTGCGGCAGCCGCGGCCGCGCGGCGTGCCGATGGTTGCGATCTCCGCCTTGACGGGGGAGGGGATGGATCACCTGCATCGAATGACGTCGCGCAATTGGCCCCACCCAAAACCACCGAAACCTGGTGCATCTGCCCCATTCGGCAGGGCGCGCGCGCATGGCTGTTTGAGCAGGGCGTGGTGCGGGCTGAAAGGCCGATGCGGCGGGCAACATTTCACCGTGAAAATGGACCGCCACCTGCCGCGCGATTTGCCGTTTTTAGCGTGGATAAGGTTGTAACGCCAAGATACCCGCCCGTGCAAGGGTCGGATCAAGGCTCATGGGGAGATATTCACCTGGCGCCGCCACAGTCTGACAGATCATCATAATGGCGGCTGAGTGGTGGCCGGACGAAGCCTGTGGCGACGATAAAGACGCTGCTGTCCAAGTCGGAGAAATCATACACCCCCCGATAGCCCGCCGCATGACGGTTTTCAAAGGGTGCATCCCCCACCCAAGAGATGGCCCCGCGCATCAGGCTGTGCGGACCGCCCGATGTGGGTTGGCGGATATTGACTACCCAAGAAAACAAATCAGTGCCGCCCAACACAGGGTGGCGGTGCACCGCCTCATGCGCGGCCCCCCATCGCCAACTGTCAAGGTTGGGTCCATAGGTCTCGGTCAGATATTGCAGCGCCTCATCCAGCGCATCTTGTGCAATTTCGGCGCAGGTCTCTACCCGTGACGTGTTGCGCAGATCGCACCAGATCGCGGCCCCGTCAATGTCGCGAAACACCCGTTCGATGAAGATCGGTTCGACCGGGTAGAACGCATCCGCCAAAGGCCCAAGATCATCGCGGATCAGGCGCTGTTGCAAGGCACGCATCCACGCGATGTAAATCAGGGGTTCGGGCATATGTTCATTCATATCCCCATCCCAATCGGCCAGACGCTCTAGTGCGCGTGCGCGTCTGCGCTCAGGGCTGCCTTCGGGGGCGGTTTCTTGGTTGAACCACAATTCTGCACCCACAAGGGGCAAGATATTCACCGCGGCCGCAGATACGGGGTCAAGCTGCGCTTCGATGAAGCTGTCGCGCGTATGGACCGCGCGCATCTGCATCAGCCGCTGCCAGCGCAAAACGCGCTGTGTGTCGCCCCAATTATAGCTTAGATGGTCGGGAAATGCGCGGTCGATGGTTTTATTGTTGGTGTTGCCAACGATCCCGCCTTCGGGATTGACGAAACGGGGATTGGCCTGTTCCGGCATCACGCCGCGCCAACGGTTTTGATCCAGCCAGCCTTGCGCAGGAATGCGCCCCTGTCCGATCATCTCAGGATTGCGGCGCGGTTGACGGCCGATGACTTGCATCGCGATATTCCCATCCGCATCCGCCAAGGTCAGATTCTGCGAGGGGGCGATATAGGTGTCTGTTGCCTGCAATGCGTCATCCACCGATTGCGCGCGCATCAGGGCAAGCCCCGCTTGCAGGCTTGTGTTGCGCGGGTTCAGCGCGGTCCAAGACAGCGCCATCACATGGTTTTCGGGCGTGACCGTTGCCAAATCCCAATGCGTGTCAGGGATAATTGGCCCATTGCGACTGTTGCGCAGCGTGATGGTGACGGGCGCGTCATCAGCGACTTGAATGATCTCCTGTCGGGTGACGAAGGGAATGAATTCCGACCCCGCCCGATAGCGCATGGGATCGCTTGGATCGAGTTCTTCGACAAAGAGATCCATATCGTCCAGATAGGATGAGGTCAGACCCCATGCGAGCCTGTCAGAGCGCCCCACCGCGACAACGGGTATCCCTGGGATGGTCGCGCCAATCACCCCGCCCGTGGACAGCTCCAACCGCGCCAGATACCAGACAGAGGGGGCGCTTAGGCCCAGATGCGGATCATTGGCCAGAAGGGTCGCGTTGCTGGTGGCCCGAAACGGGGCTGCGGCCCAAGCATTGGA
>JAGYKZ010000025.1 GCA_018401385.1 Roseicyclus sp.
CCTTGCGCCTGCGCACGGAAAGAGGGGTGCTTGAGGCGCGGATGACAGACGATGGTCAAACATCGGTTAATATGGGTGCGCCCCTGACCGATTGGCAGGATATCCCCTTGGCCGAGGCGATGGACACGCTGCATCTGCCCATTGACGGTGATCCTGTGGCCACCGGCATGGGCAACCCCCATTGCAGCTTCTTCGTGGATGATGCCGAAGCCGTGGATTTGGCCACGCGCGGCTCGCTGATCGAGCATCATCCGCTTTTTCCAGCCCGCACCAATGTGCAATTTGCCTCACGCCTTGGGCCAGATCATCTTAGGATGCGGGTTTGGGAACGGGGCACGGGCGTCACGCTGGCCTCAGGGTCTTCCTCCTGCGCGGTGGCGGTAGCCGCGGCGCGGCGGGGTCTGACGGGGCGCAAGGTGAAGCTGACCCTTGATGGGGGCGATATCTGGATTGAATGGCGGGATGACGGGGTCTGGATGACAGGCCCAACCGCCCATGTATTTGATGCCACTTTAACGGCAGACTTCGTGAATGGTCTGGACCACGCATGACGAAGCCGCCCGAATTCCGCACCTTGGGCTGCCGGCTCAATGCTTATGAGACCGAAGCCATGCGCGATATGGCCAGCGCTGCGGGCCTTGACGATGCGGTCATCATCAACACTTGCGCGGTGACCGCCGAGGCCGTGCGCAAAGCGCGCCAAGAGATTCGCAAGGTCAGACGCGACAATCCAAATGCGCGTATCCTCGTCACGGGCTGTGCCGCACAAACCGAACCCGAGACCTTTGCCGCGATGGCCGAGGTTGATTTGGTCATTGGCAATCGCGAGAAGATGGAACCCGCCACATGGGCCAAACTGAGCGGCCCTGATTTCATCGGGCAAACCGAAAAGGTGATGGTGGATGACATCATGTCGGTGCGCGAAACGGCAGAGCATTTGATTGATGGCTTTGGCACCCGCGCGCGCGCCTACGTGCAGGTGCAAAACGGCTGTGACCATCGCTGCACCTTTTGCATCATCCCCTTCGGACGCGGCAATTCGCGCTCGGTTCCTGCGGGGGTTGTGGTGGATCAGATCAAGCGCTTGGTCGACCGCGGTTATTTGGAGGTCGTTCTCACCGGGGTTGATCTGACCTCATGGGGGGCGGATCTGCCGCAAGCCCCCCGTTTGGGTGATTTGGTGATGCGGATTTTGAAACTCGTGCCTGATCTGGCGCGACTGCGGATTTCCTCCATCGATTCCATCGAAGCGGACCCAATGCTGATGGAGGCCATCGCAAACGAGCCGCGCCTGATGCCGCATCTGCATCTCAGCCTGCAACATGGCGATAACCTGATCCTCAAGCGGATGAAGCGCCGCCATGCGCGCGAAGATGCCATTGCCTTTTGCGAGGAGGCGCGCCGCCTGCGCCCAGATATAAAATTCGGCGCGGACATCATCGCAGGCTTTCCGACCGAGACCGAGGCGCATTTTGAACATTCGCTGAAACTGGTTGAGGATTGCGGGCTGACATGGCTTCATGTGTTTCCATTCTCACCGCGCCAAGGCACGCCTGCGGCACGGATGCCGCAACTGGACAATGCCACAATCAAAGAACGCGCCGCACGATTGCGCGCGGCGGGCGATTTGGCACTCAGCCAACATTTGTCGGGCGAGATTGGCAAAACCCATCAGGTTTTGATGGAAAACCCCCATCTTGGGCGAACCGAAGACTTCACAGAAGTCAGCCTCAGCGTGGCGCAGGAAACAGGGCAGATCATCACCGCCACAATTGCAGGCCATAAAGACGGGCGGCTTTTGGCCTAGCTTGCCTGTGCCAAGAGCGCCTCGAAAAAGGCAAATGCCTCGGGGCTGTCCCAATGGGCATCCCCCATCAGCCGCGCAATCTCGCGCCCTTCGGGATCAATCACCACGGTAATGGGCAAGCCCATCACCGACATTTGCCGCGCAATCTGTTGATTGATGTCGCGATACATGGGCAGGTGTTCAACGCCAATTTCATCGAAAAACCGGCGGATCGCTTGCGGGGAATTGCGCCCCGTGGCCAAGGTGACCACCTCGAACCGATCCGAGCCAAGCTGCCGTTGCAGCGCCTCAAGACTTGGCATCTCCTCGCGGCAGGGCGCACACCATGTGGCCCAGAAATTGAGAACCACATATTTGCCGCGATAATCGCTCAGACGGCCCTCGGCCTCCGCCTCATCCACGAAGGGCAAATCTGACACAAGCGCCGGGTCGGATGCAAGCACAAGGCCACGCATATCCCCTTCACGGGGCAGAACCGACAGGTCTTGCGCGAAGGCGGTATTTGCACAGAAACCCAAGGCAATGTAGAGCAAGGCAATGAAACGGCGCGGGTGCATCCTAGCGGCATCCTTTCTTTAATCGGCGGATAAGACAGAACATGGCACAGAAATCTTCAAACGCAATGTGGGGCGGTCGCTTCGCCGCAGGGCCAGATGCTTTGATGGAGGCAATAAACGCATCCATCGGCTTTGACCAAAGACTCAGCGCACAAGATGTGACTGGCTCACGCGCCCATGCTGCAATGCTGGCCGCCCAAGGCATCATCAGCAGTAAAGATGCCGAAGCCATCAGGGAAGGCCTCCTCACGATCTTGTCAGAAATTGAGGGCGGGGCCTTTGAGTTTTCGACCGCGCTGGAAGATATCCATATGAATATCGAAGCACGGCTAAAAACCCTGATTGGTGAGCCTGCAGGGCGTTTGCACACGGCACGGTCGCGCAATGATCAGGTGGCGACCGATTTCCGCCTTTGGGTACGCGATCAAATGGACGCTGCCATAGAAGGGCTACAGGCCTTGATCCGCGCTGCATTGGCGCAGGCCGAGGCGGGCGCTGATTGGGTGATGCCAGGCTTCACCCATTTGCAAACTGCACAGCCCGTGACATGGGGGCATCACATGATGGCCTATGTGGAAATGTTTGCCCGCGACCTGTCACGTTTCGAGGATGCCCGCGCGCGTATGAATGAATGTCCGCTTGGGGCAGCGGCCCTTGCCGGAACATCCTTTCCCATTGATCGCCATATGACGGCCAAAGCACTTGGCTTCGATCGGCCCATGGCGAATTCGCTGGACGCGGTTTCGGATCGCGATTTTGCATTGGATTACCTCGCTGCTGCCTCCATTTGTGCGATGCATTTGTCGCGCTTGGCTGAGGAGTTGGTGATCTGGTCCTCGGCCCAATTCCGCTTTGTCACCTTATCTGATCGCTTCTCGACAGGGTCCTCCATCATGCCGCAGAAGAAAAATCCCGATGCAGCGGAATTGATCCGCGCCAAGATCGGACGGATCATGGGGGCGAATGTGGCGCTTTTGACCGTGATGAAGGGGCTGCCTTTGGCCTATTCCAAAGATATGCAGGAAGACAAAGAACAGGTCTTTGATGCCGCCGATAACCTGATGATCGCAATGGCCGCTATGGCTGGAATGCTGGGCGATATGAGCGCAAACCGCGACACCCTCGAACGCGCGGCGGCTTCGGGCTTTTCCACGGCCACTGATTTGGCCGATTGGCTTGTGCGCGAATTGGGTCTGCCCTTCCGCGAAGCGCATCATGTGACAGGTGCGCTGGTCAAAGTGGCCGAGGATCGCGGCTGTGACCTGCCCGACCTCAGCCTTGCGGATATGCAAGCCGTGCAACCAAGCATCACTGCTGAAGTCTTTGATGTATTGGGGGTTCACAATTCGGTCGCTTCGCGCCAATCCTATGGTGGAACCGCACCTGATCAGGTGCGCGCGCAGATCGCGCGGTGGAAAGAAAGGGTGGCATGATGGGGCGCATGATCAAATCATGGATCAAAACGGGCCTTTTGGTCCTCGTGCTTGGCAGCACATTGGCCGCCTGTGGGGCCGATGGCCCGCCCGAACCACCAAATGAGGATGCGGTCACCTATTAACCGCACCGCGTGAAAGAATTCTGCCACGGCCCGAGACGGTCATGCTTCTTGCCCGTTGAAACCATGGCACAGAATCCTTAACGTCACGCAATGGATGAGCGTGAACCCATAAAATCACGCGTTTTGGTTGATTGTCGAGGCTCTGACGACCGATGGAAAAAATACCAATGACCCCCAAAGGGTATAGCGCCCTTGATGCCGAGCTGAAGCATCTGCGTTCGGTGGAACGCCCCTCTGTCATTCAGGCCATTGCCGAAGCGCGCGAACATGGCGATTTGTCAGAGAATGCCGAATATCATTCAGCCCGCGAAAAGCAGTCCTTTATCGAGGGTCGGATCAAGGAACTTGAGGGGCTTCTTGGCTTGGCGCAGGTGATTGATCCCAAAACCCTTTCAGGTGCAATCAAATTTGGCGCAACCGTGGTCCTGATTGACGAAGAAACCGAGGAAGAAAAAACCTATCAGATCGTCGGCGAATCCGAGGCCGATATCGAAAAAGGTCTGCTGAATGTGAAATCCCCGCTCGCCCGCGCCCTGATCGGTAAGGATGAGGGCGACAGTATCGAAGTGAAAACGCCGGGCGGCAGCAAGGATTATGAAATCACCAAGGTGACCTATATTTGATGACGCGCAATCTCGCCCTCCAAAGGCCATGCGGCGCCCTTGACCTCAGGCAGGTGTGGGCCGCGCGCGCATCGGGGTTTTGGGGTGAGACAAACGGAGCGCTGAAGTTGGGCGGGCGCGAGATCATTGCAATTGCGTTGTCCCTTCTCTGGATCGGTGCTTTTGGGTTGTCAGCATTTGGCTTGGGCGGGGAGACCGCGACAATGGCGGGTCTGCTCAGTGGGATCATGATCGCCATTGGGGCAGTCTTGCCACTGGCCTTGATCTGGATCGTCATATCTCTGCTGCGTCTGACCCAAGAGCTGCGCAATCACGCAGGAGAGACGCGCAGTCACATGAGCAGCATTGCGGATCGGATGCACGCGGCCGGGCATCATACGGATCCCAGTTTGACCCAAAGCCAGATCGCGGCATTGGCCGAAGCGCAGCGCGCGACCGACATGAAGCTTGCCAGCTTCACATCCCTTAGACTGCAAGACGCGACCTTGCGTGCGGCCGTTCCCCTCAGCCCCCCCGCAGCACCAGAACAGCCCCAATCTGATTTGTCTTTGATCACCGCAGAGCCTGCCCTACACCACCCCGTCACCCCTGCTGATTTCGTGCGCGCGCTCAACTTTCCTGAAAATGAACAGGACAAAGAAGGGTTTCGCGCATTGCGCGCCGCGCTTGAAGACCCCGCAACACGCGGTCTGATCCGTGCGGCACAGGATGTGCTCACCCTGCTGTCGCAGGATGGTATCTACATGGATGATCTGAAGCCCGACCGCGCCCGCCCCGAAATCTGGCGTAAATTTGCACAAGGTGAACGCGGGCGCGCGATTGCCGCCTTGGGGGGGGTGCGAGATCGCTCATCTCTCGCCCTGTCTTCGGGCCGTATGCGCCAAGACACGGCCTTTCGCGAAGCCGTGCACCATTATTTGCGCGAGTTTGATCGCGTCTTTTGCGTGTTTGAGAACACCGCGTCAGATGACGATATCGTCAAACTAAGCGCCACCCGCAGCGCGCGCGCCTTCATGTTGCTGGGGCGCGTAACAGGGATTTTTGACTAGTCCCGCAACGCCCGATGGATGGCCTCGCGCAACCGAGCCTCATATCCCACGCCCAGAATTCCCCCCTCTTGCGCATCGCCCGCACATAGCATTTGTGCCAGATCATCGGATGACAACGCCACCAAGCCCGCTGCAATCACCCGAACCTGTGCCGCATCTGGGATTTCATCGGCCCTTGAATAAAGCGCAATCTCCGCAGCCATCAACGAAGGCCAGCATTCCGCCACGACAATCGGAGCGGCACAGCCCTCATAAGGGGCAACGGCAAGCTTCGCGCCGAATGTCGCGCGCAACGCCTGCAACCGCGCTATACCCAATATTGCCTGTGACCCCACCGATCCTGTGGTATAAAGCTTCCACCCTGGCTGCATTTTGCCATAGCCCTGCTCGATCTTGCGCCGCTCAGGCATTCCATGCCCATAACGCTGGTCCTTGGCAGGCAAATCTGGACAAGCTTGCATCTGGGGCACGCACCAAAACGGACCAACCCCCGCAAAGCGGCGATTGAGCGCGCGCGCAACTTCGAAACGGTTATTGGCGTTGTCTGGACCATCCTCCACCATCTGCGCAAAAAGCGGCCAGAGCGACAGCGCCTCTGGCTGCCCTGTCAGATGCTGTGCAAAGCCCATGGGATAGGCGAAGGAAAAATCAAATGTCGCAAGAAGGCGCTGATCTTGCGCCAAGGCTTGTGACATCATTTCGGTCAACTGATCCATCAGATCCGCGCGGGTGCGGTGATAGCTGACCAAGGGCGGTTGACCATGGCTTGCATGGGCCATGAAAATGGCATCTTTGGTTGGGGTTTTGGGGCTTGGGGTCGCCCGTGCGGACCAATCCACCACCACAATATGATCAAAGCCACAAACCATCACGGGATCATCTGCGCGGCCTGTTCGAGGTCGGCTGGCGTGTTGATGTTGAAAAACGCCTCAGGCGGGGCGTCTAAAGGGACGGCAACACCCCCCAAACGCGCCATCACATCGCGCATCTTGCGTCCACCACCGCGCAGCTCCGCCGCTAGGGCGCTGGCGACATCCACGTGCCAAAGCGCAAATGTCGGATGTAGCCCACCTCGAATATCTTGGGCATAAGCAATCGCCGCATCGGCAGCATGGCCCCGTAGCGCTGTCACAATATCCATCGGAAAAAACGGTGTGTCAGCAGCGAAGCTCATAACCTGATCCGCCCCGCGAGACTTGGCTGCGTGCAATGCCGCCAGAACACCGCCGAGAGGACCCATGGATGGAAAATCTTCATCCCCGAACACCTCCAACCCAAGATCCGCATAGTGCACCAAATCGCCATTGGCAGAGAGGATCAAATCATCCACCTGTGGACGCGCGCGGGTGATGACATGGCGATAGAGCGTCTGGCCTGCAAGCGTCAGGCGGCCCTTATCTCTGCCCCCCATGCGCTGCGCTGCCCCGCCTGCCAAAATCACGCCACAGATCATTGCATCTCCCTTGGCCCCAACAGGGCTGATTGCATCCCTTGCCCATCAAGGCTAGATCGCAGGAACTGAAACGACAATGGTGCAAGATGCGCTTAACCCCTTCCAATTCCGCTTATCTGTCTGGGATCATAGGTGGATTGCCTTTCTTGCTGGTTCTGTTGCCTTTTGGCCTACTTTTTGGCGTGCTTGGCACCGAGGCAGGCCTGCCAGTTTCACAGGTGATGGGCTTCTCCTTCTTGGTGATTGCAGGCTCCGCACAGTTCACTGCGCTGCAATTGATGACCGAGAACGCACCTGTTCTGGTGGTTCTGGCCTCCGCCTTGGCGGTCAATCTGCGGATGGCGATGTACTCGGCCTCGATAACACCACATCTGGGTGCCGCACCTCTGTGGCAGCGCGCAATGCTGTCTTATATGTTGGTCGACCAAACCTATGCGATGGCGATGCAAACCTATGAGGCGCAGCCCGAGCGCAGCCTGCGTTGGAAAGTGGCCTATTTCTTTGGTCTTGCCACCCCGATTTGCCCGCTGTGGTATGGCGCAACCTACGCAGGTGCGGTTCTGGGCGCGACCATCCCACCCGAATTTGCGCTGGATTTCGCGGTGCCCATCACCTTTTTGGCGCTTGTCGCACCCGCCTTGCGGACCTTGGCCCATATTGCAGCGGCCATGACATCGGTGGTGATGGCGGTTGTGCTCAATTGGATACCCTATAACCTTTGGCTGATCCTCGCAGGGATCGCCGCGATGATGGTCGGTGCAGAAGTCGAGCGCCGTATGACCCGTGCACGGGACAAATTATCATGAGTGGCTATTCCGAAAGCACCGTGTGGCTGATTATTGCCGCACTTGGCTGTGGCACTTATCTGGTGCGCCTCTCTTTTTTGGGCATTTTGGGCAATCGCGACTTGCCCGAATGGGTGTTGCGCCATTTGCGCTATACGCCCGTGGCGATCCTGCCCGCCTTGATTACCCCGCTTGTGTTGTGGCCACAGGCGACGGGCGGAACACTGGACGCGCCAAGATTAAGCGCCGCATTGGTGGCCCTTGGCGTTGGTATCTGGCGCAAAAACGCAATTGCCGCCGTCTTTGCAGGCATGGCCACGCTTTACGCTGTCGGGTATTTTCTCGGCTAAATCGGCAAAGCGGTGGTGGAAAACACGTTTTTCAGTGCGAAACTTGACTGCATTTTCGACACGCCTGGCAAACGGGCAAGATATTCACGGTGGATGCGCGCAAAATCTTCGCTGTCACGCGCCACGACCTTAAGCAGATAATCCGCGCTGCCCGCCATAAGATGACATTCCAACACATCAGGCACCCGCTTCACCGCCTGCTCGAAGGCGTGCAAAACCTCATCGGCCTGCCCAGATAGACTGATCTCGACAAAAACGGTGGTCATGCGACCGATGGCACGATGATCCACCAAGGCGACATAACCGCGGATGATACCTTCCTGCTCCAACCGCGCGATCCGCCGATGACAAGAGGACGCCGAGAGGTTCACCTGCTCCGACAGTTCCGCGTTGGTCACGCGACCGTTATTCTGGAGGACCGCAAGAATTTTTCGATCTGATTTGTCCAACTCGAAACTCATTTCACTTCACATCCGTCCAAAAATCCACGCGCGCGGCTGTGGGAGCACTGCCCCGCACCAGAGCGCCAGGCGCGGAGCAGCGTCAAAGCGGTTACTTCTTTGCCAAAGCGTCACGGATTTCAATCAAAATATCCAACTCGCTTGGCCCCGCAGGCACTGCTGCGGCCTCTTCTTGTTCTTTTTCGGTCATGGATTTGATGCGATTGACCAAGCGCACCAACATGAACACCACAAAAGCGATGATCAAGAAATTGATCACAGCCATGACAAACTTGCCGATTGCAAAAACAGGCGCACCGGCCTCAACAGCAATCGCGAGGGAGGCGTAGTCACCACCATCGAGCGCATAGAACCAACCCGAAAAATCAATGCCCCCTGTGAATATCGCAATCAACGGGTTTATCAAATCACCAACCAGTGAGGTCACAATTGCGGTGAACGCGGCACCGATGATGATCCCCACAGCCATATCCATGACATTGCCTCGCGCAATGAACGTCTTGAATTCCGAAAACATAATTTCCCCTTCTCAAGCCAAATTGGCTTTATCCATGTGTCATACCCATGCTGGCTGTCCCAGTGAGACAGAAGCCAAAGTAAAACCACTAGATATCTATAACATCTGCAACCGTTATCTGCTCATACAATCATGGAATTTTGTGACTTGGGTGCAGAGCGCAACGCAAGGGCTTTGCCGTTGAAATGCGCTTGCGCGGCACATCGAGATGCGGGACAACCAAATCCATGACGAATACGCGACATATTCCGAAGGCAGCTTTGCTGCTGGGATTGGCAGGGGTATTGCCCTTTGCCTATGGTGCGCTTTCATTGGTGTTCCCAGCCGCAGCAACACTTGGAGCATGGCTTCTGCCTGATCTGACGCCCGCATTACTGTTGCGCAATTATGGCATTGTCATCCTGTGTTTCATGGCGGGGGTGATTTGGGGCTTTGCTGTGCATTCCCCCTCATCCCAGATGATGGCATATGGGCTGGCGGCATCAACCATCCCTGCCTTGGTCGCATTTTTCCTTGGATTTGGCCCTGCCCCACAGGCCTTACCGATCCTGATTATGGGGTTCTTGGCGCTTTTGCCGCTTGATGCATGGGCGATGCGCGCGGGTCTTGCACCAAATTGGTGGTTGCATTTGCGCGGAATTTTGAGCGGGCTTGTGATCCTGTGCCTGATCATTGGGGTTATCTATGCCTGAGCTGTTCGCCTACACAGATGGGGCCTGTTCGGGCAACCCTGGCCCAGGTGGGTGGGGGCGCTGTTGCAAGCCAAGTCAGGCGAGACCGTGGTCAAAGAACGCACATTACAGGGCGGGGAAGCCAATACCACCAACAATCGCATGGAGCTTTTGGCCGCAATTCATGCGCTTGAGGCGCTAGAGCGCCCCAGCACCATCACGGTGGTCACCGACAGTGCCTATGTGAAAGGCGGCATCACCGAATGGCTGCGCAGCTGGAAGCGCAATAATTGGCGCACCGCCACGAAAAAGCCTGTCAAAAACGAAGATCTTTGGCGGCGTCTGGATGAGGCCGCGACACGCCATCAGGTGACATGGACTTGGGTCAAGGGCCACGCGGGCCATCCAGAGAATGAACGCGCCGATGCCTTGGCGCGCGCGGGCATGGCGCCGTTTAAATGATCACAGGCCCAGAATTGTCCCTGTGCGCATATCCGTACCACGCAAGTAATCCGCCGCCGCCATGCGCGGCTTGCCTTCGGGCTGCACCTCTGTGATCTCGACAGCACCCGTGCCGCAAGCGATTGTCAGACCTTCGATGACAGACCCAGCAGCAGCCCCTTGGGGCGGCACGCCCGCCACGCGACAGGCCAGAAATTTCAAACGCCGCCCCGATAGCGTAGTCCAAGCGCCTGGAAAAGGTGAAAGAGCCCGAATTTGGCGATCAATTTCCGCGGCGTCATTCGTCCAATCTATCGCGGCCTCGGCCTTGTCGATCTTTTCGGCATAGGTCACACCCTCTTGCGGCTGCGGGATGGGGATCAGACTGTCGAAATCGGCAAGTGCCGCCACAACGGCCTCGGCTCCAACAACGGATAGGCGATCATGCAGCGCGACGGTGGTCTCCTCCGCACCAATTGGCAGGGTGCGGGTTAATAAAACTGGCCCTGTATCAAGCCCCGCGTCCATCTGCATGATGGATATTCCCGTCTCACGATCCCCTGCCATAATCGCGCGATGAATGGGGGCCGCGCCGCGCCAACGCGGCAAGAGCGAGGCATGGATATTCACGCAGCCTAAGCGTGGCGCATCAAGCACCGCCTGCGGCAAGATCAACCCATAGGCTACTACAACAGCGATATCCGCGCCCCATGCCGCAAATTCGGCCTGCGCCGCCGCATCGCGCAAAGTGGCGGGATGGCGGACAGGCAACTGCAAATCTTCGGCCAAAGCCTGAACAGGGGTCGGACGGGGTTTCTTGCCACGCCCTGCTGGACGCGGGGGCTGGCAATATACCGCGACCACGTCATGACCTGCCGCCATCAGCGCGCGCAAAGGCGCACAGGAAAATTCGGGCGAACCCATGAAGACAATACGCAAAGCTACACCTTATCGCGCGCAAGATCGCGCTTGAGCTTTTGCATTTTTCGGGTAATCAACTGCCGCTTCAAGGGCTTGAGATAATCGATAAAAAGCACCCCATCGAGGTGGTCAATCTCATGCTGCACGCAAGTGGCCCAAAGCCCCGTGAAGGTTTCCCGCTGCAAAACGCCATCCCGATCTAGCCATTCAACCGTGACATCGCGGGGGCGTTCGACATCGGCATAGACATCTGGGATGGACAGGCAGCCCTCTTCGTGGATGTTCTTCTCATCCGAGGAGTCCACGATCTTGGGGTTGAACATTGCGGTCGGGCGGGGTGTTGCCCCTTCTTCCTTCACGCAATCCATCACGATCACACGCTGATCAATGCCAATCTGAGGCGCAGCCAAACCGATCCCTGGCGCATGATACATGGTTTTCAGCATATCATCCGCCAAAGCCCGCAACGCATCAGAGAGGTCAGGCACCTCTTGTGCGACCTTTTTCAAACGGGGATCAGGATGGATCAAAATCGGATAAATCATGCCGTGTCAAATAGGCCAATTCCCATCCCTGCGCAACCAAGCGCGGGATGATTTGCGCAATGCATCGCAGACTGATAACCTGTGCGTGGCACAAGCCAAATTTAATAATATTGTTCTGACTTGCGCTAAAAATTGGAACATATGTTCTGAATAATTCCGTTGATTTGGAACATATGTTTTGCTAAATAGCCTCAAGAAGAACGGTCGTAAATCTTGCCACAAAACGGACACCCCAGATGAATTTTGACGAGATCATCAACCGCAATAACACCCATTCGATGAAATGGGACATGATGGCATCGCTTTACGGCATCAGCCCTGAGAACGGTTTGTCGATGTGGGTGGCCGATATGGATTTTCGTCCCCCACAGGCCGTGCAAGCGGCATTGCAAAAGATGCTCGATCACGGCGTATACGGCTATTATGGCGATGAGCGCGCCTATCGCGCCGCAATCGGGTGGTGGATGGCCAACCGCCACGGCTGGGAGATTGATCCTGATTGGATCTTCACAACCCACGGTCTGGTAAACGGCACGGCGCTTTGCGTGGACAGCTTCACCAAAGAGGGCGATGGCGTGGTATTGATGACGCCTGTCTATCATGCTTTTGCCCGCGTGATCCGCGCCGCAAATCGTCAGGTGGTGGAATGCCCGCTTGCACTGGTTGAAGGCCGCTATGAGCTGGATATCCCCGCTTGGGATGCTGCGATGACAGGGCGCGAGAAAATGTTGATCCTCTGCTCCCCCCACAACCCAGGTGGCCGGGTTTGGACTGTCGCAGAATTGCAGGCCATTGCCGATTTCGCGCGGCGTCATGATCTGATCTTGGTGTCAGATGAAATTCACCACGATCTGGTGATGCCTGGACACGCCCATACGCCCATGGCAAAAATCGAAGGGGTGATGGATCGCTTGGTGATGATGACTGCCACGACCAAGACCTTCAACATTGCAGGCGGCCACTCAGGCAATGTGATCATTCCAGATGCAGAACTGCGCAAACGCTTTGCCGCGCGCATGGCGGCTTTGGGGATTTCGGCCAATTCCTTTGGCCTTGCTATGGCAGAGGCGGCTTACAGTCCCGAAGGGGCCGCATGGGTCGATGCGCTCTGCGCTTATTTGGCCAAGAATGCCGCGACCTTTGATGCGGGCATGGCCCAAATCCCGGGCCTGCGCTCCATGAAATTGGAAGCGACCTATCTGGCTTGGGTCGATTTCTCAGGCACTGGCATGAGCCATGAAGAATCCATCGCCCGTGTGGAAGGGGACGCGCGGATCGCCACCAATTACGGGTCAAGCTTTGGCTTGGGTGGCGACCCATTCCTGCGTTTTAATCTGGCGATGCCCCATGCGCAGATCGAAGAGGCTGTTGCGCGGATGCAAAAGGCCTTTGCCGATTTGCAATAATCATATCGCGCGGGCCGTACGCCCTCGCGCAAGCCGCATATGCACAAGGTAGGTCGCCAAGGAGGCGACCACGATGGCACCGCCCACCATCATCAGCGGTGTCGGTGCCTCACCCACCCCGACCCAGACCAAAATCGGGCCAAGCACGGTTTCAAGCAGCATCAACAGACTGACATTGGCCGAAGCGGTGTAGCGATTGGCCAGTGTTAGCAGAAAGAAACTGGCGGGTAAAATGAAAGCTCCAGTGGTCAGGATCAGCACGATTTCGGTGGCAGTTGCGCCCCTATCCTGCGCAAAACTCAGACCCACCATTCCCGAGATCAGGGCACCAATTCCCATCCCAAGCAGGATCGGCAATTGATGATGTTTCCGGATCAGCACAAAGGTCATGGCCAAAAGAAGACCCATGCTCAAACCCATGATGCCCCCCCAGAATGTCGCCATGTCAAACGGAAGCCCTGCATCAGATTTGCCAAAAATGGCCAGCCCGATGCCAAACAGTACCGCAGCGATGGTGACCCATGTTGCGCGGGTGGTCGGCTCTCCGAGCAGAAGCTGCGACAACAGCGCGGAAAAGACAGGAACGGTCGCCACACCCATCAAGACCACTGTCACAGGCGCCACGGCAATCGCCACACTGAACAAAGCGCCATTGGCCGCCTGACACAGGATCAAGGCCAAGCCTGCGCCAGAGACCAGCGCGCCCGCCTCAAACACATGGCGGCCCCGCGCGGTGAGAACCCAAGCCGTGACCAGGACCAAACCCATTGCCGTGCCGCGCCAGCCCAACATCTCGAACCCGCCCATGCCAGAGAGCCGCATTAGCAGCGTATCGGGCGAAATGATCAATGCACCTGTCAAGGCAAGCAACAGGCCGAAGGCGGGATGCTGTTTCATGAAATGCTCCAAAACACTCAATTTGACCCTATACGGGCCATCCCCGCTTGGAGCAATCCATCAAACGGCCTGCCACCTCCCCATCAAAGGATGCATATGCAGAAAAATGACCATCGCCGCAGCGCAGCACTTGCGAAAGGCTGCGTAATATCATACCCAAAGATCAGCAAAAAACGAAACATCCTTGCGCCCGCGATGCGCAATTCCGCCAAAGGACATGATATGAGCTTTCGCCTCCAGCCCCAGCCCGTGGCCCGACCAAACCGTTGTCAGCTTTTTGGTCCAGGCTCGAATGTGAAGCTATTCGAGAAAATGGCGGTTTCTGCGGCGGATGTGATCAATCTTGATCTCGAAGACTCGGTCGCGCCCAGCGACAAGGATGCGGCCCGTGCAAATGTGATCACCGCCATCGGTGCGGTCGATTGGGGCAAAAAGACCCTCAGCGTGCGGATCAACGGGCTTGATACACCCTATTGGTATCGCGATATGGTGGATTTGCTCGAAAATGCATCCGAACGGCTGGATCAGATCATGATCCCGAAAGTGGGCAATGCGGCCGATATCTATGCGGTTGATGCGCTTGTCTCCGCAATCGAGGCCGCCAAAGGCCGCCAAAAGCGGATCAACTTCGAGGTCATCATCGAATCCGCCGCGGGCATCGCCCATGTCGAGGAAATCGCCGCCGCATCCCCCCGCCTTGTCGCCATGAGCCTCGGTGCTGCGGATTTCGCAGCCTCTATGGGGATGCAAACCACAGGCATCGGCGGCACGCAGGAGAATTATTATATGCTGCACGATGGTGCGCGGCATTATTCTGACCCATGGCATTGGGCGCAGACTGCGATTGTCGCTGCATGCCGCACGCATGGCATCTTGCCCGTGGATGGCCCTTTTGGCGATTTCTCGGATGATGAGGGCTATCGCGCCCAAGCGCGCCGTTCGGCCACTTTGGGCATGGTTGGCAAATGGGCGATCCACCCCAAGCAAATCGCGCTCGCCAATGAAGTGTTCACCCCTTCCGAAGCCGCTGTGGCAGAGGCGCAAGAAATCTTGGCCGCGATGGAAGAGGCCAAGCGCAGCGGCGCAGGCGCAACCGTCTACAAGGGGCGTTTGGTGGATATTGCCTCCATCAAACAGGCCGAAGTGATCGTCAAACAAGCACAGATGATCGCGCAAGGCTGATCCAGCGCGCTTGTTCGTTGCATCTTTGATCAGGCTTGGCCATATAGGCATGGGCCAGATATGATCTATGCCGCCTTATCACGCGGCATAATGTGGAGGTGTGATGAACTATCTCGATTTCGAAAAACCCTTGGCTGAGATTGAAGGCAAGGCGGAGGAGCTGCGCGCCTTGGCGCGTGGCAATACCGAGATGGATGTCGAAGCCGAGGCACAAGCGCTGGATAAAAAAGCGCAAGATCTCCTGAAAGACCTGTATAAATCGCTGACACCTTGGCGCAAATGTCAGGTTGCCCGCCACCCTGACAGACCGCATTGCCGCGATTACATCAACGCGCTGTTTACCGAATATACCCCGCTTGCGGGTGATCGCAATTTTGCGGATGATCACGCGGTAATGGGTGGGCTGGCCCGCTTCAATGATCGTCCCGTAGTGGTGATTGGCCATGAAAAGGGCAATGACACCAAATCCCGCATCGAACATAATTTCGGAATGGCGCGGCCTGAAGGCTATCGCAAAGCGGTGCGTCTGATGGATATGGCAGATCGCTTTGGCCTGCCCGTGATTACACTGGTCGACACGCCCGGCGCCTATCCTGGCAAAGGCGCAGAGGAGCGCGGGCAATCCGAAGCGATTGCACGCTCGACCCAAAAATGCCTTGAGATCGGCGTGCCTTTGATCAGCGTGATCATTGGCGAGGGCGGCTCAGGCGGGGCCGTTGCCTTTGCCACCGCGGACCATCTCGCCATGTTGGAGCATTCGATCTATTCGGTTATCAGCCCCGAAGGATGCGCCTCGATCCTTTGGAAAGACGCGGAGCGGATGCGGGAGGCGGCAGAGGCCTTGCGCCTGACCGCGCAGGATTTGCAGAAATTGGGTGTCTGCGATCGGATCATCCCCGAACCGATGGGCGGCGCACAGCGCGACAAGGCTGCGGCCATTGCCGCGGTTGGTCAGGCCATCGAGGCTATGCTTGGCGCGACCAAAGGCATGGATGGCAAAAAGCTGATTGCGGCACGCCGCAAGAAATATCTCGATCTTGGCTCGAAAGGTTTGGCGGCCTAAAGCCCCGTTTCTTCCATCAGCGCGTTTGAGGCGGCTTCGATCTCGCGCTCCAAATGTGCCATCACCTGCTGCACATCCTGTCCCGCAGGAATTGGTGGCAAAAATTCAACCACGGCGAGACCGGGTTTGCGGGCGATACCGATGCGCGGCCAAAACAGGCCCACATTTGTGGCGGCAGGCACGCATACTAGCCCCGTGCGCTCCACCAAGACGCCCACACCGACCTTATAGGGTTTTACATCATGCGGTGCCACCCGCGTGCCTTGCGGGAAAATGATCAATTGTCCCGCATCGCCCATGCCGGCCACAACGCCATCGACCATATCTTGAATGGCCTTTCCGCGCTTGCCGCGATCCACCGCCACACAGCCAAGCCGCGCCGCATACCATCCCAAAAACGGGGCATTTTTGAGGGATTTTTTCATGATGAACCGCGGACGTGGCAGAACTGACGTCAGGATGATGATGTCGAAAAAACTTTGGTGCTTCGAGGCTACGATTACCTCACCTTGCGGCACGTCACCGCGAATTTCGGAACGCAAACCGACCAAAACCGCCGCACTCCACCGCACATAGCGGGAATAATATCGCACGCCCGCAATCGCCCCTTGCCGTGAGGCAATGGCCCAAGGCGCAAAGATCAGCGCGAAAATCGGGATCATAAGATACATCTGCCCAACGAAGATCAGGGATCGCACCCATTGGATCATGGCATTCCTCGCAAAACTCGAAAGGCCGCGGCCTTGGTCGCTTGAAAGGCTACAAAAGCGATCAAAAGCGGAATGATCAAGAGCCACAGCCATTCTGCGCCCGCAAAGCCAAGGCCGACCATGACAGTTTGCGCACTGGCTTGATTGGGGAACAGCAAAATCGCAATACCTCCCGCGACTGTGCCAACACCGCCCCCGATCAAACTGCGTAACGCAAAGCGGCGCACAAATGCCCCTGCGATATATGCATCCCGCGCACCAACAAGGCGCAAGACCCGGATCACTTGAACATTGGCCGAGAGCGCGGCCTGCGCTGCCAGTGTGACCATCGCCACAGTAGCCCCAAAAATCAGCGCCAATGCCACATAGCCCATCAGACGCAACCGCCCCGCTGCCGAAATCAGCGCGCTGCGCCATGTCCCATGGTCATCCAGAATTGCATTTGGCGCTTCCGCTGAGAGACGCAATCGTAACCCCTCGATATCATAACCTTCGGCGTCTCCGGTCACGTCAATGATGCGCGGGAGGGGCAAAAACTCAATCGGCATATCGGCCCCAAACCACGGCGCAAGAAGGGCGCGCTGCTCCTCCATGCTGAGTTCACGGGCCGATACCACGCCTGGGGTCTGTGCCAGAACCGATAGGACGGCGGCCACCTGCACCTCCATCTCCGCCATTGGGGCCGCGATGCGAATGGTGCTGCTGCGCGCCAAATCCTCCGACCACCGCTCGGCCACGCGCCCCGCAGCAAGCGACAGCGCCAATGCAAAAACCGCTAAAAAGGCTATGGCCGCCGATGCAAAAATGGTCAGCCGTGCGGATGTGCCCGCCGATGGCACCACCCGATCCGAGGCCGCATCACCGATCAACGCGGCAATGATATTGGCGAGAAAGCTCACAAATCCGCCCCCGCCAATTGCAGCTTACCGCCCACAATCCGCAACACCCGCGCCGCAACTTGTTTTTTCGCCGCACGAATGAAGGCGAGATCATGGGTGGCGACCAAAACCGCTTTGCCAAGGCGGTTTAACTCCACCAACAAGCGCAGCTGCCGCATGGCCATGTCCCAATCCACATTGCCTGTGGGCTCATCCGCTAAGATCACATCGGGATCACGGATAATCGCGCGTGCAAGGGCCGCGCGCTGCCGCTCGCCACCTGACAATTCTGGGGGCAGCGCCGTGGCGCGATGGCGCAAATCCACCCATGTCACCAATTGCGTCAGATTTCGGCGTTCGGCATCCGTGATTTCGCGGCCGGCCACATAGAGCGGCAGAGCGATATTCTGAGCCACATCCAAATGATCCAAAAACTGACAATCCTGATACACCACGCCGATCTTTTGTCGGGCCAGGGCAAGATCATCGCGCGCCATTGTGGCACTGTCTTGCCCCATCAAGCGCACTTGGCCCGCATTGGGGCGCAATTCGCCGTAGCACAGTTTGAGGAAGGTGGTTTTGCCCGCACCTGATGGCCCTGTCAGGAAATGAAAGGAGCCTTTGGCCAGTCGCAAAGACATCTGCGACAGGATCAAATCCGACCCATGGCCATAGCCGTAGGACACATCTTGCAATTCAATCACGCAAAACCCCTGTTCTGGCAACCTCTGTGCATAGATGCCCGATGCCGTGATCTGTTGCAATCGCGCCGCGTCAAATACTTGGGACCGAAACCCTTGGATTGATCGCATGGCATTGCTAAATGAAACGGAATCCCGCCATATAGGCATTGCGCATCACAGGCTGCGCTGCGACTTACACAACTGGAACTTTATCAACCCATGCGGCTAACCTGTCCAAATTGCGGTGCGCGTTATGAGATTGATGACGCGTTGATCCCTGAAGAAGGGCGGGATGTGCAATGCTCCAATTGCTCGACAAATTGGTTTCAGTCTGGTCCTGTGGTCGCAACATCGCGCGCAGAAACACCGCCCACGGTTGAACGGCCAAACCCACCCGAAACATCGACCCCACCCCGCCGCGAGCTGGATCCAAGTCTGCGCGCGCTGCTGCGCGAAAAGCGGAGGAAGAACGGTTGCGCCGCGAAGAAGCGGAGACTTTGGAGCGACAAGATGAAATGGCGCTGCAAGATCCTACCGCCGCATCCGCCCGCTGCGCGGGCAAAGATCGCTTGGGCTGCCCCAGATATCGAAGAAATAAACGCCTCTCTTACGCCGCAACACCCAACTGCAACCCTAGAAAACGGCACCCAAGAGACACCTGCCGCAAAATCTGCGCCATCCCCAGACCATGCGCGGCGCAAAGGGCGCAACGCGGGGCTTTGTTGAGCCTCACCCTCGGATTGGCTGCGATCCTAATTTATGGCAATGCAGGGATATTGGGTGACGCCATACCTGAGCTTGCGCCCTATCTGGCGCGCTATGCGGCTGCGGTGGATGGGCTGCGCGACATCATCCTTAATGGCTGCGCGCGACCTTCACCGCGCCTACAGGCGCAGATTACCGCGTGGATTGCGGCTGTCACTCAGTAAGGCTCAAATCAATCTGCGCGGAATCGCGCTCCTGTTCAGGGCGGGCCATTTCGCCTGATCGGCGGCGCAATTCATCAAGCAACTCACCTGCACGCCGCGCGGCTTCTTGCTCGCGGGACAATGGCCCGCCTGCAACACCCGACCCTTCACCGCCCGTAGCGCGCCCCAAAGGATCCGTCAGAGGGCGCGCTGTGCCTTGCTGCTGGCCACCCTGCTGCGCATTCCCCATATCCGCGCTGTCTGCTTCGGGGGATGTGCCATTTTCATCGGCGAAAGCACGGCCCAGCTGATCCATCCCCTCACGCAAGGCATCCATCGCATCTGCTTGCCGATCCAATGCGCCTGTCATGTCACCATCCTCCAAGGCACGGGCCGCATCCCGCATCGCGCGTTCTGCCTCATCCAAACGATCCCGCGCCGCCTGTCCTTCTTCACGGCCTTGGCCGGGCAGGTTTTCCGCCTGTTCGCGCAAGCTGTCGCGCAAGGCCTCTTGGCGTTCAGAAAGGCTGGGTTCACCTTCTTGGGATGTGTCTCCCCCCTGTCCAAAACGATCTTGGAACGAACGGAAGCTCTCATCCGCCAATCCTTGCTGTTCGCGCAAAGTGTCGCGCAGCGCATCCATGGCGCGTTCGCCCGCAGACCCTTGCCCTTCACCTTGGCCTTGGGTCACCTCCATATTTTCCAGCATTTGTGACAAGGCATCTAACATCGCCTGCGCTTCGGCCATGCGCCCCTGCTCCATCAACTCCTGAATTTGATCCATCATTTGAGACAGATCATTCATGGACAATTCCATCCCCTCCTGCCCGTCACTGGGCGTGTCAGCGGGGCTGTCGCTTGGTTCTGCGGATTGCGCCAATTCGCGGATGTAATCATCCATGGCGCGCTGCAAATCTTCCATCAGACCTGCGATTTCCTCATCACTGGCGCCGCGCCGCATGGCCTCGGACAGGCGCTCTTGCGCTTGGCGCAGCGCGGCCAGCGCATCATCAAGATCAAGCTCCTCAAGATCAATCGCAACCTGCCAAAGGATCTCCGCCAGTTCATCGCGCAGCTCTGACGAGAGCGGGGCGTTTTCCGCCTTAATACGGCGAATGATGCTGCGCAATGGCAAATAGGGCGTTTGATCCGCCATGTATGTCTGTGGTGCATAGGTCAAAGCGCGCAGCACCTGAGCCACACGCGCCGCGTTTTCCACCGACCACAAAAGATCACGCCGCTGTTCGATCAAACTGGCCGCGAGAGGATCAAAGAACCGACGGGCTGGTAGACGGGCGAGGCGCATCACGGCCGTCCCCGTTTGTCCCAAATCATCCTCAACCGTAAGTGATAGAATAACGGGCAAATTGGCCAAAGGGTGCTTGCTTACATCCTCCACCAGATTTTCAGAAAAATCCGCCCGATCCCCCGTAAATGGCATGGGCAAATCCAGCACCAAATCGGCGCGCGGCTCAGGGTTCACCGACAAACCATAGCGCCGCGACAGCGCCTGCAGATCAAGCTGCAGGCGCGCCACACCACCCGCGATGGCAAAGTCATCTTGGGCCTGGAAGCCAATGATGGTCTGGTCCGGAGCTTCGAGTTGCGGTGCGCCCAATATCTCCACCTGCGGCGCAAAATCAGGAAAAAGCGAAAAACGCCACACCGCATCATCAATCACGAGATCACCCGCGGTCACGATCTCGAAATCTGCGGCAGCGGCGGCCGTGTCTATTGACACCTCAGGCGCGAGGCTGTGGTCAAGATCAAGAGATCCGCCCGCCTCGTATAGCCGCAACAACAGGCGCGAGCCTTGGACGACCTCCACCGTTCCCTGATCCGCACGCGGCAGATCATTAAGGTAAAGCGTGGGCAGGCCCGTGTAGCGAGGCGGCTCAACCCATCCTTCCCATGCGGGTCCAACCAGGCCATTTGGCGCGGCCAAGGGGCTATGCCCGCGCAAAGCGGAGTCCGCGAAAATCACGGCCATAACCAAGGCTGTCAGCGCCATCAAAGAAAAGCCATACGGGTCCGCCTGCATCAAACGGGCGCGCGCGGGCACAGGCCGCATATTTGCAATTTCCGCGCGCATCCGCGCAAGATGCGCCTGCCAGAGGGTTTGCGTCCCACGATGGTCCTTGCCCGCTGCAATCTCATCAAGCGCTGCGCTCAAAGGTGCATGGGGTTGGCTTTGGTCAAGGCGTGCGAAGGCCTCCGCGCGGCGCGGCCATACGAAACGCCGCGCGCCCACTATCAATGCCACAAGAAGGCATCCGCCGAGCGCTACGTGAAGGTAAGGCATGAGGCCCCAAAAGGCCCAACTCACATATGCCAAGCCCAACAGGCTGAAGAACGGCCAAAATGCGACAACGACCCGCTCCTGCACCATGGCCACCCACGTCAGGCGCAAGGGCCAACGCACTTGGCGTAGGATCTGTGCTTTGGTCTCATGTGCCGTCATCGGCTCCACCACCGTCAGCCCGATGTTACCCAATCAGGCAGGTTTAGACATTATAGCCATTCTGGGACGATATCGCGCTGAATGATTTCGTCAAAGGTCGGACGCTTGCGAATGACGCTGAAGTGATCGGCTTGGACCAGAACTTCGGGGATCAGGGGGCGTGTATTATACTCGCTCGACATCACGGCGCCATATGCGCCCGCAGAGCGGAATGCGACCAAATCCCCTGCACCCAGCGCGGGCAGATTGCGCGCCTTGGCAAATGTATCCCCCGTCTCACACACAGGGCCAACAACATCATATGGGCGCTGCTCGGCACCTGCCTGCGCTTCGATCACAGGAATAATGTCGTGCCACGCGCCATACATCGCGGGGCGGATCAGATCATTCATGGCCGCATCAAGAATGAGGAAGTCACGCCCCTCGCCAGATTTCACATATATGACGGAGGACACCAATATTCCCGCATTCCCCGAAATCAAGCGTCCAGGCTCGATCTCAACCTCGACATCCAAATCGCCCACACAGCGCTTGATCAAAGCGCCGTATTCGAGGGCAGTGGCGGCGCGCTGTTGGAGCGCGCGTAAGGGATGCCCAAACCACCCCATCAAGCCGGCGGATATTGTGACCATCGGCGCGCAAGGCTCGCGTCAGCTCCGCCACTTTATTATAGGCCAGTTCAAACGGCTCCAAATCGGTCAATTGGCTGCCGATATGGACATCAATGCCAATCACATCAATGGCAGGAAGGCTGGCCGCATAGGCATAAACCGCACGGGCGCGGGCAATCGGAATTCCGAATTTATTCTCGGATTTACCCGTTGCAATTTTCTCATGGGTCTTTGCATCAACGTCTGGATTGACCCGAATTGTAATCGGGGCGGTGCCCCCTACGCTTTGCGCCACCTCAGACAGAACCGCCAATTCAGCTTCCGACTCGACATTAAATTGACGAATGCCCCCTTCGAGAACATGGAGCATTTCTTCACGGGTTTTCCCCACGCCTGAAAAGACGATTTTGTCACCTGCGACACCTGCGGCGCGCGCGCGGGCATATTCACCACCTGACACCACATCCATCCCTGCGCCCAAATTTCCCAAATGCCGCAAAACGGCCTGATTGGAGTTGGATTTCACTGCGAAGCAAACCAGATGATCCAGCCCCTGCAACGCCTCTTTAAAGAGATGGTAATGGCGGGTCAGCGTAGCGGTGGAATACAGATAGAACGGGGTGCCCACCGTAGCGGCAATCTCGCGCACGGAAACATCCTCGGCATAAAGCTCACCGTTCTTGTAAAGAAAATGATCCATTGCCCGCTCTCCGCCTTGCGCCGCTGTGATGATCCGCGCTTATCACCCTTGCACGCGGTTTCAAACCCTCTGTGACAGGGTGCTCAGACCTCGTGGCGCGACCGCAAGAACAGATAGAGCGGTAAGGCGCAGCTGACCCCAATGCCGTAAATCGTGGGGATAGCCAAAAGCGACAGCCAGTCACGCCGCGCAATCCCCTCCACCAAAATCCAAATGTTCAGGGTCAGCGCCGCGATGGTCAAATCCCAGACCAAACCCGATGACGCATCATTGGTGTGCCACGCGTCGATCATACCCATGATGGACCACTCATTGGCCGCAAGCCATGGCAGGAAATATTGCATCGGCACAATCGTGCCCACGACAGCCAAAGCCAGATAGATCATTCGCAAAACGGACATGGACGTCTCCCCTTTCACCGCATTTTCGTATGAAATGATAGCACGCGCGCAAGTTTTGCAAATTTTTCAGTCGTAACACGGCAACATATTGTCGCGTATCAATTGACCCCCCCACCCAAGACACGCTACCCAGTGGCAAAACAGGCCAGTGGCAAAACACGATGGCGCGCCCACACGGTCACAGCAGCCCCGTGACCGAAAGTTCGAAGGAATTGGAAAATGGCGGAAATGGAACGCGAATCCGTAGAATATGATGTCGTTATCGTGGGCGCTGGTCCGTCAGGTCTATCTGCCGCGATCCGTCTCAAGCAATTGGACCCTGATTTGAGCGTGGTCGTGCTTGAAAAAGGCTCCGAGGTGGGCGCGCATATCCTGTCTGGCGCTGTGCTTGATCCCGCAGGGCTTGATGCGCTGATCCCTGATTGGAAGCGCAAAGGCGCCCCCGTCACCGTGCCTGTGCGCGAAGACAATTTTTATCTTCTGGGCGAGGGCGGCGGTATTCGCCTTCCCAATATGTTGATGCCGCCTTTGATGAACAATCACGGCAATTACATCGTTTCGATGGGTAATGTCTACCGCTGGCTGGCCGAGCAAGCCGAAGGCTTGGGCGTGGAAATTTTCCCTGGAATGGCCTGTTCCGAATTGGTTTATGCCGAAGATGGGTCTGTCAAAGGCGTGGTGGCGGGCGTGTTCGGCCTCAATGCCGATGGCACCCCATCCGATGGCTATGAGCCGGGGATGGAATTGCACGGCAAATACGTCTTCTTGGGCGAAGGCGTGCGTGGATCACTCACCAAGGAGGTGATTGCAAAATTTGGCCTTTCGGAGGGAAAGGAGCCACAGAAATTCGGCCTTGGCATGAAAGAGATTTGGGAAATCGACCCCGCGAAACACCGCGAAGGCACGGTCACCCACACGATGGGTTGGCCGCTTGGAAATAATGCAGGCGGCGGCAGCTTCGTGTATCATCTTGATAACAATCAAGTTTATGTGGGTTTCGTGGTGCATTTGAATTATGAAAACCCACATCTTTACCCTTACATGGAATTCCAACGCTTTAAGCATCACCCGATGATTGCCGCGCTTTTGAAGGGTGGCAAACGCGTGGCTTATGGCGCGCGCGCGATTTCCGAAGGGGGCTATCAATCCATGCCCAACCCTGTCGCACCGGGCGTGGCGATTTTGGGCTGTGGCGTTGGTCTCGTAAATGTGCCGCGCATCAAAGGCAATCATAACGCAATGCTCTCAGGCATTGCCGCCGCCGAAGCGGCGCATGGCGCGATCAAAACGGGCCGTTCGGGTGACAGTTTGGACGATTACGCCACCGCCCTCAGCGATGGCCCGATTGGCAAAGACCTCAAGCGGGTGCGCAACGTCAAACCGCTCTGGTCGAAATTCGGCCTTCTGGGCGGCCTGAGCCTTGGCGGTTTGGATATGTGGGTGGCGAACCTGACAGGGTTGAACCTCTTTGGCACGATGCGCCACCGCAAAACCGATGCACAAGCCACGGGCAAGGCCTGTGATTTCAAACCCATCGACTATCCAAAACCTGATGGGGTGTTGTCCTTTGATCGTCTGACCAATGTCAGCTTTTCGATGACAAATCACGAGGAAAGCCAACCCGCGCATTTGCGGCTGGCGGATAGTGCGGTGCCCATCAAGATCAATCTGCCTGAATATGCAGAACCCGCGCAACGCTATTGCCCCGCAGGGGTCTATGAGGTGGTCGAGGAGACAGGAAAAGACGCGCGCTTTGTGATCAACTTCCAAAACTGCGTCCATTGCAAGACCTGTGACATTAAGGACCCGTCTCAAAATATCACATGGGTCACACCCCAAGGTGGGGACGGGCCAAACTATCCCAATATGTGATAGGCCCAATATGTGATTGGAATTTCGAAAATTTGATGCAGGCGCGGTGGCTTTATAAGCTTCCGCGCCATTGTTTTCACGTGCAGCACAGCCTAATCTCCCTCTGATATGATGAGGAGTTTTTTATATGCGTTATGCTGCCCTTTTCGCCCTCCTCTGCGCCACCACCCTAAACGGGACGGGCAGATTGGCGAATGCTGAAACCTTCGAGGGTGGCTTGAGCGCAGGGGCCTATCTTGCCGCACGACAGGCACTCACCGAGGGCGATCATAGAATTGCCGCCAATTACCTCAACATCCTGCTTGAAACAGCGGACCCTGATGGTGACTTGGCGATCAACGCGATCCTCTCCCACACGGCGCTGGGCGAATGGGC